>CALGGY010000119.1 GCA_937915785.1 uncultured Bacteroidales bacterium
AAAGTCGATTGTTTGAAAAATTCCGCCGAAAGTTCCTATTTTGTCAGATTTTTTTCTATCTTTGCAAACATATTTCTTTTGTTTTTTTATGCTCAACTACAAAAACACGAGAGATATGAAATTGGGACAAGTACTTGCCAATTAATTAATTAACAATTACTTGTCCATTTATCAACAAGTCAATTGCAAGGTTACTTGCGGAATTTAGGAAATGCTAAGCACGAAAAAAATAGCAAAAAAAAACGATATTTTTTCAAAAAAAACGTATCTTTGCAGAACCAAACAAAAAACGTATTTTTTATGCAAAATGCTGTAAATAAATCAAACAAGAACACAATCGCACACAATGATGCGTGTAACTTATTGATTTACAGTATATTACCCCCCCTCGAGCGTATCCAACCATAACCGAATCGGTGCGGCAAAACGAAGACATGCCCTCCGAAAACGAGGAGGTTTCCCGTCCCACATTCCCCATGGCAGACGGCACTGTGCTACGGAATGGCACAGTTGTCCCTTATTTTTGCCGGCGAAATAAAGAAGAGGGTATGCCGAACAGAAATATTTTGTATGTTTGCAGCGTATTTGAAGATAGCGTAAGCTATGATGTGGCTGTGAAAAGAAATCGCCAATTTTCAGCAACAGAGCACACCGATAGGTACGTCCGCATAGGCGTACTCTTTTCGGTTTTTCAGTTTTTGCGCGGCGTTTGGCGATGCCTTTTCTACCAGAAGGAGGGAGGGGTGCGCCGTTTTTCAATTCAGAATTAAAAATCAAGAATTAAGAATGATGAAAATCAGAGGTCTGTCGTTTTCGTGGAGCCGGTTGTTGGGCATTGCCGGTTTGAAGAACAAGATTGCCCGCAAGACCGGCATCCCTACCACTCGCGGCGGGCTGGAGCGTAAGTTGGGAAGAATACTGAATATGCAATAAAAGAGTGATTTTAAAAACATATCTATATGAATATCATTTCAGAAAAACAGTTCAAAGAATTTGCCAACAAATACTTTCCTGGCAAAGCAACTCATTATGACGAAACCTACGCTTTTATACAAGCTAATATCGTTTCTGTCGGTGAACTTTTAACAATAGGAAAACTACGGATTCCTCCATACCAACGCCCATATCGTTGGACAGAGAAAAATGTGCGACAATTGCTTGAAGATGTGCTACAAAGCATGAACGCAGGCAAAAAGAGCTATCGCATTGGAAGCGTCATCCTGCATAACAACACAACAGACAATGTCCTGGACATTGTGGACGGACAGCAACGGCTGACAACTCTGTTCCTTTTGTGGAATGCGTGCTGTAAATCCGACAATTATCTTTGCCCGCTTTCTTTCGGCACGGAATCGCATGCGACCATCAAGCAGAACTTTTTATTCATCAACGCATGGCTTGACGAGAATGTCGGAAATAAGGAAAACTACCTCAAATATGTTTTGGAAGCCTGCGATTTTGTCAAAATCGTGGCGGACGACCTTTCTGAAGCGTTCCAAATGTTTGATTCGCAAAACGGTAGAGGGAAAGAATTGGAAGCATATAACCTGTTGAAAGCGTATCATATCCGTGCTATGGAAATGGATAGCAGGGAAGACAAAATCCGTTGCGACAAGAGGTGGGAAGAGGCCACACAATACGATCCTACTCCAAAAATCAAGGATGACCCGAACATTGATGTGCTGAAACAGATCTTCAACGAACAACTGTATCGAAGCCGTGTCTGGAGCCGACAAAACTGGGCTGGCGAGTTTTCAAAAACGCAAATTGATGAGTTCAAGGGGTTCACTATCGACAAGAACCACCCCGCTCTGTTCCCCTACCAAAATCCGCAACTCCTACAGTATTTAACAGCAAAGTTCTACGACACGATTTTTTCCGGCACCACCGCCACCAAAAACCGTTTCGAACTCGGCGACAACGACCACATCAACCCCTTTGTCAACGTCAACCAGCAAATTGTGAACGGCAAGGATTTCTTCGATTATGTGGAAACATACGTGGAAATTTACAAGCAAATGTTCATCAACCTCGGCACCTACCAATTGAGCGAGTTCAAGGAGTTCTATTACGCCTATTGTTTGAATTACAACTGGCCAGACAATAATGAGGCAAAAGCAAAGGAAAAACGCAAAGAGGATTGTTCTTTCAATCCCCAATTGCAAGCTTCCCGGACAGGAGACTCTTACTTGCGGGAAGCCTACAAATCACTTGTGTTTGTACTATTCGACAAGTTCGGTGAGAAAGGACTGAACAAGTACTACAAAACACTATACAGGTTAATCTACTCTATGCGATTGGAAAAAAGTCAGGTCAGACGCAGCGCTGTCGCAACTTTGCCTGGTAGCTATTTCAAGACTATTGCAACCGCAAAGGATTTGGCCGATTTGTCAGAATTAGACAAAAAAGCAGCTGAATTATCCTCACGAGCATTCGAGGCAGAAGGCAAAATCGCCAATCAAAAAATCGTCAACTTTATAAAAACAGGAAAAGAAAATGAAAACAACTAACGATACCGATAATTTGGGCAAAAGCATAGCGGAAATTTTTGACAGACAATATAAATATGTCATTCCGCTCTACCAACGAAATTTTTCTTGGAGACAGCCGCAAATCGAACAACTGCTACAAGACATTTATAGTGCCTTCAAGAACGGTCAAAACCACTACTATATTGGCAGTCTCGTAGTATTGAAACGCCCCAACGGAGATTTTGAAGTGATTGACGGTCAACAACGTCTGACTGTGTTATCGCTCATTACCAAAATTATGAAAATCAACGACGAGCCGCGCCTGTTCTACGACTCCCGACCAGAATTTGAAGAGTTTCTTGCCGATTTCTACAAGTCCGAAGATGGGAACAGCGACATTGACTTTCCTCAAACTGCACATTTGCGGAATGCCATTGGATACATCAAAGAAATTGACTTGGACGCCGAGCTCACAACAACTAAGGTTGGAGATGCAGAGACGGATTTCGTCAACTATTTCAAAAACAACGTAATATTGGTTAGAGTGGAAATACCGCAGGACACCGATGTCGCTTCTTATTTTGAGATTATGAACAATCGCGGGGCACAACTGCAAAAGCACGAAATCCTGAAGTCGTTTCTGTTGAGCAAATTGAATGGGAAGTCTTATGACGAGTTTGCCAAGATTTGGACAGCCTGCTCACAAATGGACACTCCCATCCAGAAACTTTTCACGGCAGACGACAGGCGCAGATACTTTGGCGACAATTATGATGACTTCCGTTTTGAAAGTCTTGTTTCTGTTGACAACAATTCGGGTGGAGGAACAGCCGGAACTACCCCACTTGATCAAATTCTTGAGATCGCTTTTCAAACATCTTCTGCAAAAGATGACAAAAACAGCGATGGTACAGAGGATGGTGTTGAAGATGATGGGGACGAAACCAAATACAAGTCCATCATTGATTTTCCGAATTTTCTGATGCACGTATTCAAAGTGATGTTCCCTAATAAAGTGAAGTTTTCTGACGGCGAAGAAAAAGAAATCCCGCTGAATGAGAAATACCTCATCAGTGCCTACAAAGCCGTGGAAAGCCAACTCAATTCGGAAGATTTTATTAAAACATTATTCTTCTGCCGTACCATCTTCGACAAATACGTAGTGAAAACTGTTATTGACGAAAAGGCCGAGGAGGGTGAGCGTTGGACTTTGAGGAAGCCCAAGAAAAACGACAATAATGCTTTGGACTTTGGCAAAACATTCGACAATGACGAGAATCAAAATCGAATTGTCAAAGCGTTGACAATGCTGCAAGTTTCTTTCAGGTCGAGAATTTACAAGAAATGGCTTTTTGAAATTTTGAAATGGTTCAATGAAAAAAGGGATGTGAATATCGAACACGACGCATATCGCAATCTCTTGGATTCCATTATCCTCAACAACTATAATGAAAGAAAAATTGAATATAATCCAATAGCCGAAAACATTCATCTCACGAAAGAAAACTCCTATTCAGAAGGTCTGAACACCCCACACTTTTTGTTCAATTTCATAGACTATCTCTATTGGGTGGACTGGAAATCAACGCATCTTGTTGAGAGTGCCAAATATGTTAAGGATTTCGATTTCAAATACTGGAACTCTGTGGAACACCATTTGGCACAAAAATATGCCATAGATACGGAAAATAATCCTGATGACTTTATCAACAACCTTGGCAATCTTTGTTTGATAAGCAAAAGTTCCAATTCGAGATTGAGCGATAGGAGTGTCCATGAAAAAGTAATCCGCACACCAGACTCCAATATGGGTGCGAACAGACAGGTCATGTATGCAGAATCAAAAGATTCTGAAAACAACTACTCGTGGAACGAAACAAAAATCAAACAGCATTATAATGAAATACTGGAGTTGTTGAACAACCGAGATGCAATCCTCCGCAACTCCCTTCCTCCAATCACCAATCCCTAATTCTACATTCTTAATTCTACATTCTACATTGAAACAAACGCCCCCGCCGAAAAGCGTTCAACAGAGTAGGCAATAAATATAACAAATACGAATTATGGCAAATAATGAAACAACTGACTTGAAATTGGCTCAAGTTTTTGCAACGAAAGCATTCCGCATTCCTGATTACCAAAGGGGGTATGCTTGGGGAGAACGTCAATGGAATGACCTGTGGGAGGATATTTGGGATATAACGGAAGATAGCGTTTCAAAAGAGTATCAACCTCATTTTACAGGAACGATAACCCTGAAAGAAATAAATAAAGATGCGATTCCATCTGAAGAGTTGTGGTTTCGTGAACGAGGAAATAACTTTTATGATGTAGTTGACGGCCAACAGCGACTGACCACATTGGAGATTATGTTATTCGAACTAATCAAATGCTATCCCGATGAAGAGGAAAAGGAGGATTTGAGGAACATCTATCTTTTTAAAAACAGAAATGCCGCAAACACTCGTTTTTATCTGTTCTCCTATAACAGAAATGATAAGAACCAGGCTTTTCTATTAAACCACGTCTTTGAAGACAACACGATGATTGTTCCAGATGGTTATATCAATGTGTACACGAACAATCTTACGGCTGCAAAGAATTGGTTCAGCGAGCATATTTCCCTACTATCGGATGAAAAGAAACGTGATTTGCTTCGCCGAATACAGACCGCCCTTGTGTTTGACATCAAATACATCAGCAACAATGTGTCTGAACAGGCTGTTTTCGAGACTATGAACAATAGGGGCAAACCTCTTTCAACATTGGAAAAACTGAAAAACAGACTTCTGTTTCTCACAGCAAAGCTTCCTGATTCTTTGGAAGACAGAACCATATTGTCAAAAATGGTGAATGACGCTTGGCGGAAAGTCTATGATTACTTGGGCAAAAACCCGGAGAAAATGCTCGACGAAGACGAATTTCTTTCTGCGCATCTTACGCTAATACGTGCTCCCGAGTACTATTCTTTTTCTGAACAACTGGCGGAGAAAAAAGTTTTCGAAATGTTTTGTGTTAGGGCTCAACAATACTCGTTCAACTGCACTAAGTTGGCAAAAGATGACGATGAGCGAGAGCCTGCTGTGGACTATGCAAAAATCAGCCAGTATGCGCAAGATTTGGCCAATTTTGTACCGTATTGGCACGAAGTGAACAATAGTGAAGACTTGCGAATAAATAAAATACTATTATTGAATGGTTCCAAAGAAATGCGTTTACTCTTGGCCACTCTGGTGTCTTTCCGCGACAAGCAAAGCGATTTGGTGAACAAGTGTATCGATCTGCTACTTAAAGTGGAATTCAGAAATAGTTTGCCGAGCATGAGTGTCGTTGATGAACGTACGTATGCCACACGCGCACGAGAACTCCATAACCTGGAAGAGTCTTTGGAAGATTTTCACCACAAGTTAGAACAGTTATTAGCTGTAGGCTGCAATGTGGAAGGAATGATTGGTCAATTCAAATCGTTATTTGAATATGAGAGGGGAAACAAGGGCTTCCATCGTTGGAGTGGTCTTAAATTCTTTTTGATGGAATTTGAACAGCATCTTCATGAAACGAGGTTCATGAACGACAGTTCTCGTGTGATTTGGGACAATTTCGACGCTACCAACATAGAACACGTGTTGCCTCAAAGCTTCCAGGACAACTGGAATGATATCGTGTCTAACTATCTTAGGGGAAAAGAAATGTCTGACGATGAAAAACACAGAGCCGTAAAAATCATTGTCAACACATTGGGAAATCTCACTATACTCAGATATTCCAAAAATTCCGAATTGCAGAACAAACCGTGGGCAGTCAAGCGCGAACACTATAAAGCGGGTTCTTTCAGCGAGTTGGCAATTTCTGAAAAAGAAGCATGGGATGGTTGTGCAATACGGGAACGAGGTATTGAAATGCTCGACTTCCTCTCGTCAATGGTACAAGGACTTTCTTTTACAGAACGGCAGAAAGAAGAGTTACTTTTCGTGTCTGACAAGTATTTTGTAAATCAGTAAACCTATTTCAATTCAATTCCTAATTGCAAATTTCTAATTCCTAATTGAAACAAACGCCGCCGCCGAAAAGCGTTCAACAGAGTAGGCATTTCATTTTCTAACAGTTGCGCCCGACACGTAAAAGGGAAGACAATATGGTAACAAAAATTTATGAAGCTCGTGACAACTATGGTCATCCAGAAAACCATCCTTTCTTAATCGTCGAAAACGGTGAGATATTTCGTTCTCGTGATAATTATGGCCATCCAGAGAATCATCCATTCATGATAATTGATGATGGTGAAGTTTTCAAAGCTCGTGACAATTATGGTCACCCGGAAAATCATCCGTTTCTTATGGTCAAAAACGGAAAAGTGTACGGATCTCGAGACGGATATGGCCATCCAGAGAATCATCCATTTCTTATAATTGATGGAGAAGATATTTATAGAACCCGGGACGACTACGGGCATCCTGAAAATCATCCTTTCTTAATCGTTGAAGACGGCAAAATATTTCGCACCCGGGACGATTATGGTCATAAAGAAAATTATCCTTTTATGATCATTGACGGCTACTATAACCCCGCTATCCTTGCCGCCATTATTTGGGAATGCCAGCTCCTCTAATTCCAAAATCGAAGCTCCATGTCCAGAACATACAGCCTTTCCGACATCCCGTGCCGTGCCGAAGACAAAGACGAGTTCGGCATCAACCCTTTTGCAAAAGGGCTTGAACGGTTCATCACCAACACCGGCACGCCCATCACCATCGCCCTGCAAGGCGAGTGGGGAAGCGGTAAAACATCCCTTATGAATTACCTGCAGGAGTCGCTGTGCAACGACAGCGGCTCCTACCACGGTGTCTGGATCAACACGTGGGAATACGCCCTGATGAAAGACCCCGCCACCACCTTGATGCAAATCATCACCCAGATGGCCGCCCAAACCGCCTCCAATGACAGTGCCCGCAAAAAAGACGTTCTCGACAAGGTGAAGAAATTCGGGGCGGTGGCCCTTAAAACCGCCGTCAACGCCGGACTCGGCGGCGGCAGTGAGGAACTCAACGCCTTGTTCGACAGCCCCAAATCCTCTATCGGCAAACTTCGCGACGAACTGCAGCAGTCCATCAACACCACCCTTGCGGAATCGGGCCGAAAGGGCTTCATATTCTTCATCGACGACCTTGACCGCATCAACCCGCCTACCGCAGTGGAACTCCTCGAACTGCTCAAGAACATCTTCACCCTCGACAAATGCGTGTTTGTACTCGCCATCGACTACGATGTGGTGGTGAAAGGACTCAAGCCCAAATTCGGCGAACTCACCGACCAGAACGAACGCGAGTTCCGCTCTTTCTTCGACAAAATCATCCAAGTGCCTTTCTCCATGCCCGTCAACAATTACCGTATCGACTCGTTTTTGAAAGAGTCTCTCTTCAACATTGGATGGGTGACCCCCACGCAACGTGACACCAAACTTTTGATGGAGCGCATTACTGAAGCAGCCCGCCTCACGGTGGGTCATAATCCCCGTTCATTAAAACGGCTGTTGAACAACCTGTCGCTCATCAAATGCATCAACGACGCGCAAGACAATCAAGAGAAAGATTTTCTACAAGATAATTTGTCGGTCTATTTGAGTTTCGCTCTTGTCAGCATGCAAATCGCTTACCCCAAAGTCTATAATGTGCTGAGCAAATACCCCTGTTTCACTACTTGGAATGAGGATATTGCTTTCCAATTGAACCTCAAGCCATTGGACGATGAGACGAGGCAAGGCTTGAAAACAATGCCCGAATTTGACGAAGAATGGGAGCAGCTGCTTTATCGGCTTTGTGCATCCGACTATTATCTTCAGCACAAAGCCCTGAACATATCTCAGCTTTTGAACAGTATGCGCATCACAATCAAGAATGTTCTCCACCCGCAGAGCAAAGAAAATGAAGGGGGGCCATTTAACGAAACTCCCGAGCAAATTGAGGGAAACATCCGCAGCGCAATGCGAATGTCGGCCATCACAAACTTGGAGGCCAATGATGCCGCCCCGGTAAACTACCACACAAGTTCTTTTCTCAAAGAGGTGCGAGACCGGCTAATCGTATCGCTAAAGAAGGCGTTGCCACAGTACGCTTCACTCATCGCGCCTAATTCAGCCCGCGTCCAGACCAATGCACCCATCACACTAACGCCAAAAGTGGAGCTGAATCTGCACACCTATTCGGACAGGGGCAAAATCCGCTTGAATCTGGAAATGAATATCTCCGGACACTGTACCCACCCCCAGTATGAAACGGTAATGCAATACATTGAAGAGCTACAGAAAATGGATTTATTTAAGAAAACGGACGAAGCATACGAGAAAACGGTTCTAAAATACTCACAGCAGCGAACCGAGTGCTTTGAAAGCCGCTCCTTAATGAAAGGTGCCTATACCTACTGTAGCAACCATTATTTGCGTCTCCAGTTCGGAATACTATTCCCGACCACGGAGGACTTTATGGGACGACAAGTCATTGCCGACATGACCGAAATGGTTTGCGCCATGCTGACAGCCCGACAAGAAATGGATGAGATTTTGGGAAACGGTAGTTAAAAAACAAAAGAGCAACTTTGCAAAAATAACCCTTTAAGACCAACTATATGGCAGAGAATAATATTGAACTAAAATCGATTAGCGAACTTCTTGGAATGAAGTTCTTTATACCAAGTTACCAACGTGGATACCGATGGACGGAACAGCAGGTGAAAGACTTGCTGGATGATGTGAATGAATTTGTATCAAAAAAACATGGTGATGAAACCACATGGTACTGCTTGCAACCTTTGGTAGTTAGAAAAATGGAAGAGAGTGATTCCCGTTTAGAAAAAGAAGCCGACAAAAACGATTGGTATGAAGTGATTGACGGACAGCAGAGGTTGACTACAATATTTATTATCCTCAACCTGTTAGACAATCAGCAATTGTCACTACTGTACCAAACTCGCCCAAGAAGCAAAGATTTTCTGAAAAACATCAAGAATGACCAAGAGGATTCAAGCATAGATTTTCATTTTATGCTTGAAGCAAAGAAAACAGCGATAGAGTGGACCGGGGACAAGCCAAATCTTGTGCAAAAGCTCAAAGAGAATTGCAAAGTAATTTGGTACGAAACTGAGGAAAACGCTTACGATGTATTCAAACGGCTGAATAGCGGGAAGATCTCCTTGAGCAATGCGGAATTGGTAAAAGCATTGTTGCTGAAAGATGACAATTTTGTGGGATTGGATAGGGATGCCTTGAAATTGAAGCAATTAGAAATGGCGGGCGAATGGGACAGAATGGAACAAACCCTCCATGATGATTCGTTCTGGTATTTTATCAACCCTGAGCCAGAAGACGCTCGTTTCAATTGTACAAGAATAGATTTTCTTTTGGAATTGATACTGCGATGTTTGAAATCCACAGATGGGTCTTTTCTGTATGATGTTGATTCCGAACTGAAAAGAAATAATTATTACATTTTCTCAATATACTCTGAACTTATTCAGAAGGAGGGCTACGCCAAACAATGGGAGCTTATTCAAAAGTATTTCAGAACCATCAAATCATGGTACGACGACAGAGTAAAATACCACTATATCGGCTATTTAATGAATCTGAAAGGTGGAGACAAAAAGGACACTTTGAGAACCTTGTTGTGTGAATCTGAAAAACCAAAAGATGAATTTTTGGAGATGATAAAAGGAAAGTGCAAGGCGACGATTGGCATAACCGACGATAACAATACTGTTTATTGTGACAAATGGGAATACGGCAAAAATAATAATGAGATACATAATGTTTTGTTGCTTTTCAATCTTGCCACAACTCAAAATCAAGTCAGTGAGGTGTCACGTTACCCGTTTGACAAACACTTCCAAGCAGCAAAGAAAAAATGGTCTTTGGAACATATCCACGCGCAGAACGAAAAACGCAAGGATAATTGGTCTAAGGATGAACTGGATAAAATCAAATCATATATCCGCCAATGTAAGTACATAAAAGAGAATGACAAGACAAATATTGCAGAAGAGTTTTCTAAAACACTCTCTTCGGAATCCATCAAAGATGAAAGGATTTATACAATTGTAATAGGTGCCCTTATGGGAATTGCCATAAAAAAAGATGGCGAAAACTTTACCCTTACTGAAGATTTTGAAAAGGATGACCATCTTACCAATATGGCTCTTTTACAAGGTGATAAAAATGCCGCCTTCAACAACAAAACATATCCTGAGAAACGCGAAAAATTGGCCGAATACGAGAATGTTGAAAAGACTTCTATGTTTGTGCCTGTTTGTACGAGGAATGTGTTCTTCAAACATTATTCTCCCAACTCAACAAATCCCCTGTTTTGGGATGAACAAGCCGGGTTGGAATATGTGAAGGCAATGATGAAAGTGGTGGCTGCCTATTTGGGATTGGATGCCATCGTTCCTGATGAAAACAACGGTAATTATGGATTAAAGACAAAAAAGGAGGCATAAAATGAACGACATATATTCATTCTACCAACTGATAAGCAAATACAGGATAGAAATTCCAATTATCCAGCGCGACTATGCACAAGGTCGTAACGATACAAAATCATCAGATGTCAGAAAATCTATTGTAAATAGGTTAATTCTGGCCACAAAAGACAATCAGCAGCTATTCTTTGATTTTGTCTATGGGCGGGCTGATGGTGACAAGTTTATTCCCTTCGATGGTCAGCAACGACTTACCACACTGTTCTTGTTCCATAGGTATGTGTTCGAAAAATGTCAGTCTTCCTCAGCCTGCCATTACAAATCTAATTGTATCTGCAATGATATCCTTTTGCGATTTACGTATGCGACACGACAGTCGTCACGAGAGTTTTGTGAAAGACTTGTAAATGAAAAAGTCATTCCCGATGACGCCAAACCATTGTCCGAAAATGTTAGAAATATGCCGTGGTTTTATTCCGACTGGGAGAAAGATCCGACCATTATGGGTATGCTGACAATGCTTGACGAGATTCATGGTCAAATGAAAGACATTGATGACTTCAGACCTTTAGCGGAAAAACTGACAAGCGGATGTAACTGTCCTATTACATTCCATTTCGTTGACATGGGTGAGCACAAATTGACGGACGATACTTACGTAAAGATGAATGCCCGTGGGAAAACGCTTACTCCTTTTGAGAACTTCAAGGCAAGTTTGGAGCAATACCTTGTAGATAAGGCAAAAACCGACTTGCTTGAAAGAGTGAGAGGTAAATTTGATGAGGACACTCAAAAATATACTGGCATAGATGGCGTTTGGCTGGAAATGTTTTGGGATGCCGTGAATGAAGACAAAGAAAAAAAAGAACTGCCCGACACTTTGATGATGAGTTTTTTCAATCGCCATTTCATGAATGTCTGGCGGTGTTGGTATGCAAATCACTCCAAATCGAATGAAAATAAGGAGCAGCAGGACGAGTATGATAGCTTCCAAAATCGAATCATAACAGAAATGCCGCTATATCCAACTAAAGACAATTTTGTTTCATGGGATATTTACCAATGTGTATTGGATAAATGTGGCATTGACGAATGTTTGACTCCAATATTCAACATTTGGGACGAACTATGCAAAGGGAATAACATAAATGAAGACTGTCAGGCTGTATGGAATAGAGGTAATGACAAGGAAAAGTGGAACTTGTTTGAAGGGAACAAAAACAATGATAACCGAGAAACTTATCCCTCCCGTGTAGCTTTCTATGCTTTGCTGAGATATTTTGGCGTTGAAACAAAAGAAAATAAAACAACATTGTCACAATGGATGCGCATAGTTTGGAACATTATTGAAAACTCAACCATTGACAGTTCTGGCACCTATCAAGCAGCTTTGCGATTAATGTGCAAGCTATCTGACAAATGCTATAACATTCACGACGCTTTAGCAAATCATTTTGCTGATTTTCAATTGGGTTCCCCATATCATGCGCAAGATCAGGTTGCAGAAGAAATCGCAAAAGCCAAACAAATTCTATACGAAGCACCTAGTCCAGATGGAAAATCATGGGAAGAAATCATCATCGATGCCGAAAAATACGCCTTCTTCAAGGGGGCAATACGGTTCTTGTTTACGGATGGCGAAGGAAACATCAATTGGTATTGGTGTGACTTTGACAAGAAATGGACAAATGCAAAGAAATATTTTGACGAGAATGGAATCGTTGAAGGCTATAAAAAGGAGGCCATACTTTTGAGAGCGTTTTTAAGTAGAATCAATATTGAAGAGAAGTGGTTCGGATACTACAACGACTTCTGGCGGTTATCATTGCTGAGCACAGATAATCAAAGTGTTATTAATCACCTATTAACTACCGAAAAAATAGATATAGAAGAGGCATGTGGACGGGATTGGATAAAAAACAAAGAGTTGATAGAAACATTATTGGAAAGTTATAATTCATGGCACATTCTGAATAATTGGCGAAAATATTCTGTTCTAACCCGGTATTCCCAGCGAAGGTCTGACGTGACGTCACACAAAGAAATAGTTGTGCTTAATGATTTGCGCAACAAGTTGCTCAATGAGGTTAAGGCTGAAATTTCACCAGAAATCAAAGTTGGTAACACCACCTATTTATACGGTTGGAACATAAATTTTAAATTCAACAACCATTTCTTTCAATGGTGGGGTAATCCAAATGAAAAAGAGCTCGATGTTTACCTTATGGAAGATGATTGGAAGGACTACAAAGAACGTCCCAATCCCACAACCGACAAAGGCACAGATGAATACAGGTTCTATTGTTTCAGAGTGGATGCAAACGAGGATGCCGATTCTTTTGTGGAAAAGCTTGACAATCTCATCAAACAGGATAGTCTGATCTAAGCTAGCATTCCAATCTTGCAGGTGCGTCGTAACGATGCACTTGTTTACGGCAGCTGGAACTCCCCCTCGCGGTTTTTCGCGGGGCGAATCCCTTAACCATTTCCACACCTTTCCCCCGCACATCCTTCAACATACGCTTTAGATTATTTTCAGGCTGTCCCTATCCCCCTCATTCCCAATTACTAACTAATCATTACTAATTACAAACTAAAAAAAAATCTCCATCTTGTGCCACCAAATGGCACACCGCCACCGTATCTTTGCAGCATACGTAACAGATACGTATAAACAAATTCAATTATTTAAAAACCAAAAAGTTGCGCCCGACACGTAAAAGGGACAAAAAAATGTACACATTAAATTTTCCGAATGGCAACAGCCAGACTTACAAATCTTTGAGTGAGTTGCAAACTGCCGCCCGCAAGCTGGGAGGCACCGCCAAGCCGGTGAGTGGCAAAACCTACGTCTTTGTGGCAAAATAGTTTTTTACAGATTAGGGTTGCGGCGTCTTTTTTTCCGCAACCCCCAATCTATTTGTTAAACACTGATAAATAATTCAACCATGAAAATATTAAATGATTTAGCAGGCGATAATAAAATCGCTTTCTATCTGGGATTGATCTCATTGATAGTCTTTTTGATAATGTTTTTCGTCTCAAAGAAAAAACGTATTCCTATTTTTGTTGGAATAGGGGATTTGGTGCTGCAATTTGTGGCACTTATCTTTTTCGCGGTATTCATGATAGGACTCAACGATGGGGAGTTCAGCCTCACGTCGTTGATATTTCTGGTGCCACTGGCAATTTCGGCCTTTCTTACGTTGCGCAAGCCGTTTCCCGTTCGGCACAAGGTCTTTTCTGTCGTTGCCAAGCTGCTTTTTGTCCTATCGGGAGCTTCTGTTATATTGCTTTTTATAGTATTGATAATAAGTTTGTTTCGTAAAAAGGAGATGGGCAAAAGCGGTTTATGGGAGGAACTGAAGGATATCGCGAAAACGGGAAACGATATTGGCGACTCCGAGCCATAGCGAGTGGTAGAAACATTAGTGTTCAAAAACTTGCCTCCTCATTCCATGCTGGTGCTAATAATGGAAATAGTTGTAAATTACGCTATCCAAAAGTGAAAAAAGTTGTAAATTTTTCCTCAAAAAAAATGGAAAAAGTTGGGGTTTTTATACAACAGATAGAAATAATAGAATTGATAATCAGGCATATCCGAAAAAATGCAATTTGTGTTCAGAATTAAATATTTTTGTGTACTTTTGCAATAATGCAATTTAATCCAATTCAGCATTTTTCAACCAGTAATGAAACGACTTGAACAACTGTTTGTCAACGAGAAATTTATCCATGGCGTAATTTTCGTCAATGGCGTGTGGCCAAGCAATGCAAGGATGCAGAGGCCATTCTCGCCACCATGGAAGAACGTCATATGCGGGTGTGCCCTGAGGAGACCATCGAACACAAACGCAAACTCGTCAGCCGCTGGATGTACGGAAGTCTTTGGTAGTAGTCCGGAATTCGGATTTCAGAATAGTTGTTGGAAGTTAAGAATTAAAAGTCAAGGGTTGGCTGACGCGGGTTAATTCGGAATTCGGCGCTGCCTCATCCGTTTTCAATTCTCCATAGCCAATTGTCCATCGTCCATCGTCCATTGTTCATTTTAATTGTCCTTTTTCAACTTTCAGCTTTCCATTTTCAACTATCTCCACCACAGCGTATTCGCTTTTGGTGCCGATGCGGAACTTGCCTCCCCAGATGCCAAGCCCTGAAGATATGTAGTAGTCCGTTTTGCCACGCCGGTGTTGTCCGTAAGCCTTTTCGTATATCGCATCGGTTATCAAATTTATAGGAAATACCTGTCCGTAATGGGTATGTCCGCTCAGCTGTAGGTCCACGCCCGCCTCTTCGGCCTGTTCAAGGTTGTAGGGCTGGTGGTCGAGCAAAATGGTATATCTTCCGCTGTCCTGATTTTCAAGTATTTGTGCGATGGATTTTCTATTGGGATTGGTCCGGTCGTCGCGTCCGGCAATAAGCAGGTCGTTGCCCACGGTGGCGCAGCTGTCCACAAGCAGTGTTATGCCTGCTTTGCGGTAAAACTCGCGGGCTTCGCCAATGCCGGAAATAAATTCGTGGTTGCCCAAGCAGCCGTAAACGGGAGCGTTCAGCCGGCGGAACTCTTCGTACATCTGTTGTTCGTTTACAGGGCGGGGGCTTATGTCTATTATGTCGCCGGCAATCAGTATCAGGTCGGCATTCTCGGCGTTCAGCATGTCCACCCATTTGGCCAACGTTCCGCGCTGGTTGTGGTATCCGATATGCATATCGCTAACCATCAGTATTTTATATTTCTTGTAGAGGTGCTTTTCGGTGCTCAGATCCACAGTGGTGCGATATTTGTGGTAGTAGTGCAGGTTTCCGTAAAGGAAAATGGCAAATACCGTTCCCACAACTATCAGCGTGCCTTTCAGCGAGTTGTGCATCATGTCGTGGGGCAGTACGTGCGTCAGTCGCAAAATGTCCATCAGCAGGAAAATCATCAGCAGGTACAGAAGTATGAAAATCCACGACGTGGTAATCTCGTAAATCACTGTGGCCAAGGGCATTGGCATTTTGTCGAGACCAAACACGAAGCTCAGCACCATTGCCATCACAATTCCCACTCCAAGTGCTACGGCCACCACTTTCCAAGCTGTTCCGCAGGGCAGTATGCACCAAATGCGTATCATCACGTATGCCAATGCCGCCAAAACCATGGCTATTGTCAGGTATATCATTGCTTTGTTCATTTTGTTTAGTTAGCAGTTCGGGTTTTTTTAGAGTGTTTTATGGTTCTCGTTTTCAGTGTCTTGTGATGATGTTTGCGGCTAATGTTTTTAAAAAAGCGCGTCGTCGGTTATTTGTTTTTCACGTCGAGGGCGTCGCGAATGCCGTTGCCCACCAGCATAAATGCCAGCACAATAATCATGATGGCAAAACCGGGCAGCAGTGCAAGGTATGCCGAGTCGAGCAGAATATAGCCGTAATTTTCTTTCACCATGGTGCCCCACGATGGCATTGGCGGCTGCACTCCTATGCCAAGAAAGCTAAGGCCGGCCTCAAGCAGTATTGCCGAGGCAAAGTTCGATGCGGCTATCACTATCACCGCCCCCAGCACGTTGGGCAGTATGTGCCTGAAAATAATGCGGAATGTTCTGTATCCTAATGCTCTGGCGGCCTCCACATACTCTTTTTCGCGTATCCCCAGCACCTGTCCGCGCACCACGCGGGCAACATCTACCCACATGGTAAGTCCAACAGCCACAAACACTTGCCAAAAGCCCTTGCCCAAGGCAAACGTTATGGCGATAACCAACAGCACCGTTGGTATGGACCACACCACGTTTATCAGCCACATTATCACACTGTCCACCCAGCCGCCGCGGTAGGCCGCCAGCGCGCCGAGGGTAATGC
This sequence comes from uncultured Bacteroidales bacterium, assembly GCA_937915785.1. Lineage (GTDB taxonomy): Bacteria > Bacteroidota > Bacteroidia > Bacteroidales > P3 > UBA1219. Next base: position 16,782 of record CALGGY010000119.1, read on the forward strand.
CTATCAGCAGGGCAATGGCAATGGCAATAAAACCCACCGAAAGGCTTACGCGTGTGCCTATCATCAGTTGGCTCAGCATATCGCGCCCGTAGCGGTCGGTGCCGAGCACAAAAGTGCGGTTTTCTATGAAGTTGGCACGCACGTAGTTGCGTAGCTTTTCTATATTATATGTATGCCTCTGGCCCTGCAAATCGTAGAAAGAGGTCTGGCTCTGAGTGTGGCTCACACCTTTGGCAGGGTCGATGGCAAAGGCAATGTCGGCAAGTGAAAAGGTGCGTTTCTCGCCGTTGTTGGGCATCGAGCCGGTATGCAGCTCCACACGCAGACTGTCGGCAAAAAACCGGTATTTGTGTATCGGGTAGGCGTAGTAGGGCAGGGGTTTGCCGTAAAGCATCTTCTTAAAAACCGACGTGCGTGGCTGCTCCTGATTTTCCATTACGTTCAAAAAAGTGGCTTGCGAGCCCGGTTTCTGCGTGGCAAGTTCCAAATACTGCTGGTTGCAGTATGGTGTGCTGTCGGGGGTTATCAGGTAGCCCAATATCGCTACAAGGGCAAACAATATTATCACCACAAGGCTGGTCGTGGCCATCTTGTTGCGCTTGAACCGCAGCCACACCTCCTTGTTTAGCGACACACCGCCCTCTTTCTCTACCATCGAGTTGCGCAATTTCTGCCCTAACAATTGTCCAAAAAATCTCCGTTCTGCCATCAAATGTTTGATAGTATGTGTTTTATGTGTGTTGGTGATAAACTTGCACCAATCAACAAATTTACATAAAAAAATCGACATAATTGCTTTTTATTTCAAAAAGTTGCGTCTCCAACAGCACCATATTTCATTCTTTTTTTGCAAAAAAAGTTCGTTTTTCAAATTTTATTTGTATCTTTGTGGAGCGATAAATCCCTGTGGTATGATGTAAGTATCATGGTATCAGGAATGTAAGTCGTTATAATGATAGCTTTTGAAAAAATAAACTTATAAAAATTACCATAATATGAACAACACAATTTTCAGTTTCCCCAAGCCGGCCAACGAACCGGTAAAAGGCTATGCTCCTGGCAGTCCCGAGCGCAAAGAAATCCGTAAAGCTCTCGACGAACTATACAACAAAGTTACCGAAATTCCCGCCATTATCGGTGGTAAAGAGGTGAAAACCAAAGATATGGGTGAGATAGTGATGCCTACCGAGAACCACCACGTCCTCGCCCGCTACCACAAAGTTGGCGAAAAAGAGGTTAAGGCAGCCATCGCCGCAGCTATGAAAGCCCAGAAAGAATGGGCCGAAACCCCATGGATAGACCGCGCCAGCGTTATGCTCAAAATAGCTACCCTCATCAGCGGCAAATACCGTTATCTGATCAACGCCGCCACCATGCTCGGACAGGGCAAAACCACCATGCAGGCCGAAATCGACTCCGCTTGCGAACTCGTCGATTTCCTCCGCTACAACGCTTTCTACGCCTCGCAGATATACAGCGACCAGCCATGCTCCGACGCCGGCACCCTCAACTACGTGTCGTACCGTCCAATGGAAGGCTTCGTGTTTGCCATCACTCCGTTCAACTTCACTTCCATCGCCAGCAACCTCTGCATGTCGCCGGCACTGATGGGTAACGTTTGCATCTGGAAACCCTCCACCACAGCCCTGCTCTCCAACTACATACTGATGAAAATATACAAGGAAGCCGGTCTCCCCGACGGCGTGGTGAATTTCCTCCCGGGCAGCGGCGCCCTTATCGGCAAAGTGGCTTTCGCCGACGAAAACCTCGCCGGAGTGCACTTTACAGGCTCCACAGCCACTTTCAAAGGATTCTGGAAAGCTATCGGCCAAAACATCGACAAATACCGTACCTATCCTAAGATAGTTGGCGAAACCGGCGGCAAGGACTTCATCATGGTTCACAAAAGTGCCGACCCCGACCAAGTGGCAACCGCCATCGTTCGTGGCGCTTTCGAGTTCCAAGGTCAGAAATGCTCCGCCGCAAGCCGTGCCTACGTGCCCGCCTCCATGTGGCCCAAAGTTGAGAAAATCATCGGCCGTATGCTTAAAGAGATAAAAATGGGCGACGTCCGCGACTTCTCCGCTTTCGTAAATGCCGTTATCGACGAAGCCTCGTTCGACAACTGCAAAAACTATATCGACCACGCCAAAAAGAGCAAAGACGCTGAAATCGTATTCGGCGGCAAGTGCGACAAATCGCAAGGCTGGTTTATCGAACCCACCGTTATCCTTGCCAAGAAACCCGACTACAAGTCGATGTGCGAAGAAATCTTCGGACCCATCATCACCATTTATGTGTACGATGACAAGGATTTCGAAAAAACCTGCCAGATACTCGACAGCACTTCGCCCTATGCTCTCACCGGTGCCATTTTCGCCACCGACCGCAAGGCCCTGCGTACAGCCTACGACCTGCTGAAGAATGCCGCTGGCAACATGTATTTCAACGACAAGCCCACCGGTGCCGTTGTTGGACAGCAGCCCTTCGGCGGCGCCCGCGCCTCCGGAACCAACGACAAGGCCGGCTCGTACCTCAACCTCATCCGCTGGACTTCGCCGCAGGCCATCAAAGAAACTTTCGACCCTGCCCGCGACTACAAGTACCCATTCATCTCCGATGCCGAATAATACACATATAATATATATGTATAAAAAAAGCCGTTGCGTAAGCAACGGCTTTTTTTAGTGTTTATGCCGCGTCACACTCCTTTGTTCTCATGTGTGGACTTACCCCAATCAGTCAAGTGCAACCTCACTTACATTTTACTTGTCAAAAATCATGAAATCAAGAGGTTAATCCAGTTTTTCGTGTCTGGCAAACATTTGTTAAAATTGTCTAAAAAACCATTGTAAATAGCTCATTCCATGATTTCTACAGAATACCTTCGTCGAAAAAACTGTAATAGTTTACATTTCCGGCGGAAAAATGTTCACCTATTATAATGTGGTCGAGCACTCTTATGTCCATAATTTTGGCAGCCTCCTTAATTGTTTTTGTCAATTCAATGTCCTGCTTGCTGGGTTTCACACTTCCCGACGGGTGGTTGTGAGCCAGTGCAATACCCACGGCGTTGTTTTCCAATGCTGTTTTCAGTACCATCCGCACGTCAACAGCGGTTGCCGTAAGTCCGCCGCTGGCAATTTTACGCTTGGTTATCAGTTTGTTGGCATTGCTCAGATACAACGCCCAGAACTCCTCGTGCGCCAGCTGGTTCAAATCGCCCGATATTATATTGTATATAGAGCGGCTGTCCTTTACCACATCATCGTTGCCATTGCGCTTTTCGGCCCACATGCGGCTGCCCAGCTCCAGTGCCGCCACAATGCTCACAGCCTTTGCGTCGCCTATGCCGTCTTCCTTTTTCAGCTCGGCAATGCCTTTCTTCGACAACTCCACAAGACTGTTGTCCGCATCTTTCAGCAGCCTTTTCGAAAGCTCCAGCACATTGGTTTTCTGGCTGCCGCTGCCTATTATGATGGCAAGCAGCTCGGAGTTGCTCAAAGCCTTACGGCCATTGGTCAGCATCTTTTCGCGCGGCTTGTCGCTGTCCGCCATTTCCTTTATAGTAATGTTGTCTTTGCCCATATATCTTAAATATTTGTGCAAAGGTACTCCTTTTTTTTAAAAAATGCTTCAGCAGAGGGGTCCGAAAAAAAAAATACAAGTTTTATTCGCTGATATACAAGAAAATAAAAAATAATGCGACAAAAAAAATTTGTTGTTTGAACAAAAAATCATATCTTTGCAGGTCTGAAAATGTGTTTCCATACACGTTTTTTTAATGCTTTAATAATTATATATTAGTAAGATATGCAAAATAAAGGACTTATCAGATTTTTCGCTATTCTCTTTGCGATAGTGTGTTTGTACCAATTGTCGTTCACCTTTTCGGCGCGGCATTTCGAGGGAAAGGCTCGCGAATACGCCAATAGCCCTGAGGTAAAGGCATTAGCAAAAGATATGGCCAAGGGCGATGCCATAATGGAACAAGCCCTGTACGACTCTCTATCCACAGCCAGAGAAGCGCATTTTATCGACTCCATTTCGGAATATGAATCGTGGTGGGGATACAAAAGCTCCAAGTCGAAAGAGATAAACCTCGGTCTCGACCTTAAAGGCGGTATGAACGTGATGATGGAAGTGTCCACCTCAGACGTGGTTATCGCTCTGGCAAACCATACCAAGGACACCCTTTTCAACAAAGCTATCGATGAAGCTCTGAAACAGCAAAAGGTTACCCCCAACACAAACTTTGTTACTTTGTTCGAAGAGGCTTTCGAAAGAGTTGCTCATGGCAAAGAACTCGCCCCATACTTCTCCACTCAGTTGCGCGACAAAGTAAAACTCACCGACGACAACAAAAAAGTGATGGACGTGGTTAGGGGCGAAGTGGCCGACGCTTACGACCGCACATACGAAATCCTGCGCCAGCGTATCGACAAATTCGGCGTGGCTCAGCCCAACATCCAGAAACTTACCGCATCCGAACGTATCCTTATCGAGCTTCCTGGTGTGAAAGAACCCGAACGTGTGCGCAAACTCCTGCAAGGCACCGCCGAACTCCAGTTCTGGTTGGGCGCCAAATGCAAGGACGCTTTCCATTATCTTGACGATGTTAACAAATTCATCGCCTCCACCACTGTGGCCGACAGCACCGCCGACAAAGCCGTTGACTCGCTCCTCGCTTCTCTGACTGCCGACACCGCTGCCACCACAGACTCCGCCAACGATGTGCCCGGCACACTCGAAGCCGACAGCACAAACCAATCCCAAGCTGCCATGCAGGCCGAATTTGCAAAAAACAACCCACTTTTTGCAAAACTGCAGCTTAACGTAAACCCTCAAACAGGTGAATACTCCGACGGATGTGTGGTGGGATACGCCTCGCCCAAAGATAGAGCCGCCATCGACGACATGCTCGCCAGAGCCCGTCAGAAAAACATACTGCCATCCTCGATAAAATTCCTCTGGGGAGCAAAACCTTCGAGATACAACAACAACTTGTATGAGCTCTATTCCATTCAGGTTACCACCCGAGACGGCTCGCCTCTGCTTGGCGGCGATGTTATCACCGACGCCCGTCAGGATATTAGAGACAACGGTCAGGAAATATCCATGACCATGAATAGCGACGGCGCACGCGAGTGGAAACGTATCACCGGCGCCAACGTTGGAGAATTCATTGCCATCGTTCTCGACAACCTCGTTTATTCCGCACCGCGCGTTAACGGCGAAATCGGCGGAGGACGATCCTCCATCACCGGTGACTTCACCCCCGAAGAGGCAAAAGACCTTGCCAACATCCTGAAAGCTGGTAAGCTCCCCGCTCCCGCCAAGATAGTTCAAGAAGCTGTGGTAGGCCCCTCGCTCGGTCAGGAATCAATCAATGCGGGTATGCTCTCGTTTATCGTGGCCTTCATTATGGTGTTCATCTATATGATTATATTCTACAACAAGGCTGGTATCGTGGCCACAATTGCCTTGCTCGCCAATATGTTCTTCCTCGTAGGCGTTATCGCCTCGTTAGGCTCTGTGCTTACGCTCCCCGGTATTGCAGGTATAGTGCTTACCATGGCAATGGCCGTGGATGCCAATGTGATCATCTATGAACGTATCAAAGAGGAGCTGCGTGCTGGCAACAGCATTTCCTCCTCCGTGGATAAAGGTTTCAAAAACGCCTATTCCGCTATCATTGACGGTAACGTTACCACACTGCTCACAGGAATAGTGCTGATAATGTTCGGCTCCGGCCCCGTTCAAGGCTTCGCCGTTACATTGTGCGTGGGTATCCTCACATCTCTTTTCACCAGTATTTTCATCACACACTTGGTTATCGAACGCTTCATGAAAAGTTCCAAACCGATGACCTTCTCTTTCCCGTTCTCAGAAAACTTCCTGCGCAATGTAAATATAGATTTCATAGGCAAGAGAAAAACTTTCTACATCATTGCCTGCTCTGTTCTTGTGGTTGGCATCGCCGCCCTTTGCATCCGCGGACTTAACATGGGTATCGACTTCCAAGGTGGCCGCACCTACGTTATCCGTTTCGACCAACCCCTTGCAAGCACTGCCGATGTTCGTGCAAGCCTCGCAGAACAGTTCCCCGACGCCCCCGAAGTGAAAACCTACGGCCCGTCGAACCAAATAAAGGTTACAACCAAATATGGCATCAGTGAGGACAACGATACCATAAAGAACGAAATAGTTGAAAAACTTTACAACGGTACCAAACAGTATTTCAAAAACGACATAACCGTTAAGGAGTTTGCCTCCACCGAAACCAATCCTCTTGGTATCATCAGTTCCGAAATTGTGGGACCCACAATGGCTAAGGACATCCAGCGCGATGCCGTTATCGCTTTGCTGGTAGGTCTGCTGGTGATTTTCGCCTATATCGGTCTTCGTTTCCGTAATTGGCAGTTCGGTTTGAGCGGCGTTATTGCCTTGACTCACGACTCCCTCGTTACAATAGGTTTCTTTGCATTGCTGCATGGCCTGCTGCCGTTCAACATGGAGGTCGACCAGTCGTTCATAGCCGCTATCCTTACCGTTATCGGTTACTCCATCAACGCTACCGTGGTTATTTTCGACCGTGTGCGCGAGTACAAAACCCTGTACCCCAAACGTTCGCTGAGAGAACATATCAACAGCGCCATCAACTCCACACTGAGCCGCACGGTGAACTCTTCGGGAACAACATTGGTTGTGCTTCTGATGATGTTCATATTCGGTGGTGAGGCACTGCGTGGTTTCATATTCGCACTGCTTGTGGGTGTTGCAGCCGGTACTTTCTCTTCGGTTTGCATTTCGGGCACCATACTGTTCGATTTTATGAACCGTAAGGGATACAAACAAATTGAAAATAAAAAATAACAGTCTGATACTTAGAGTTATAGAGTGATAATTTTGGAAAAATCAATTTTTTGCTTTTATAATTAGTCAATATTGAGTATCTTTGCAGTGATTTTTTAGATAGTAAAATGAGCATTTTTTGGTGGATATTATTGTTTGTTTTGTTCTCGTTGCCAAGTCTTTTGGGTAAAAAAGGCAAGCAAGGCAGCCGGGGAGCAAAACATGTGTTCTCGGAAGAAGAAACTTCCGAGAATGATGATTTCACCGAATTGGAAGATGTGATGGGGGAGCTGAAACGGCAGTTTGCCGGCAGAAACGACGAAGCTATCCCTCAGCCCGAAGCCGCCACTCCAGAGCATCAGCAGTTTCTGTATGAGGAGTACAATCCCAATACAGCAGAACAGCCCAATGACGAAGCTCCCCATCCTGAACCCGTGACACCTCAAAGCGAGTCCGAAACTGAAAACACTATCAAATTCAACCTGCGGGAGGCTGTTATCCAATCTGTAATTCTTGAGAATCCATACAACTGATAATAAAAACTAATAGATAGGTATTTAATTGTAAATTAGATGAGTATGTTTAAAAAAGTACTGATGACATTTGGGTTGCTTTTAGTAACCAGTGTTGTGGCTTTCGGACAAGGAACCCTGAGGGGCGTAATTGTCAATGCCAAAACGAACGAACCAGAGCCATTCGTGAATGTCGTAGCTAAACAAAACGACGAGCAACGTGGCGGTGCCGCCACCAACATGAATGGTGAGTTTGCCATCAAACCTCTGTCTGCGGGCACATACGATATTGAAGTTTCCGCTATAGGCTTCACCCCTGTGCGGCTCGAAGGTATTAGCGTAAAAGCAAGCGGTTCTTCGTATGCCGACACCATTAAATTGGAGCCTACAGCAAAGACTCTTACAGCTGTGGTTGTTAAGACTCAAAAAGTGCCCCTGATCGATAAGGGATCACCCGAAGGCGGCCAACGTATGAGCTCCAAAGACCTTGAGCGTATGCCGGGTAGCTCCATCGAAAGCGCAGTGGCCACAGTGCCAGGCGTAGGTTATAGCGATGGCGGCGTGGGTACAGCCCGTGGTCAGGAAGAAGGCATGGCTACCTACGTGGGCGGCATGAGAAAAAAATCTGGCGTTTATGTGCCTAAGGAAGCCATCGCCGAAATTCAGGTGATTCTTTCGGGTACCCCCGCACGCTATGGCGAGGCTATTGGCGGCGCCCAGGTTATCACCCTCAAACCACCAGCAAACAAATTCAACGGCATGGTACGTTACGAAACATATCTCGACTATAGATTTTTCAACGACCTCACTTTCTATCTCACCGGTCCTGTCCTGAAATCGAAGAAAGCCGAAAAAACTCTCGTGGGATTCCGTCTCACCGGCGTGCTCCGTTATCAGTTCGACCAGTACTATCGTCGCAACGGCTACCTCTACCAGATAGTGAAAGACGATGTGCGCGAACAGATAGAAAACCAGCCTATCGTTTACGACCCCATCACAGGTGCTGTGAATTATAGCGGTGAGTACCTCCGCGCCTCCGATTTCCGCACCATTAAATATAAAGGTGGAATGCCAGCCTATCGTGCTTATGTGGAAGGCGGTCTTGATATCCGTTTCTCCGATTATGCCACATTGCAGATATCGGCCGACTATATGTTCAACCGCTCGGCACAGACAGGGGTTGCCTATTTCCCTCTCAACCTCGGTACACATGGCACATATGACTATCAGAACTTCTCCATCATGGCCGATTTCACACAGCGTTTCCCCGACAAGAAACCTGCAAGTGGCGACGCTACTATGCCCGGCTCGGAGAAATCCGCTCTGATAACAAAAGTTATGTACAACATCTCCGGTATGTTCAACAGAGTGTGGACAAGAACCTACAACCAAGACTTCGGCGACGATGTGTTCAAATATGGACATGTGGGTACTTTCGAAACCAGAAGAATGCGTACCTTCTCCTACGGCATGTTTAACGTAGACGGTGTTGACCAAGTGGCAAGAATCCAAGCCAACTGGATGGACACAGCCGTTATTTTCACACCTTCGCCCTACAACCCCATGCTTGCACGCTACACTTCGCAGCTGTACGGCATGAGCGCCATCAGAGGTTCGCTGATCAATTTCAACAATATCGAATACTACAATGGTCTGCTCAACGGACAGACCCCGTCTTCTATCTACGGTCTTATTTATAATGTGGGTACACCCTACACTTCCTACGGCAAATCTTTGACCGACTACATTTATGTTCAGGCAAAAGTTTCCGCCGATATCAAAGGCCACTCGCTTGAAATGGGTTTCCAATACGACCAGTCGACCAGCTATTCATACTCTCTGGCACCTGTGTCGTTGTGGACAATTATGAGACAGTCGGCTAACGCTCATATCAGCCAGCTCGACCTGAACAACCCCATCATCGACCAATCCGGCCAATATGTTACCGTAACCTATGATCGTCTGTACGACGAAAACAGCCAGACTTATTTCGACAGGGCTATGCGTGCCAAACTCGGACTGCCGGTAAACAGCACCGAATGGCTCGATGTTGATATGTACGACCCCAACTGGTTCTCACTCGACATGATTTCTGCCGACGAGATGTTTAACGACGGTAACTCCATAGTTTCCTACTACGGCTACGACCACCGCGGAAACCGCATCAGAGGCAAACAATCCCTAGAAAGCTTCTTCAACAGCCCTGACCGTAAGCTTGGCGCCTTCTCGCCCATCTACATGGCCGGATATATCCAAGACCAGTTCGAATTCCAAGACCTGATATTCAACGTTGGTGTTCGTGTTGACCGCTTCGACGGCAACCAGATGGTTCTGAAAGACCCCTATCTGCTCTACGAATCCTACACCGTTGGCGAACTTGGTGGTGTAAACTACGACGGCATCATCCCCTCCGGTGCTGGCGAAGATTGGGTGGTTTATGTTGACGACCCGACATCCTCCACACCTAAAATCACCGGTTTCCGTAGCGGTTCCACTTGGTACACCGCCGATGGTGTTGAAACTTCCGACCCATACGATGTCAAAGGCTCGGCCGGCAGACCTACTCCTTTCAGAAAACCGGACGCTCAGGCTTCGTACCAAAACAACACTCCTTCGGTTAAAGCCTTCGACGACTACAAACCGCAAATCGTGGCAATGCCCCGTATAGCTTTCTCGTTCCCTGTTAGCGACCGTTCGCTGTTCAAAGCCAGCTACGATATTATTTGCAACCGTCCTTCCAGCGGATGGCAGGCCAATTACCTCGGCTATCTCTATATGACTCAGCTGACAACGATAAGCAACCCCAACCTGAAACCCGAAAAAATCACCAACTACGAACTCGGCTTCCAGCAGATGCTTACCGACAACTCGGCAATTACAATCACCGCCTACTACAAAGAAACCCGTAACCTTATCCAGTACATACAGTACGCAGGTGCCGACCCCAACCCCAACTACTACTCGGTTGACAACCTCGACTTCAAAACTGTAAAAGGTGTTTCTATTGCATACGACCTGCGTGCTACCAACAATATCCGTATCAACGCCAACTACACACTACAGTACGCCGAAGGTACCGGTCTTCCCCAAACCACAATGCAGGAACTTATCAAAGAAGGTTATTCAACTCTGAAACTTCTGAACCCCATTTGGGACGACCGTCGTCATGAGCTGAAAGTGAACCTCGACTACCGCTTCGGTGCTAACGAAGGTCCCAAGATTGCACGTACAACCAAGGACAAAAATGGCAACGAACGTGTGAAAAACCTCTATCCTCTGCAAAATTTCGGTGTCAACATCATCGCCGTTGCCCAGTCGGGCCGTCCTTACACCCGTCGTCTCAGCAACACTCAGAACACCATCGTAGGTAGCTACAACGGTGCCCGTCTGCCCTGGGGCTTTTATTTCGACTTCGTTGTTGACAAACACTGGCCAATCAAAGTCAATAAAAAGACTACCAACCTCGTTCTTGCCGTTACCGTTACCAACGTGTTCAACATAAAGAACGTTACCAGTGTGTTCGCCGTTACCGGCAACCCCGAAGACGATGGTTACCTCACCGACCCCGAAACACAGACACTCATAGATTCCTACCTCGATCCTCTGTCGTACAGAGACATGTACTCAATAGTACTCTCCAACAACAACTACAACTATTCTAGACCTCGACTCATTAAAGTGGGTTTGACCTATCAGTTCTAACGTGTAAGTTTTTTAATAGAAATTAGAGAAAAAATGAAAAATATATTTTTAAAATCGGGATTAGTTGCATTTTTATGCATGTCTCTGTTTGGAACGGCATTCGCCCGCGACTGCGAGTGGGAACGTTCCAATTCAAACCGTGCCAAATTGCAGGCCAAGGCCGCCGCATGTAAAAGAGCCCAGAGTTCTGTAGAACTCAACGTGAATAACGTGCGTGCTCTGATAAACGCCTACGGCAACATGTGGTACGACGGTAGTTTGGCCAAGTATAACATTCCTAAGGAAAGCTCGTCAACATCAATGTTCTGCGCAGCATTGTGGATCGGTGGTACCGACGTGGACGACCAGCTGCGTATCGCCGCACTGCGTTTCGGTAGCGAGGGTAACGACTACTGGCCCGGCCCTCTTACAGTTGATGGTACAGCTTCTGTTTCGGCCGAAGTTTGTAACGAATACGACAAACACTTCAAAATCTCGCAAGCCGAAGTGTCCAACTTTATGTCGATGTTCAACTACGATGAAGACCCCGAAAACCATACCCTCATCGTTACCAAAAACGACAGCTACGACGAAGCTCTTATAGCCGACGTTATCAAAAACTGGCCCGCTCACGGCAACACCGCCATGAAACAGTCCAAATATCTGGCTCCCTTCTTCGATGTCGATGACAATGGTATCTACGAATGGGAAAAAGGTGATTATCCTTACTACGATTTTGACAACCGTCTCTGCCCCAAAACACTGAAAGCCGCCCTGAATCCTGGCGAACACTATTCTCCCGCCCGTACAATGGAACAGGTGAACGGAACCGGCGGTAGCTCCGTGGTCGTTGGAAGTATGCTTTCCGACCAAGTGCTTAAAGGCGACCAGACAATTTGGTGGGTGTTCAACGATATGGGTAACTCCCACACTGAGTCGAAAGGTGAGCAGATTGGTCTCGAAATCCGCGCCCAGGCTTTCGCTTTCGCCACCAACGACGAAATCAACAACATGACTTTCTACACCTACGAAATTATCAACCGTTCTTCCTACACTCTGAAAAACACTTACTTCAGCCAGTGGGTTGACCCGGATCTGGGTTATTCGCACGACGACTACGTTGGTTGCGACGTTAAACGTGGTTTGGGTTACTGCTACAACGGTAAAGACGTTGACGGTCCCGGAACAGGTTTCTACTCTGGCATTCCCCCAGCTGTTGGTATCGACTTCTTCCAAGGCCCTTACATGGATCCCGATGGCATAGACAATCCTAAGATCGACATTGCAAAAATGCGCGTTTTTTATCCATCGGCACTTGAGCAATACGCTATCAAAGATTCTACTACCGGTGCCGTAATTGCTTACGACACTATCTCCCTTTCCGAAGATGCAGAAGCTTACATCGACGCTTGGTATTTCCAGAAAGACGACATAGTAGGCAACTGTGCTATCAATGGCGTTAACTTTGGCAATGGCATTATAGACGACGAACGTTTCGGTATGCGCCGTTTCGTATATTACAACAACAGTACCAACAACACCAACGGTGAGCCGGGCAAAGCTACCGATTACTACAACTACCTAAGAGGTTTCTGGAAAACTGGCCAACGTATGACTTTTGGCGGCAACGGCACAAAATCTGGTGCCGATGAGCTGGAATGCGACTTTATGTTCTCAGGCGATAGCGACCCATGGCATTGGGGTACCAACGGTGTAGACCCCGATTTCTACTGGACAGAAAAAACACCGTCTCCCGAAGAACCGGGCAATGACCCCGGAGACCGTCGTTTCATGCAGTCCGCTGGTCCGTTCACCCTTCTCCCTGGCGCTATCAACTACATCACAGTAGGTATTCCTTGGGCACAGGCTGCCTCCGGCAATGCATGGTCTTCGGTGGAACTCCTGCGCCAAGTAGACGACAAATGTCAGTCGCTGTTCGAAAACTGCTTCAAGATACTCTCCGGCCCCGAAGCTCCTACTATTACAGTTCAGGAACTTTCCAACGAGGTTATTCTTTATCTCTCGTACGAAAACCCATTGTCGAACAACAATGTTAACGGTGTTCCCGAATCGTTTGCAGAAATTGATCCCACCATTCCCTCCACTTATTCTGTCGACACTACTATAAATGGTGAACTCCAAGAGATTGTTAAGACTTATACTCCCGAGCAGAGAACCTACAAATTTGAAGGTTATCAAGTTTATCAGCTGAAAGACGCTAATGCTTCAATAGCTGATATCGGCGATGAAACCAAAGCACGTTTGGTGTACCAGTGCGACATCGAGAACTATTACGACGAAGACCATACCATTCCTATCGGAAATTTGGTTAATTACGACAAAGATCCTTTGAGCGGCGCTATGGCTCCAATGCTTATGGTAAGCGGTGCCAACTCCGGCATACGCCATTCCATCAGACTCACCACCGACGCTTTCGCTACAGGAACCAACACCCGTCTGGTGAACAACAAAGAATACTACTTTGTAGCAATAGCCTATGCTCACAACAGGTATAAAGAATATTCTTCGACCGATCCTTCGAAATTGGATGGTCAGAAAACCCCTTATCTTGCTGGCCGTCAGAACGAATGGAAACAGGAAATTAAACCTGTAAAAGCCATACCTCACAACCCGACAGCCGAAAATGGTGGTACTATAATTCAGGCCAACTACGGCAAATCTCCCGTTATTACCCGTATCGAAGGTTTCGGCAACGGTGGTATCGTTCTGAAACTCACCGATGAATCTATCGAAGAACTTATGGGTGCTCCCGGTGAGGAAGGCAAACCCGCAGGTCGTTTTGTACGCTCCGGTATGAGCGAACGTATGGAAAACCCATGTATCATTGCCCATCCTTCGTACACCGAAGACCACGGCCCCCTGAACATTACAATTGTTGACCCGCTGAACGTAAAACCTGGCAAGTTCTATATCAAATTCAACGGCGTTGGCGACGATGCCCGCTGGACAATAGAACGTGTCGACGGTGAGCCTATCTATACCGATGATTACGGCAACCCCGTTTACGTTGACTCCTCCGACTTTACTATCAGCCGTTTCAATGAACAGCTGTTCCTCGATTTGGGTATAGCAGTTGGCATTACCAACATTGCTCACCCAGCAACCGAAGCCTCTATCAATGGCCGTACAATTATGGGTGGTCTGGTTAACAACGGAGCTTTGTTGAATGCAACAATGACTTTCGCCGATCCTCATAAACAATGGCTCACCGGTATTCCCGATTTCGATGCTTCGCCTGTTTACAACTGGATTCGTTCTGGTGCTCAGTTTGTGGAAGGCGACCGTGCAAGTTTCACTGCCGATACTTTCGCCATGACTGGTGCTGAATCTTATCTCGACGGCGACTACTACAAGTTCATCGAAACTTCCATTGGTCGTTCCGAGACCTATGCTATCGACAAATACAGCGTGTTTGAAGGCGTTCTTGGTGGCCTGTGGGCTCCTTATGGTCTGGTTTCGACACGTAATTTCCACCCCGGTTTCTCGTTCCAATATTATATAGCTCCCGAAAGCCGTTTCGATTCTTTGCGCAGGGTTTCCTCTCCAATGGCATTGCGTTACAAATCCAGCAACTGGCTGAAGAGAAAACTCAACGTGCAGTACTGGAACAAATCGCTAAACTACAACGACCTTGCCAACCTGCCAAGCGTTCACATAGTTATCACAGCCGACCAGTCGAAATGGACCCGCTGCCCTGTTCTTGAAATGTGCGACGACCCGACACAATCCGAAGGCAACGCCCTCCGTTTCCAGATGCGTAAAGCTTACTCTGTGGACAAAAACGGCAACGTTGATACAACCTACGACCGCAAATACGGTATGGGTTGGTTCCCCGGCTATGCCATCGATGTTGAAACCGGTGAACGTTTGAATATGATGTTTGGTGAAGATTCGCGTTATGTGCAGCATAACGGTCGCGATATGATGTGGAACCCCGTTCAAACCCTTATGGACGGCACACAGAACTATGTAATGGGTGGCGGACACTTCATCTATGTGCTGAAATCCAACAACCAGCCGTTTGTTGACATTTCGAGAATTTCCGACAACGTGATTTCAAAATACTACAGAACTCCTTCCTACGACGGCGGTGTATGGGCTTCACGCATGCTCGAATCTCTCGATCGTTTGACTAAAGTAAAAGACCCCTCTGCAACTATGGCTTACTGCGGTGGTCTCCTTCTTGGCGAAAACGATCAGTATGTACGTCCTGTTCGCGACTCCGCAGCACTGCTCTTTGCCAGCGTTGCTTGGGTTAACATGCCGTTGGTTCCCAACAATTACATATTCTCCAACCCCAAAGACATTCCATGTGATGTTACTATCGACATCTCTGTTAGAAGACCATACTCGCAGTATTACAGCCCGAACCAGACCGCTCCTGCACAAGTTGGCCTGACTGTTCAGAACGCTAACAACCCGATGTATTTGTTCGAAATGACAGACGATCTCATCACTCTTACAAACCAAGCTGGAAACCGTATCGACAAGCAGGATATCCTCGACAACATAGCTGTTGTGCCTAATCCTTATTACAGTTCATCGGCTTACGAAACTTCGAGCCAACTCGATAGCCGTGTGAGGATTACCAACCTGCCTGCCAATTCAAAGATAGCTATCTATACCGTTGACGGTACTCTGGTACGTCGTCTTGGACCTTCGCCCACAGATGCTGGTAATGCCGACAGAGGCTACACTCTGGATTGGGATCTTAAGAATCATATCGGTATTCCTATCGCCGGTGGTATGTATCTGATACACGTTACTGTTCCCGAAGTGGGCGAGAGGGTTATCAAATGGTTCGGAACCATGCGCCCTGTTGACTTGAACTCCTTCAAATAATAATTAGTAGCAGAGAATGTTGATTTTAATATTTAAAATATGATGAAGATGAAAAACAGATATAGAATATTAGTCATGGTTTCGCTTGTAACTCTGTTGTCGGTAGGTTCCGCCATTGCCGGAAACGACGACAGACGAGGTACGGCAGGTGCTAACGAGTTGCTTATAAACCCGTGGGCAAGAAGCTCCGGCTGGGCCGGTGTGAACACCGCAAATGGCATTGGTATCGACGCTTTGTTTACTAATGTTGCAGGTCTTACCTTTTTGAACAAAACAGAGGTGATGTACACCAATACCCGCTGGTTTGGCGGATATGGCGGAACTATCAACGCCTTCGGTCTTGGTCAGCCTGTTGGTAAACGTGGTGTGTTGGGACTCTCCGTTGTGGCCATGGGTTTTGGCGATATTCCCATTACCACAGAAAACAGCCCCGAACAAGGTGCCAACGGAACTTTCTCGCCTTCGCTGATGAATATCACTGCTTCGTATGCTCACAAATTTAGCCAGAGTATACGCGGTGGTGTCAATATTAAAATTATCACCGAAAGCACCGACAACGTTTCCGGAACTGGCGTGGCTATAGATGCTGGTATCCAGTATGTAACCGGTGAGGACGACAATATCAAATTCGGTATAGCTCTTAAGAATGTTGGCACTCCGATGCATTTCAGCGGTGACGGTATGTCCCTCACATTGGTTAACAACCAAGACGTTACTTCCACTTACGAGACACGTTCGGCCTCCTTTGAAATGCCTACATGTTTGAACATCGGCGGTGCTTACGACTTCTTGTTCGAAAATTTCGACCAGCGCTTGACAGTAGCTGCCAGCTTCACATCCAATGCTTTCCTGCGCGATGATTATAAAGTTGGTCTCGAATATTCGATTTTCAACATACTTCAGGTGAGAGCAGGTTATTCGTTCCAGAGCGGTATTTGGAGTGGTGATGACCGTGTTACGGCTTATACAGGCCCCTCGGCAGGAGCCACAGTTTCCATACCGCTCAAAAAACGTGCCGCCGGAGTTAAGGATATACCTACAATCAATATTGATTACTCGTATAGAGCCGCAGCCCCTTTCAGCTCCTCGCACTCCATTGGCATTGCTTTGAATTTGTAGTAGATAACTTAATTTGATTAAGTATCATTTAGGAAAGATCCTTCAGGGTCTTTCCTAAATGTTTAAATAAAAATCTGTTATGCAGCAGATAAATGTTTTTTTATATTGTTAGAAAGAAAGTTTTAAAATTATGGGAGAAATAAAATATTATAGCGAAGAAGGTCTTCAGAAATTGAAAGACGAACTTAACATTCTGATTACCAAAGAACGCCCCGCCGCGTCGGCCGCTATTGCCGAAGCCCGCGACAAAGGCGACCTTTCGGAAAATGCCGAATACGATGCTGCCAAAGAGGCTCAAGGCCTGCTGGAGGCACGTATCTCTAAACTTCAGGACTTGATTGCCAACGCCCGCCTGCTCGATGAGTCGAAACTAGACGTGTCGAAAGTGCTGCTTCTTTCGATAATTGAGATTCGCAACACAAAGACAAAACTGAAACAGCGGTTCCATATCGTGCCTGAGAGTGAAGCGGATGTTAAGAAAGGTAAAATTTCTGTTTCATCGCCATTTGCCAAGGCTTTTTTGGGAAAACAGGTAGGCGACATAGTGGAAGTGTCGGTGCCGGCAGGTGTTATGCATTTTGAAATTTTGTCTGTTGAACGGTAAACGATTTGATTATGGCTTCGATATTTTCAAGAATAGTTGCCGGTGAAATTCCGTGCTACAAAGTTGCCGAAACTGCCGATTGTTTGGCTTTTATGGACGTGTCGCCCATTGCTTATGGCCATGTGCTTGTTATTCCAAAGAAAGAAGTGGATTATATTTTCGACCTTGATGACGAGTTGTACATCGAGCTTTTGCTTTTTGCTAAAAAAGTAGCAGTGGCTTTGAAAAAGGCAGTGCCGTGTGTTAAGGTTGGCGTTGCTGTTGTCGGTATAGATGTGCCTCATGCTCATGTTCATTTGGCACCTATAAACAAGGGTGGTGATTTGAGTTTTGAAAAGGAAAGGGTACAGCTTACCCCCGAACAGTTTGCCGAGCTTGCGGGCAAAATTGCCTCGTTTATGTGATAAACTGATAAGGATTATGATATACGCCGGCAAAAACCGGCGTTTTTTTTGTGTTTTCAGGGCACCGGGTCGTATCCGCTGCCGCCCCAAGGGTTGCACCTCAGAATGCGTTTGAAAGCCAGCCATGAGCCTTTAAAAGGGCCGTGTTTCTTTATTGCTTCCACAGCGTATTGTGAGCATGTGGGGGTAAATCTGCACGAGGGTGGGGTGAATGGCGATATGCAGTTTTGGTAGAACCTTATTGGCAATAGGAGCAAGGTTGTTAGTATTTTCCGTATTCTTTTCATTGCTGTGCGTCGGTTCTGTTTTTTTTCAGTTCTGCCATCAGTTTGGCAAGGGCTTTGTCTGTTTGTTCAAAAAGAGTGTGGTAATCGGGACATTTGGTGTCGGTGTAGTACAGGGCAATGTTGAGTGCGGAAATCTGATTGTTCAAGAATGTGTACAATGTGTGTTTCTGTTGCCTGTAGCATTCGCGGATAAGACGTTTTGTCCGGTTGCGGTCCACTGCATGTCGCAGTTTGCGTTTGGGGACGATGATAAGCAGTTTGGCAGGCGTCGAGCTGTTTGCCTGTACCACTTGCCATCGTATCAAAAAAGGGTGTGAGAAAGTTTTGTTTTTGTTGGCAAATAGTACTTCAATCTCTTTTCGGCTACACAATCTTTCGTTTTTGTTGAAAGTGTTGCGCATAGTCGTCTTGCGTTAGTCGGTGACTTTCGTCGATGTTGCGGCAGCGATAGTAGTTGCTGCCATCTCGCCCAGTTCTGCGGCTTTCTGTTTAAGTGCCTCTGCTTCTTTCTGGGCTTTTTCGAGTTGGCGCTGTTTGCGTTTGGCTGCGTTGGCGGCTTTTTTCTCTTCGAGCATCTGTTTTAATTTGCTTTTGTTGGTGAACACCGATTTGTTTTTTTTGCCGGCATTCTTTTTCGATGCGGATTTTTTCAGCGAAGATGGTTTGGAAACAATGGTTGCGCCTTGTTCTTTGTCGAGTATGAAGTTTTCTATAGCTGCGGGCATTGAGGGTGCGTTTTTCGACGGAGCTGCTATGGCCAGTTTTATGCCTGCGGCATTTATGGCGGCATGGGTGGCAGTGCCGAAGCCTGCTATGTAGATGTTGTCGTTTCCGGCAATGTTGGGGAAACTGTCGAGCAGTGATTTTACTCCAATGGGCGAGAAAAGGGCTATCATGTCGAATTCCGACAAGTCGAAATGGGTGAGGTCCTTGGGGATGGAGCGGTACATTATGGCCTTGGTGTATTTGAACTTGCCTTTGTCGAGCATTTTGGTGTTTTCGGTCTGTTTTTCGGAAGAGCAGGGGAAAAGGAAACGCTCTTCCTTATGTTTCATCATGAGGTCGATGAGGTCGGCAAAAGTTTGTTCGGAGTGGAATACTTTGCGTTTGCGGTATTGCACGTAGTTCTGCAGATACAGCGCAAGGGCTTTTGTTGTGCAGAAATATTTCATGGAGTCGGCCGGTGGTTCGCGCAGCTCTTTCGAAATGCGAAAAAAGTGGTCAATTGCATTTTTGCTGTTGAATATTACGGCTGAGTAGTCGTTGATGTGTATGCGGCTTTTGCGGAACTCGGCCACGGGTACTCCTACAATGTCGAAGAACTTGAAGAAAGTTAAATTTGCGTCGTATTTTTCTATCAGTGGATAGTACGGGGATTTCTCCAAATTGCTGGGTTCGGGTTGGGAAATCAGTATGTTTTTAACTTCCATCGCAATAATTTGTTTGGTTGTTGTAATTTGTTATACTTCAATATTATACCTGTATATATGGCATTGGAAATTGCCGTATATTTGGACTGCAAAGATACGAAAAATTTGCCAAACGGAAAAATTTATTTTTCGTTTGAGTTTTCTGTTCGCGATGCTTTCGGTTGTTTTTCGTTTATCGTTTTTGATATGCCGGACTTTTCTCTGTTTTGAGCACAAGGGCTACAAAAAAGCCGATGATAAACGATGTGACAACGGTGTACACAGCACCCATAAAGGCGAGGTATTTTGGCCGTGCCATGTATTTAAGCTGCTCGATGGCCGAGCTGTAGCCTTGTTCGTCGGCATTGTACTTGGCGGATTCGGCTTCGAAATATCGTTTGGCGAACTCGGTGTCGAATTGTGCGGCGTAGTGCCACAGGTATAGACCGTAAAAGATGGCTGCCACACAGCCGATGCCTACGGTGAGCAGGAATATCTCCTTGAAAGTTATCCTTTTTTCGGGCAGCCGGCTGCGGTAAATCAAGGTGAAGCCTATCATGCAGATGGCCATAACTACGTTGTCGGTCCACGAAACGGGGGTTTCGATGGGGTAAGTTAGCAGGTAGCGCAGTAGTACCGACAATATCAGTGCCACGGCTGTAATCAATCCGTAAAGGGGGATGGCTTTTTTTAGGTTGCCATAAATTGTGGATTGGTATCGATGCAACAATGCCATTGTGTTGAACTGGTTTTTAGTGCGTTGTGTTAATGTGCTTTCTGTGGTTAGTTATGGCAAATATACAATTTTTTGGAGAATTGCAGCCGATTATTTCTTTTGCCCCATGGTTTGTTGAGTTATGTTTTTTTTTTTTTTCTCTCTCTTGCAGTGGCTACCCTAATTAGTTGATATTTGACAACACGGATTGCCACAATTGGTAGTCAATTGTGATACGGTTAAGGGGAAATGGATTATGTTATAGCGTGTGCAAGTACGGTGTGGTGCCTGCGGTGTTTGTTGTAGTCTTTGTAGATATGTGAGTTCGGTTGTTGTGTTTTTTTTTATGCGGAATTCCTGCATGATGGACAAAAATTTGATGCTGTTTTTGCGGAATATACAGGTCTTCGACAGACACGTTGGAGGTTCTCTTTAGTCCTAATGCTGCACTACGTTTGTTATGGATTAATTCCAGACATCACTAAGTTAGTAAGGTGTTATTGAAATTCAGCCTTATCGAGGTTGGTGGGGAAAAATTGGGGAAAAATAGAGGAGTTTACTTTTTTTGTGTGTTTGGCGCAAAAACATCCCTCATTATTTTGCATTAACTAAAAAAAAGTGTACCTTTGTTTTTTGTAAAAAAAGTAGTATAATCATTATAAAATGTTGATAATATGTACGATAAATTTCAAAAACATCTTCAGAAAGAGCTGGCAGACATCGAAGCAGCCGGCTTGTACAAAAACGAGAGAATTATAGAATCGCCGCAAGGTGCTGAAATTCTTGTTAAAGGCAAGAAGTGCCTAAACTTCTGTGCCAACAACTACCTTGGTTTGGCCGACAATCCCGAACTGATAAAAGCATCCAAGGAAGCTATGGACGCCCGCGGTTTCGGTATGGCATCGGTACGCTTTATCTGCGGTTGCCAAGACCTTCACAAACAACTGGAAAAGAAAATCGCCGATTTCTTCGGCACTGAGGACACTATCCTTTATGCCGCTTGCTTCGATGCCAATGGCGGAGTGTTCGAGCCCCTGCTCACCGAAGAGGACGCTATCATCAGCGACTCGCTGAACCACGCTTCCATCATCGACGGCGTACGTCTTTGCAAAGCCCAGCGTTTCCGCTATGCCAACGCCGACATGGCCGACCTCGAAGCTAAATTGAAAGAAGCTCAGAAATGCCGCTTTCGCCTGATAGCCACCGACGGTGTGTTCTCCATGGACGGCAACGTTTGTCCGCTCGACAAAATCTACGAACTTGCCAAAAAATACGACGCCATGGTTATGGTTGACGAAAGCCACAGCGCCGGCGTGGTTGGCAAGACCGGCCGCGGTGTGACAGAGCGTTACAACTTGCGCGGACAGATAGAGATACTTACCGGCACACTTGGCAAAGCCTTTGGCGGCGGTGTTGGCGGTTTCACCACTGGTAAAAAGGAGATAATTGACATGCTGCGTCAGCGCTCACGTCCTTACCTGTTCTCCAACTCGTTGGCTCCCGGACTGGTAGGCGCCGGCATTCGTATGTTCGACATGATGACCGAGACCAACGCCCTGCAGGACAAACTGCACGAAAACACAGACTATTTCCTCCGTCGTATGAAAGAGGAGAATTTCGACTGCCTGCCCTCCGAATCGGCTATCTGCGCAGTGATGATTTACGATGCCGCCAAATCTCAGAAATACGCCGCCAAGATGCAGGAAGAGGGTATATTCGTTACAGGTTTCTACTATCCTGTGGTACCGAAAGGACAAGCCCGTATCCGTGTGCAGATTTCGGCCGCGCACGAACGGGAACACCTCGACAAATGTATCGAAGCTTTCAAGAAAGTACGCAAGGAAATCGAAGGATAATATTCGATTCTACACATACGAAAAAAGTCGGAGCTTGTGCTCCGACTTTTTTTATTGGTGTCCGATGAATCTTTTGCAAAAGTATCCGTTTTTTAGATTTGATAATCCATGGCAGTGGTTTGCGACAACAATATGGCTTGTATTCTTATTTT
>CALGGY010000120.1 GCA_937915785.1 uncultured Bacteroidales bacterium
CTTCGGTGGTACAGCCCAAAGGTGTGGGGGCAGTCTCAATACGCTGGGCATGAGCTACGAAAATAGTGCTTACACACAGCAATGCAGACAATAAAACCGTTTTAGTGTTCATCTATTTTGTTTTTGCAAAAGTACAAAAAAATACCATTCAAAAATACAATCATTTATTTAACATCAAAATGTAAAAACAATTTCAATTTACTAATTACCCGTATTATAAAAATACTCATTAACTTTTTTGCGATAGAAATCGGTGAAGGAATGTGGGTTGGTTTGGAGTGTTTCTATATTTTTGTTTTTCAGTCTGTTGTATTTTTCAAGGTCAGGGGCGGAGGGTTGCATCAGCTCTCTGGCCTCGTTGCTTTGGCGGCGGTCGTCCTTTTCGCGTTGCATCTGTGCCTTTTCGTGTTCCAAAAGTCGTGTCATTATCTGCTGCTGGCGCATAAGTGTCTGTTCGGTAATGGATTTGTTCACAAGGTCGTGCTCTGTCTGTTCCATTTTCCGCATAATGTCGTCGAGCTCCTTTCCGGCGTTTCCTGCGGTGCTTTGTTTTAGCTCGTCGGAGTACTGTTGCATCATGCGGCGTATCTGCTCCTGCTGTGCCACCATTTTTGCAAACTGCTCGCTGAACTCGGAGTTCTGCCGGCTACCGCCCTGTTGCGTGCCTTTGCTATCTATCTGTTTTTTAAGAGCTTCCAGTTGTTTGTTGAGGGCATCCTGGAGTTGTTTCATAGTCTTGGGCGAGGGTTTTTTGCCCGAATTGCCCTGACTTGGGTTGTTGCAGGTGCCGGTTTTCTTGCAACTGCCCGATTTTTTCTGCTGATTGTTCTGCCGCATCTGCTGCTGCATCTGGTCGAGGGATTCGGCAAGGACAAGAGCGAGGTTGTTCAACGATGTAACGGTGTATTGCATTGAGCGAGAGGCACCTGTGTTCTTGCTTTGGCCATAATAATTTTGGTTGAGCCGCAACAAATCGCGCAGCGAATAGGAGATGTTTGTGTTGATGGCCGACACCTCTTTGCTAATCATAGGAGCCACTTTTATCTGCCGCTTGGCGATGGCACGCAACGAGTCCTCCACAGCTATAAAGTCGCTCTTGATACGGTTTTGTCGGTTAATAATAGTTTGATACTTGACATCTTGTATGTATGTCTTGTTGAGGTCGTAGATAAGTTCCTCCTGATTGAAGGAGAGTGTAACGATATTTTTGAGCAGTTGGCGTATGGTCTCCACATCTTCGGCCAGGTTCTCCTGCTCCATGTCCACCATGCTTTCAGCCAGTTGGTTTGAGAGCTTGTCGAGGTCGTCGGCAGCTTGTTTTTGGTTTTGCGAAGCGTTTTTGTTCTTGCCTTTGTTGAGGTTCTGTATGGCACTATTTTGTTGATTTTCAACATTTTTCTCAGTATTTTTGTCGCGATGCAGGGTGGGGGAGTCGTCGAGTTGGCGCAGCTGTTCCTGGGCTTTGTCGAGCGACTGCTGCAGCTCCTTGAACTCCTTGCTGAGTTGCTCCTGTTTCTGCGACAGCTTTTCGGCATCTTTTTTGGAAGCCTTTTCTGACTCCTTGGCCAAATCGCGCTGTTTCTGTGCCAGTTCCTCGGCTTTCTGGATAGCGTTTTCCACTATCTTCTCGGCTTCGAGACGTTTCATCAGTTCGAGGTTCTGGTCGAGTTGTTTCTCAATGTCCTCGTTTTTCAGTTTGATATTCTCCAACGCCTCCTGAAGCTTGGCTTTATCGCTGTCGTTCAGTAACTTGTCTATCTCCTTCATCAGCTCTTTCATCTCGTCGGTCATAAGTTGTTGGAATAACTGCTCCAGTTGGCGCTGCTTTTCAAGAATAGACTGCGTTTGTTCGTGGAACTGCTGTTGGAAAGCGTTGTTCTGTCGTATCTGCTCCTGCATTCGGGCAATGTCCTCTTTCAGCTGTTTATGTTTTTTGGCCAGCTGTTCCAATTCCTTCTTGTCCTGCCAGTTAAGTTCCTTTTTGTCAACGAGTTTGCGCATCAGCTCGTCAATTTCCTGCTGCATCTTTTTAATCTCCGACATCGACTGCTCGCCGGCATTTTGGATACTTTCGTTGTTGGCATCTATCTGATTTTGAACCTCTTTCTCGGTCGGTATCCGGATTTCGAACGTTTGCGAGCGAGCCGATTTAGGACCGTGAATGCCATCGTTGTCCCAAACTTCGAAATAATAGGTCATGTTTTCGCCCATCTGCAAATCCAACTCACTCACATTCAAAGCGTAATAAAACTCCTGCGAGGAAAGTCCCTTGTCGAGGGCTAAGGGGTAGCAACGCAGGGTGTTGTAGGCCGAATCGGCGGCGTTTTTAACAATGTTGAATGTGAGTTTGGAAAATCCGTAGTCGTCCTTTATCTGCCCACGGAAAAAGACACGGTCGTAACGCAGCGAGTCGCGCATCTCCGACACGGCAATCATAGGAGCTACGTCGGGAATAGTGGTAATGGTGTAAAGCAATGTGTCAGAAGATTTTACATAACTGTTGGAGATAAAGAAACCGTATCGATGCGAGGCAAAAAGATGTTTGGCAAACGAGAGGTGTCCGTTTTGGTCGGGGGTTAGGTTGTGCACCGTGCTATCGAAGATAAAGTGCAGATTTTTAGCAAATTGCGTTTGGAACGACCATTGCACCGCAGTGCCTTCGGGCACGGTGAAATCCCCGACGTTGGATAGCACCTCCGCCTGGCGGCCGGTGTAGGCGGGAAAGATGAGTTTGGCGTCGAAATTCAGAAGTAAGGGTTGGGGAAACACCTCAAGCTCAAAGGTTTGCGACTGCACTCCCACCGCCTCGAAATGGAACTGCACAGTTTTTTGCACGTTTTTGAGAAGATAGGAGAAAGTGGTTTTGCCATCCTTACGCATTTTGTGCGACTGTTTGCCGACAACCACAAAAACCTCGTCGGGCATGGAATTGCCGACAATCTCCACTTGCAAAGGGAAGTCCTCCTGTTTAACGGCCTGCAAGGGGTGGGAGAGGAGCTCGAAGGCGAAAGGTGCGGGTTTTTCGTAGAAAGTGCCGTGATTTATCAACCGTTTGGAAGGCGCAGTGATTACCGAAGGAGCGATGAGCAAAAGTAACGCTATGACAATCAGTGGAATGGCAAGATATTTGAGGTATTTGCGGTTGTCTTTCAAATCCACCGCCGAACGGAAGGGGAGAGGGGAGAGGGCAGCGGTTTTCTGCTCTATACTGGCAACGAGGAGATCAGAACCGGAACTCTGTGCCATATCCTGCAACTGCAACAGGTTAAGCAACTTATCCCCCACTTCCGGAAAATGGCGACCAATTATCCCTGCAGCCTGCTTGCGATTGATACGGGGGCCGATGCTATACATCTTGGCCAAAGGCACAGCAATGTAGAAAGCCACAAAAAACAGTGCCACAGCAATATATAGCCAAAAGATGACGGTACGCACCGTGGTGGAAAAATAGCCGAAACTTTCCGACAAAACTGCCACAAGAAAAAACGCAAACAACAATGCCGAAACACAAATTATGCCCTTTATCATCCGGTTTTTGTAGTATTTCCGGATGAAAGCATCTATCTTTTGCAGTATTATATCGTTGTTGGACAAAATGTTACGTTTTTTAGTGCAAATTACAAAGATACACTTTTTTAGTGAGCTGTGATCAGTGAACTGTAAAGATGTTGAGTTGTTTAATTGTTTAGTTGTTTAATCGTTGACTACCAAGCAATTACTAATTACTCATTACTAATTACCCCTTTCCACTCCTCTTTTGACAATGGTGGCAGGATTTCCGGCCAAGACGGTGCGGGGTTCGGGGTAGGAGCCGTGGAGGGTGCTTCCGGCGGCAACTGTGGTGCTGTCGGCAAGATGTGTGCCTTTGGTAACCAAGCAGTTACAGCCAAACCAAACGTTGTTGCCCACAGTAATTTCGCGGTCGGGGTTGGTTACAAGGCCTTCGGTATCCACAAGGCGGTGCTGGTCGGCGTCCATAAAAGTGCAGTTCCACGAGGAGATAAAATCATTGCCGAAAGTCATGGCCTTTAAACTCGCTTTTTATTTACAAGTTCCAATGCTTTGCAATACTTTTCCTTGGTGTAGCGATAGGCATATTTTCCCAAAATAATCCCGACTTTTCCATCCAAGAAACCTTTTTTGAAAAAAAACCATTTTACGAAAGCTGCTGGTGGATCGAAAATCATTTTTGTATAAGAGATACTCCGCCCTCGCAATATCATGTCTCTGGCCGCAATGGAAGTATATTGTTCGATTTTCCGGTAAATCTCTGCTTTTGTCTCAAAGGTGCGATGATTTATAGTGCCTGCCAAAGTTTCTCTTTGAGAATATCCACCAAGTGTTTCGTGAACAAGATTGGAGTTTTCATCAAAAGAAACAATGCTTTTGTTGAACAACCTAACTACATTGTCCGGACTTTCAACAGGATATAACGAATGAATAGTCCTACCCATAACTACCCATTTTCTTGAAAAAGAGAACACTTTTTCGGGTGGTACGAATTTTTGTCTTTTGAATTCAAGTAAGGATTCCACTAATATATTATCGGGTATTTCATCGGAATCAACGAAAAAAAGCCAGTCGTATTTACACTTTGACGCCGCAAAATTTCTTTGGTTCTTGAAATTGTCAAAATTGCGGTTTAATAAACAGACATTGTCTCTCTTTTTTAAAATTTCAAGTGTCCCGTCAGTGCTACCTGAATCAACAACAACTATCTCATCAGAAAATTTTGACACTTGATAAAGTATTTCATCTATATATTTAGAACTGTTGTATGTCAGAATATAGGTTGATATATACATGATTAAAAGATAATTGTGCAGTATAACGACAAAAACATATCGATGACGCTCGTTCATTGGTAGTAGTGTTTTTTGCAAGTGCAAAGATACGATTTTTAATCGGAATAGAAAAATTTGAAAGAAACACAATAAAAAACAAATGATAACGTTAGAAAAAAATTATGACAGCACTTAACTTAAAAGCGGAAATAGACACCAACATTGGTATAATTGCCAACGACGAAGGCCTTATGAAAAGGCTTGCCCGTTATGTGAAAAAGCTTGCCGCCGAAAAGCAGGCTGATGACAGTTGTATGACCAAAGAAGAGTTTATGGCCAAACTCGAACGGGCCGAAAAACAAATAGAAAAGGGAGAATATACCACCCTTATGCCCGGAGAAACGGTTGTCGATATGCTCAAACGATGCGGCTATGACATATGAAGTGAAATTTTCCGATGAGGCAAACCGCGATTTTGTAAAACTTGCAAAATCGGAGCCAAAAGCCTTTGCAAAAGCCTCTTCTTTTATTGAAGAACTTAAAACACATCCAAAAACAGGCACCGGCCACCCAGAACCACTAATGGGATTGCCCGAAAACCGCTGGTCGAGGCGTATTACTCAGAAACACCGCCTTGTTTACCGAATTTTCGAAACGGAAGTGATTGTGGATGTACTTTCCGCATACGGACACTACGAAGACCGGTAGACCATTGTTAAACCATATTTTAAGCACTGTTTATCAAAATATTACGCAAAAATAGATTTTTCCATTCTTTGTAAAAAAAATGCAGAAAGTAATACTTATAACAGGCGTTTCGTCGGGATTTGGCAAAGCCACCGCCGAACTGTTGTGCTCCAAAGGACACATTATCTACGGCACAAGTCGTAACATATTGCAAAACAACGGCATAAACAACCTTGTGATGGACGTTACCAAGCCCGATACCATAAAACAGGCCGTGGCAGAAATAATGGCCAAAGAGGGCCGTATCGACGTGCTGATAAACAACGCTGGCATGGGCATAGGCGGTGCCATAGAGCTGGCCACCGAAGAGGAGATACAGCTGCAGATGGGCACCAATTTCCTCGGCATGGCCAACGTGTGCCGCGAGGTGCTGCCCGTGATGCGCCGCCAACGCAGCGGCAAGATAATAAATATCAGCTCGATAGGCGGGGTGATGGGATTGCCGTTCCAAGGCTGGTACTCCGCCTCGAAATTTGCAATAGAAGGCTACAGCGAGGCCCTTGCCGCCGAGGTGAGGCAGTTCGGAATACGTGTATCGTTAGTGGAGCCGGGCGACTTTGCCACCAATTTCACCGCCAGCCGCCGCAACTCCGAGGCCACCATGCAAAACGAGGACTACCGCGAGAGCTACTCACGCTCACTGGCCATCATAGAAAAGGAGGAAAACGGCGGTTTACAGCCCTCTGTGCTCGCCAAAAAAATCTGCAAGATAGTTGACGCCAAGAAACCACGTTTGCGCTACGTGGTGGCAAATTTCGAGCAAAAACTGTCGGTTTTTGTCAAAAGGTTCGTGTCGGGCAACTTCTTCGTGTGGATTTTGAGGGACTACTATAAGGTGTGAGTTGGGAGTTGGAGGTTGGAAATCCCTATGCTGTTCTGTTGCGGATAATATATCCGCAACGACGGTATTTACCTTATTATGTTATCATCTTTTATATAGACATTTCCCTTTCCTGTAATCATCAGGTGAAATTCTACTTTTGCTATCAAACTCTAATTTATATTTATCGACATCCCATTCCCATGCTTCTTGCATTATATATTGTTTGTCATACAAAATCCAAATGAGTTTATCCCATTCATACTTTGCCGCTTTGGGAACTATAGTGACTTTGCTGCCAGGCTTACCACTTGGACGATTCGCTTTTACTTGGTATCTTTGATTATTAAAAACAAAGTCCGAGCCTTTATGTACGGCTGTTTTGTCCTTCATGTATTCAGAATACTCACTTTCTGTCATTCCAACTAATAGCGCAGCATCATATTCTGAAATCGCACTCGTTATTGAAGGACCCACCCCAAAAATTTCTTGCCATTGTAAGGCAGTATCAACAAGTTTATTTCTTATAGTCATATGAACATGTAATTTGTGTAGGGGACTTCTAATTTTACATTATTTTTGAATAAGGAGCCATTTTGTCCCATT
>CALGGY010000121.1 GCA_937915785.1 uncultured Bacteroidales bacterium
GGTTTTGTCTTTTTTCTGTAGTCGAAGATTTTTTTACCCGACTAAATTGCATTGGATTAGTGGTTTAGGATGCCTTTCCCATCAAAAAATCGCACCTTCGTTTTTTTTTCTTGCATATTACCAAAAATATTGTATCTTTGCAAAACGATTTTCTTTTGGAAATCTGTTTAACAAGTTTATAATCATAGTGATAAAACCGACAATGACAGTAGAAGAACGCATGAAAATAGTGCCCAAAGTGCAGAACGCTTTGGCACAGATACGTCCCTACCTACAACAGGACGGCGGCGATGTGGAATTTGTAGAAATGGACGCCACCGGTGTGGTGTTTGTACGTCTGCAAGGCCATTGTGGCTCGTGCCCCCACGCCCTTATGACACTGAAACAGGGCATAGAAATGGCACTGAAAGAAGCCATACCCGAAGTAACAGCCGTAGAACGCGTAATAGAATAGCACACAATGATATACACAAAAACCGGCGACAAAGGCACAACCTCGCTTGTGGGCGGCAGCCGCGTACAGAAATGCGACGACCGCGTGGAGGCCTACGGCACCGTGGACGAGCTGAACTCGTACATAGGACTTGTGGCCGAACTCTGCCACCACCTCAGCCAACAGCATTTCGACCAGCTGAAACGCATCCAGAACGAGCTGTTTATCGTTCAAACCCTGCTTGCCACCGAAGATGAGCAATGGCTTGCCAAACTGCCACAGCTGCCCGCCAATGCCGCACCAACCCTTGAGCACTGCATCGACAGCATGACAGCGGAACTGCCTCAAAACAAGGCTTTTATAATAGCCGGCGGCAGCACCCTCTCGGCACACACCCACGTGGCACGCACCATCTGCCGCAGAGCCGAGCGCCGCTGCGTAAGGCTGAACTCCCAACAGCCCGTGGATGAGTCAATCCTGAGCTACATCAATCGCCTGTCGGACTATCTGTTCGTGCTATCGCGACATTTTTTACTTTTGGAAAACAAAAACGAACATTACTGGCAAATGCCTGAAAAGTAATAAATTAAAAATCCCATAATATGTATTGGACATTAGAATTGGCATCAAAATTGGAAGACGCCCCATGGCCCGCTACCAAAGAGGAGCTTATAGATTTTGCCCAGCGCAGCGGTGCGCCAATGGAAGTTGTTGAAAATCTGATGGAAATAGAAGACGAAGGCGAGGCTTACGAAGGTATTGAGGATATCTGGCCAGACTACCCCACCAAGGAAGATTTCTTTTTCCAAGAAGACGAGTATTAAAACTCAATGTTTCTGACCTGCCGTACCGCTCCCCGTGGGTTGGGACGTTTTTTTATGATGGGTTGATATGAAGATTGTTGTGATAGGTTCCGGCAATGTGGCCACACATTTTGCCCTCGCTTTACATTCCACGGGAAACGATATTGTACAGGTTTATTCTCGCAATCCAGCCCATGCCCAAGTACTTGCATCACAGATAGATGCCGAGTCAGTAGATGATTTATCCGCCATTGCCGGGGATGCACATCTTTATATCCTCGCCATTCCCGATGACGCTTTGTATGAAGTCGTCACACTTATCCCCCCCAAAAAGGGCATCTGTGTCCACACTTCGGGTTCCGTGCCGATGGATGTGCTGAAACCCCTGTCGGACAAAATCGGTGTGATTTGGTCGCCACAAACGTTCGTCAAATATTTGGAAATGAACTACTCCGAGTTGCCCCTCTGCCTCGAGGCAAACAGCGAGGCGGTGCTGCAACAACTCACAGACACAATGCAGGCAGTTTCGAAAAAAACATACACCATCAACAGCCTGCAACGCCGTGAGCTGCACCTTGCCGCCGTATTTGCAAACAATTTCGTGAATGCCCTCAACGCCACGGCTCAGGACATTGCACACAAGCACGATATACCCTTCGAGATACTGTTCCCCATCATAGCCCGCACTGCCGAAAAGGCCACACTTGGCGATATATGGCAGCTGCAGACCGGTCCGGCCGCCCGTGGCGACGCTCAAACCATTGCCAACCACCGCAAACTGCTGGCCTCCGACCCCGAAAAACTGCAGGTTTACGACGTTTTGACCAGCCTTATCAAATCCCATTGCCAATGCAAATAACAGACACCCACTGCCACATGTACGACGAGGCTTTCGACACCGACCGTGCCGAAGCCGTGCAACGCGCTATTGATGCGGGAGTCACAACAATGCTCCTGCCCGCCATCGACAGTACAAGCACCGAAGCCTTGGAGGCGCTACACCGCAGCAACCCCACGGTGTTCCGCAAAATGGCGGGACTGCACCCCACTTCGGTGAAAGAGGATTTCAAAACCGAATTGGAATTGGTCGAAAAACAGCTTTCCGGCTCTCCCGACGACTACGTTGCCGTTGGCGAGATAGGTCTGGATTTCTATTGGGACGACACCTTCCGCACTCAGCAGATAGAGGCACTTGAGGCCCAGTTCCAACTTGCATCACAGTTTCACAAGCCTGTGGCACTGCATGTTAGAAAGGCGTACAACGAGATGTTCGAGATGTTGAAAGCCAATTCCGCCAAGTCGCTCTCCGGCGTTTTCCACTGTTTCGGCAGTTCGGTGCGGGAGGCGCGAAAGGCCATCGACATGGGATTTTATATAGGTGTGGGCGGTGTGGTTACCTTCAAAAACGCCACCCTTGCCGAAGTGGTGAGGCAGATTCCTCTGGAGCGTATCCTTATCGAAACCGATGCCCCTTACCTCGCTCCCGTGCCCTATCGCGGCAAACGCAACGAGAGCGCCTACTGCACAATTATCGCACAAAAAATCGCCGACCTGAAAGACGTTGATTTGGAAACCGTTGCCGAAATTGCGACCAACAACGCAAAGACGTTGTTCGGACTCTGTTAGTTGAGAATTGAATTTTTCCTTGCCCCTCGGACAGA
This sequence comes from uncultured Bacteroidales bacterium, assembly GCA_937915785.1. Lineage (GTDB taxonomy): Bacteria > Bacteroidota > Bacteroidia > Bacteroidales > P3 > UBA1219. Next base: position 2,898 of record CALGGY010000121.1, read on the forward strand.
GATATTGTTGAAATTGCAGATTAAATAGAACACAAAAGCCCCGAAGGGGCGACCTAATATAGGCGGAGGGTTAGCGCATTATTAAGAACACCCCCCAACCAAAAGCCCAGAAAGGGCGACATACAATTGATTTAAAATTCAGTGTTTGGTTTATGGGCGAAGCGAAACAGAATTCACAATATTTCCAAGATGTGTTCACAATGCTGAATATGATTTGAAGGAGTTCACGATTGCTCCGCAATTCGTGAGCCGTAGGCGAGCAGAAAAAAAAACAATCTAAAGATTTCCCAGCCCACCCACAGTGTCAATTTGACATAATTTCTTTCCAAACACGCCCCATTCTTCTGCCAAAATGGCAGAAAATCCACTTTGGCATTGTCTTTGCGAATAATGAAGTGTCTTGCGAAACAAAGCAAGGCAAGTGAACAAAAAAATAAAACAACTTAAAAAAATAGGAGATCAAAAACATGTTATTAGCAAGAAGAAACAACGATTGGCTGCCCGCATTTATGAACGAATTTTGGAATGACGAGTACTTGCGCAAAAGCACTCCTGCCACCAACATCATCGAAAGCGACAAAGATTACAAGCTGCAGTTTGCCGCACCGGGCATGAAAAAAGAAGATGTTAAAATCAGCTTGAATGGCAAGGTCCTCACCGTTACGATGGAAAAAACGGAGAAAAACGAGGAGAAGAACGAGAAATTCCTGCGTCGTGAGTTTGGCCACACAGAGTTCTCGCAGAGCTACACCCTACCCGAAGACGCCGACCGCAAAGCTATCGAGGCCAAGGTTGAAGACGGAGTTTTGAACGTAATCCTGCACAAACTCGCCCCCGAAGCCAAGGAAGATGCTGTGAAATATATCGACATCCAGTAAAGCTCATTGTTCAACAATTTCAAAAAGCCTCTGTTGCAGCCGCAACAGAGGCTTTTTTTTCCACCAATATTCTTCAATTGATTAGCTCTCGCACCAAAAGCGATGTTTTGTATTGATAGAACAAGCACTACCAAGGGGTGATTGCACGCAAAATCCGATTTCGATGAATCGGCAGCCATTTGCACAATTTCTGCCATATCCATACTAAAACCAACGTTGCAACGTTTTACAATTCACCATAATACGATGAAAGCCGCAAAACACATATTGCCCCTGCTGATAGCCGTTGCCGCGCAAGTGGCTGTGGCACAGACCGACAAGCACCTTGTCAATTTCGACAAGCGGCTGTTGCACTACGGCATAGGGCTTGGCGTTACGGATATAAAATTCGACCTGCCACTGGTTGAGGACGACGGCATACGCACCACCATGCGCGGTGTGGAATCGTACTACGCCCCGGGATTCCATCTGTATATCATTGGCGATATGCGCATTACCAGTTTTATGAACCTGCGCCTCATACCCGGCATCACCCTCGTGGAACGCAACATGCACTACAACTGGAACCCCAACGCACTTGCCGCCGACCATCGCCTCGACGAGCAACGCAACGTGGAAACGGTGTTTGCCGACGTGCCTCTGGAACTGAAAATCCGCACTTGGCGTTGGCGCAATTTCCGGCCATACCTCGTGGGAGGTGGCAAATTCTCCTTCGATTTCGCATCGCTGAAAAACAACAAAAACAAAGACGACCAGTCTATAGTGCGTATCAAAACCTCCGAATTCAGCTACACCGTGGGGGCCGGCTTCGATTTCTACCTTCTCTATTTCAAACTCGCCATAGAGCTGAAGATGAATTTCGGCATCACCGACCAGAAAATCCCCGACAACACCTATTACACCACCGCCATCAACGCCATGAACACACGCGCTTTTCTTTTAACAATAACCGTAGAAGGCTGATACACAATGAAAAACATCACCGACCTAACGCTCTCGCCAGAGCAGCTTTTCATCGAAAAACGTCTGTATCTGGCTGTTGCCGAGCATTTTAGAGTGTCCTCCGACGAAATCGCCCACATTCAGGTGCTACGACGTAGCATCGATTCGCGCAAAGCTCCCGCCAAATACCACGTTACAGCCAACATTTTTTTCAGAGGCGAAATGCCCAACCAACCTTTTCAACCTTCTGATTACAAGGATGTAACTAATGCCACACCTATTATCATTGTTGGTGCCGGTCCGGCTGGACTTTTCGCCGCACTTCGCGCCTTGGAGCTGGGGCTGAAGCCGATAATAATAGAGCAGGGCAAGGACGTGAGCGCCCGCAGGTACGACATTGCGCGGCTTACGCGAGAAAAAATCGTAAATCCACAGTCGAACTGGTGCTGTGGCGAAGGCGGCGCCGGCACTTTCTCCGACGGAAAACTCTACACACGCTCCAACAAACGCGGAAACATTGCCGACGTGCTGCAAAAATTTGTGGAACACGGTGCCAGCCCCGACATACTTATCGACACCCACGCACATGTCGGCACCGACCGGCTACCCGAAATAATTGCCAACATACGCCACACAATAGAAACGCACGGCGGGCAATATGTTTTTGAAACACAGGTAGTTGACTTTATAACTAACGGCAACAGCGAAGTGCTTGGCGTAATGGATGCCAAAGGCAACACATACGAAGGGGCCGCCACCATTCTGGCCACAGGACATTCGGCAAGAAAAATATTCAGCCTGTTCGACAAAAAAGGATGGGCGCTGGAGGCCAAACCCTTTGCCTTGGGGGTGCGCGTGGAACATCCTCAGCACCTGATAAACACCATACAGTACCACACCGATAAGTACTCGCAGTTTCTGCCGCCGGCCACATACAGTCTTGTTACTCAAGCGGGAGGACGCGGTGTGTTTTCGTTCTGCATGTGTCCGGGCGGAATAATAGTGCCTGCAGCTACGGGTGAAGAGCAGCAGGTGGTGAACGGCATGTCGAACTCACGACGCAACTCACCCTACGCCAACTCTGGCATTGCAGTGCAAGTATCGCCTGCCGATGTGCCTGAATACCAACGCTATGGGGCACTTACGCTACTGCGTTTCCAGCAAGACGTGGAAAGAAACGTTTTCCGTGCCGCAGGCAACAGCGTAAATGCACCGTCGCAGCGGATGACCGATTTCTGCAACGGCCGGCGCACTCGGCATTTGGCCAAGTCGTCGTACATGGGGCAGTGCGTGGAAGCCCCTCTGCACGAGATACTTCCGCCATTTGTGGCAACGGCACTTCAGCAAGCTTTCCGCGATTTTGGCAAAAAAATGTACGGCTACTACACCGACAACGCCATGCTTTTGGCAGTGGAAAGCCGCACCTCGTCGCCAGTGCGCATACCTCGCGGCGAAGATATGCAACACGTTGAGATGAAACGACTTTACCCCTGCGGCGAAGGTGCAGGCTACGCTGGAGGCATCACATCATCGGCGATGGACGGCATAAATTGCATGAACCGTATAGCCGAACTTTTATGCTTGAAAAAATAAGCGCCCACACACCAAAAAAATGGAGTTTTAACGGGCCGAAAGCAGCCTTTTTAGGTGCCACAATCCATTGCAAGGTGCAAAAGCACGACAAACTCAAAGTATTATTTTTCAACAATTTGCCAAAAAGAAACAAAATAATTGCCCGAAAAATTTTGTATTTCGGCAAAAAAGTAGTACTTTTGCAAACTCAAAACAAGAGGAGGTTAAGTAGCTCAGCAGGTAGAGCACATCCCTTTTAAGGATGGGGTCCTGGGTTCGAATCCCAGCTTAATCACACAAAAAAAATGGCTTGCAAATCCGATGGTTAAGTAGCTCAGCAGGTAGAGCACATCCCTTTTAAGGATGGGGTCCTGGGTTCGAATCCCAGCTTAATCACAAGAAAGACCGTCAGTTTTGGCGGTCTTTTTTTTTCACCCATCCCCTACTGCAACATTGCAATCTCATATGTAAAACACGGCATATCAACACTTATCCCAATATTATTGAATTATATGCTTGGACAACAAAAGACTGTTTCGTTATTCAAAATCAAAATAACAGTCTTATTTTCAGCACTTTGCTACAAATAGCACTTTATGCTTTTTTCTATCCAGTAGTCAAATTTCACGTCAGGCGACAAGTGTTCCAACTTTTTCATTTTCAAATATATCGGCAATCCATCCGACACATCGTGCCAAAGGTCGGCAAAAACATAGTTGCAATTGCTACAGGGCAAAACGTAGGCGGCATGATGGAGCGCGTCATCGGTTATTACCGTAATTTTCTCTTTTTCAGAAAATTGCGGCAGGATACAAGTTTTGAACAGCTGTATTATGTCCTCGTCGCGCTCCACTATGGTTACACTTTGCACATCGTGTTTGAGCGAGGCCATGTAGGCAAAATATCCAAGTCCGAGGCCGTAGGTAAGCACGTGGCCCGCGGCGTGCAGCAGTGGGGTTTTCATTGTTTCCACCTCGTTTGGCGTAATGGTCATCCAGATGCGTTGGTCCTGCATCACTGCCGGATAGGCAAACGGCTCGGCAAAAACGCCTATCTGCGGAATCTGAAGTCCTTCCGCCGTAGTTTCGATGTCGTTGCAAACAAAGGCTTCGAAAGGCTTGTAGTGCATTTGGCGCAGCTGCCAGCGGTTTTGGGTCTTTTGTCGGAAATCGATGTCGCTGTAGTAGCGGTTTTCCTGATATTCGCGAACATCGAGCAGGTGCACGGCGGGCACGAACACCATCTGGAAAATATCGCGATGACGTGGGTTGCCGTTAGTATCCAATCCGCAAGCCGCAGCCAGAAGCAGAGTATAGGCATATTTTGGGTCGCAACCTATCTGCTGAACAAGCTGATATACAAGCTTATAGCTTATGGCATCGGGAATGTTGTTGATAAATTGGCTCAACAGGTCGAAGGCTTCGAGCTGTATGTCGAGCAGATAGTCGGCATCCATGGCGAGTGGCCGAGTTATGAGATGGGGGTTTTGCGGTCGTGGCCAAAGGTCATGGGCGACACTTTGAGTATGGGAGCCACCTGACGACGTTTGTACTCGTTGTTTTTCACCAGTCGTAGCACACGTCGCACGGTGTCGGGTTCGTGGCCTTCGGCGCAAATCTGTTCAAAGTCCATCTCGCATTCGAGGTGCATGGAGAGTATGGCGTCGAGTTCGTCGTAGTCGGGCAGAGAATCGCTGTCTTTTTGATCGGGACGGAGTTCGGCGGAAGGTGCTTTGTCGATGGTGTTCTGCGGAATAAGCTCGCCATCGCGGTTTATGAAGCTGGCAAGTTCGTAAACCTCGTTTTTGTAGAGGTCGGCGATAACGGCCAGCGCGCCGCACATGTCGCCGTAGAGCGTGCCATAGCCCACGGCAGCCTCGCTTTTGTTGGAGGTGTTGAGCAGCACAGCACCCGTTTTGTTCGACACTGCCATCAGTATAACTCCGCGGACACGCGCCTGCATATTCTCTTCGGTAACATCCTCGGGCATGCCTGCAAACAGCGGTTTCATGGTGGTTTTCAGCGAATGGAACACGTCGCTGATAGGCACTATGTCGTAGCTCATGCCCAAGTTTTTGGCCAGGGCCACGGCGTCGGTGATGGAATGGTCGCTGGAGTATTCGGAAGGCATCAGCACGCCGTGAACGTTCTCACTTCCAAGAGCTTGCACGGCAAGAGCGGCCACCAGCGCCGAGTCGATGCCACCGGAAAGGCCAAGCACAGCTTTGGTGAAGCCGTTTTTGGCAAAATAGTCGCGGATGCCGGTAACAAGGGCTTTGTGCACCAGCTCCACCACTTCGGGCTTATGGTCGTCGATGTTGCGGATAATCTGCAAATCCACACATTGGTTATCCTCTTCGAAATAAGGCAGTTGTGCAAGCACATTGCCAGCGGCGTTGATAGCCATGGAGCCGCCGGCAAACAAGGTGCCGCCCTCGCCTCCTATGCGGTTGACAAATACGAGCGAACTGTTGAGCGACTCCACAATTTTCTGCATTTTGTAGCGAGTGCGGTAGGGCTTATTGTAATCGAACACATTGCATCCGCAGCAAACTACGATATCGAGGTCGGGGGTGTGGGTTTTGGAAAGTTCCTTAATGTCCTCGTAAAAGCCGATGGCAATCTGTTGGTTCTGATACTGAACCACTTGCACACCTTCGCCACGTACAAAGAATTTCTGTTCGTCGAGGTTAAGGTATTTTTTGGTAACAACGGCGCGTATGGCATTGTTCTGCACAAAGATAAGAGCGTTGCAAAGTCCGCGATCCTGCACATGGAGCGGCATTCCCACAATAAAAGCGCGGTGTTCGGAAAGGTCGACCAAGGTTTGGAGAGCGGCTTGCGCCTCTTTTTGCAAATCATTGTAAACCACCGAGTTGTATAGAGGATAGCCACAAATGGTGTTGGCTGGGAAAACGGAGAGCAACGACTCGCGGCTTTGAGGAGTGTCGAGGGCCGTTTTTATATTTTCTAGATTTTTGGCCACATTGCCCGTGGCGAGGTTTAGCTGTACTATATTAACTTTCATATCTGTTTATTATCATCATAAAAACACTTTTTACCACCACACTGGCAGGACAAGCGCTGTATTTTGCCCTGCTGCGAGAAAAAATCGGTTGTAGACACGTCAGTCGCGCAATTGTTTCATCGCTTTTTTGGCTGGTATCTGCATTATCACTCCATCTTTGGTACACACCACGATGTTCTGTCCATGCAGTGCTTTTTTTTCGAGCATCCGTCGTTCGGCAACGTCGAGGCCGTATTGCAGACGTGCGGTAAAATCAAGTATTTCTTTGTCGGACATAACTTTTCATTTTAGTGAATAACTCGTTGTCGAGTATTGTTGTGGGCACATCTTTTCCACCCCTTGCCACGATAGTGCGCGGCGATATGCTGTTGTCGTAAATCACCCAGCAGTCGACGGCGTCGGTATAGAGTTCGAAAAAGTTGGTGATACCCGCAACGTAGCGACGTCGGGTGGTGGGGGCCGGTATGTCGTGCCCTCCGTTGCGTACGCGTTCGGCAACACGTTGCAAAGCGAGCTCCGGAGTGCGGAGCCAGAAAAAAATAAGTGTTACGATATAACCTTTGGCATGGGCTTGCCGCACGAGGCTGAGGTAGGTGCGCGAGAGGGTGGTTTCGATGGCAAAGGTTTCGTCCTTACCCAGCAACTCGCGTATGCGGTTAACCATAATCCGTCCGGCGGCTTGCGTTACCGACGATGGATTGAAAGGCGACAGCCCGCGCGCTATCTCATCGGAGTTTACAAACTCGCGGCAGCCCAGCACTTCGGGCAGCACGGTGTACGACGCAGTGGTTTTTCCTGCTCCATTGCACCCACCTATTATGTACAAATTTTTTTCCATTTGCGTGTGCAAAGATACGCTTTTTTTTCGGATTGGCAGATAGCAAAAAACATAGTACTGACAATCAAATTGTTGAAAATATCGGCAAAGGTCAACCCCACCCCCCAAAAAAGGACAGATTGGAGCTTTGTTCTACTGCTTGCCATGCATTTGTTCGTCCTGCAGGCGCACGCTTTCGGTGTGGATTTCTTCGAAAATGCGGCGTACAAAGTCCTGCGAGAGTCCCATTTCGGCAGCGTCGGCCAGATGGGCGTTCAGCAACTGTTCCCAACGGTTTATCTGCAAGATTGACAAGTTGTTGGCTTTTTTGATACCGGCAATTGTTTGCGACACGCGGTTGCGGTCGGCAAGGAGTTGCAACAGTTGGCTATCTATCATATCTATCTGCTGACGAAGCAGTTGCAGCTCGTTGGGGATAGCGTTGTTTTTATCTGGGATACGTAGGTTGTAGATGAGTTCCGCAAGCTGTGCGGGAGTAATCTGCTGTGCGGCGTCGGTGAGGGCCTGCTTGGGATGCGGGTGGGTTTCCACCATCAGTCCGTCGAAATTGAGGTCCATGGCTGTTTGCGACACTTTGGCCACCAGAGCGGCGTTGCCGCTGATATGGCTGGGGTCGCAGAGCAGTGGCAGGTCGGGGTGCAGGCGTTTCAGTTCGATGGGTATTTTCCACAGCGGGTTGTTGCGGTAGCCGAGGTTGTTATCGAGGAAAAAGCCGCGGTGCACTGCAGCCACGTCGCTGATGCCGGCGTTGCGCACACGGTCGATGTCACCGGTCCAGAGTTTGATGTCGGGTATTAGGGGGTTTTTCACCAACACGGGCAGCCGGCAACCTTTCAAAGCATTGCACAACTCGCTCACGGAGAAGGGGTTGCCCGATGTACGGGCGCCAATCCACACCGCATCGATGCTGTATTTGAGGCACAGCTCCAGATGCTGCGGGGTGGCCACTTCGGCGGCAAAAAGCAGGTTTGGGTGCTGTTTTTTAAGCTGTTTTATCCACTGTAGCGCCTCTTCGCCACGCCCTTCGAAAGAGCCGGGCCGGGTGCGTGGTTTCCACACTCCGCAGCGTATCATCGAAACTTGTGGCATTTGCGAAAGCGCCTCCACGCTCTCGGCAAACTGCCGCTGCGACTCTATGCTGCACGGGCCGGCAATGATGTATGGCGTTGGGTTTGTGGTGAATAGTGTCGGCATGGCAGGTTATTTTTTTGCAGACATGTTGTGTTCCACGCTTTTCTGCGATTTGTCGAGGTCTATGGCTTCCGACACGTTGATTACGTAGTCGCCGGTTTTTTCATACAGTGCGTACATTCCGCTGTATGTGGTTCCCACCTGATAGCTGTAGGCGCCGGCTTTGATGGAGTCGAGATGGTGGCTGCGCAGCTTGTCGCGATATTCGTTCACCGCTTTTTCGGCGGCGTAGGCCTCGGTAAGGTCTATTTTGTCGTAGGGCTGGTTAAGGTTGTAGTCCATCACTTGCAGAGTTTTTTCCACAAGGTGGTACATGTTTTCGAGGTTGTGCCGGCATTCTTGGTCGAGGGTGATGCCCTGCTCGCGCTGGTTTTTCTTGAGTAAGGCCAGCTGGTATATTGAGTCGCCAATGCTTTCGAGGTTGTCCACAATGCGGAGCATGGAGCTGATGCGCTGCGAGCTTTCGTTGCTGAGGTCGCCTTCCGACACTTTGGTGAGGAACGATGCTATCTCCAGTTCCATGCGGTCGGTGATGCCCTCGTATTTTTCGGTGCGTTTCATTATTTCCTCAAATTCCTTGTCCTTGGCATTGTCGAGCTGTGGAAGGAAAGTGTACATCCGCACCACGCGCTGCGAGAAATGCTCTATTTCCTTTTGTGCCTGACGAATATTGAGTTCGGCGGTGTTCATCCAAGCGCCGTCGATGTAGGTGAGTCGGAATTCGTCCTCTGCATCTTCTTCCTTGGTTTTCACCATCCAGTCCACAATTTTGATGAGCTGAGGTATGAACCACACAAGTATCAGGGTGTTCACCACGTTGAAGAAAGTGTGGAAGAAGCAGAGTGCCCAAGGCAATGTTTGAGGGTTGTAGCCGGCTGAGCCCGGTGTGGTGTATGGGCTTATGCCTGTGGCGGCGGTGGTTACGTAGTCCACAAGCATCATCACCGGACGGAAAGCTATGAGCATGATGATGGCGCCTATAACGTTGAAAACGAGGTGCGCGCGTGCCGCCTTTTTACCCACGCTGTTGGCCACCATGGCGGCGATGTTGGCGGTGATGGTGGTGCCGATGTTAAGTCCCATCACCAGAGCCATTGCCACTTCGAAACCAATCCAGCCGTTGTAGCACATGGTGAGGGCAATGGCCATCATTGCTGCCGAAGCCTGAACAATGCAGGTGAGCACAATGCCTATGACGGTGAACAGCAGTACCGAAAGGTAGCCGTGGTCGGAGATGGCTCCCATGGTGGAGAGGAATGCGGGGTAATCCTCCAAGTTGGGCACCGACGACTGCAGGAAATCCATGCCAAGCAACAGCAGGGCAAAACCTATTACAAACTCGCCGAAATATTTGAGTTTTTCGCTTTTGGTGAACATGAAAAAAAGAGCAAAAGCCAGCAATGTAAGCGGCAGGCTGAAACTGCTTTCTGATCCGCCGAGGGCGAAAATCTTTAATATCCAGGTGATTAGCGTGCTGCCTATGTTGGCCCCCATTATCATGGAGATGGCCCCTGCAAGGTCCATAAGTCCGGCATTGACAAAGCTCACCACCATAACGGTGGATGCCGACGACGATTGCACCACAACGGTGAGCAGGGTGCCCACAAGAATGCCACTTATCGGATTGCCAGTAATTTTGCCCATGATGTGCCTCATGCCGCGTCCGGCCAATTTTTGTAAGCCCTCGCTCATCAGTTTCATTCCGTAGATGAAAATGGCGATGGCTCCGATAACTTTAAACAGTATCCAAATAGCTTCCATGTATATGTTTTTGATAATCAAGCAAATGCACTTGGCATGTACCAGATTGCGGTTGTTTTAATCGGTGGCAAATTTATGGTTTTGCTGTTACTTTTGAATTGCCTAATTGTTACGTTTTTGTTACAAAACAAAAAGCACATTGGCAAAACCTTTTAAAACAAGATTTTGCCAAAAAAAGTGCAATGCTCTGCGATCCGACCCGCAGGCTGGGACAACTGCTAATTCGCAGGGGTGAGGTGGTGTTCGGCAAATTTTTGCGATTTGCCTTTGATGCCTTCGGAAACGTTAATTGCGTAGTCGCCAATTTTTTCGCAAAGAGCGGACATGCCGCTGTATGTGCTGCCCGCCCTGGCCGCCTTGGGGCTGGCGCCCGCCAACGTGCAGCTCAAATTCACCGCCTACGAGGACACCAA
>CALGGY010000122.1 GCA_937915785.1 uncultured Bacteroidales bacterium
TACGGTTTTTCACCTGCCATTTCCAGTCGTTCCACTGTTCGTCGGTAACGTTCGGAAAAAGCTCTTTTCTTCTGTTGACTTGCATATTCTGTTGTATTTTTATGATTATCAGTGGGTTGATTTGAGAAGGCTGACGTCTCAAGTTTTGCAAATGTACCATTTTTTTTTGATTTTTGGCAAAAAAACGGATTTAAAGTTTTCAAACCATCGTGGTGATAACTTGTTCCATTGCTCACAAGGATGTCGTTTGTCCTTATTTTGACAAAAAAAGTGTGTTTTTCGGAAAAAAAGTGTAACTTTGCAACTTCAAAAAAAGTTTTAGAACCATCATGAAACGAGTTGTTATTGTTATTGCAGCAATGCTTTTTGCAGGCACCGTCTGTTTTTCGCAGACCGCCGATTTTTACGGAGTTGTAAGTATGGGCGGCAGTTTGCCTGTGGGCAATTTTGGCAAAGCCACTGTTAAGGATGACGAGCCGCAGAAATGGGGTCTGGCCGACGAATCGCAGTATGGAGGAGCCGGCATAGGTGCCAATGTCGGCATTATGGGTGCCAAACGCATATCCGGAATCGAAGAGCTGAGCGTTTTTCTGTCGGCAGAGTTCTTTTTCAACCCGCTGAACAAAGCCCTGCGCGACTACAAAGAGCAATACGAAGTGGCCAACATAAACTCCCACGACAAGTACGAGCAGCGGTTCCCCGTATATTTCAATATCCCAGTGTTGGCAGGCTGCCGCTACGATATCTATACCAGAAACCGCGACATTTCGATATTTGCCGAACTGGGTGTTGGAGCCAACATGCGGATAATTACTGACCACTACGAATATTGGAACATGTACAAGCACAATAGCGAGGCACACTCATACACAGAGGATTACAGGACAAAATTTTCGTTCGCCGCCGCCGCGGGTGCCGGAGCTGTGTTTCTTGGACATATACAAGTGGGCATTTTTTACCACTATCTTGGCACAGCTCGCGTTATCAGCGACGCAGAGGTAATATACAACAATCCAATGGGTTATGAGGAAACAGCTGCTCCTGCTTTCAGTAGGGGCGTGCTTTCGCCGCACATGCTGTCGATCAAGGTTGGCTATCTTTTTTAACAGCCCCGATGATACAATTTTTGTATGCAAGTGTCTATATTTTTGAATAAAAAAGTAAATTATTGGACTTTAGTTTTGAAAGAACAAAAAAAAAACGTATCTTTGCAGTTCCAAACCCGATGAAAAAAACAAATAAAATGAAGAGAATAGTCCTTATAGCACTGATTTTGGTCACCGTAACCACAACAAGTGTTTTCGCTCAGAGCAATATTTACGTAGCATCGCCAGCAGGTAGTGCAATAAACACCTACAAAACAGCCCTGAAAAATGCTTTCATCGATGTGATGGGCGGTTTTACCGAATTCAACCTTGTTGGAGCAAACTCCTCCGCCGACAGCTTGTCGCAAGCGTTGACAATAGACAGAACCAACCGCAAAGTTGCATCCCAGTATCGCACTGCCCTTGCCAACCTCAATGGCATCGACAATATCTGCTACACCATTATCGATGAGCGAAACGGCAGGCTCCACGTTGAAAGCATGTTGATAAATTGCGCTACCGGCAATATCACACGCATGTTGTCGCAAAGCATCATACGCGATGTTGACGCCATAAAAACAGTGGCTCAGAAAATGTCAAAGCAGTTGTTGTACTAATTTGGCTTTTGATAGTTCGCTTCATGGTGGAGCTATAGTTTCAAAATTCTCTTATTTTTGTCTAATTGGTTTATTTTATGGAAAGATTTGCTTTCCGAAATTTATTACTGGCATGTTTGCTCCCATTGGCAATAGGTATCCAATTGGGTTGCAGCAAGGAAAATACGGATGAAGAGACTGAATGGAATGAGGTCAGCAACGCATCTTATGTCGATTTAGGTCTCCAAAGTGGCACTAAATGGTGTTCCGAAAATGAAGAAGGTTTCTACGATTTCGAAACTGCTATGGAGAAATTCGGCACCAATATGCCTACCAAGGCTCAAATTGAAGAACTTCAATACACTTGCAATTGGAATTGGACCGAAATAGACGGTGTGAATGGTTATACTGTAACCGGTCCCAATGGGAACTCTATATTTCTTCCAGCTATTGGTGTTGTGGATTTTGACGGCAATCTTAGGGCAGGCAACTTGGGAGCTATTTGGTCTTGCGAACTAAAGGATCCAAACCAAGACTATTGTCTGGCATTCGACGGCTTTACTTGGCGCGGGGATAGTTCTTTTGGTATTGTTTGGAGCCTTAATGTGCGTCTTGTGAAAATATAACATCATATTGAAATAAAACATTGTTTTGAAAAAAAAACGTTTTTATATCACTATTGATATGTGTGGCTTTTTCACTGTCGGCACAGAGTTTTGTGGATTTGGGTCTTCCTATTGGCACGAAATGGAAAGATGTGAACGAGTACAATACTATAGCTGAATCATCTTTTTTTTCATCGTACCAAATTCCCGACGCTCTTCGTATCTGGAGGCGATGTTCTTTTGCGGGGTCAATGGGTGGAACTTATGGGTGAATGTGAATGGATATGGGTTGACAATAGTGGCTACAAGGTAGTTTGTCCAAACGTCAACCATATATACTTCATGCACATGGATATCGTTATTGTCATGGCGATGTGCAGTACAAAGGCGCTTTCGGTTGCTATTGGTCAGAAAACGACCAAGCATCAAAATATATCTTTTTTAACGCCAAAGGAAAACGTATGTGTGGCGACAAGCGTAACGGTGGTATATCGTAGCGTCTGGTAGAAGATTAAGCGTAGGTTTTTACCTCTTTTTTACTTGTATATCTTTCTCTTGTTCAGTTCGTTGCGGAACTTGGCGGCGTTGATGTTGTGCTCGGCAATGGTTACGGCAAAATTGTGGTAACCCGAAAAATCCTCTTTGGCGCAGAAATACAGGTAGTTGGTGCTTTTGTTTTCCAAAACGGCGTCTATCGATGCGGCGGAAGGTATGCAGATGGGTGCGGGCGGCAGCCCCTTATATATATATGTGTTGTACGGGCTGTCGTACTGCAGATGTTTGTTCAAGATGCGTCGCAGCGAAAAGTCCTGTACGGCGAATTTCACCGTTGGGTCGGCCTGCAGTAGCATGCCCTTGCGCAGCCGGTTCAGGTAAACGCTGGCAATGGTGGCTTTTTCGTCGTCCTTGTTGGTTTCCTCCTCCACAATGGACGCAAGGGTGATGGCTTCGACACGCGAGAGACCGGTTTTTTCGAGTTTCCGACGGCGGCTGTTGGTCCAAAAACGGTCGTTCTCCTCTTTCATGCGTTGCAGAAATTCTTCGGGAGTGGTGGTCCAATAAAACTCGTAAGAGTTTGGCACAAAGATAGCAGTAGCCGTTTCGCGGCTGTATCCGAGTGCCCTCATCAGCGAGTCGTTGTTCAAAGCATTCATCATCTGCGCCGAGTCGAACTCGAATTTGCGTGCCAGCCGTCCGGCAAGGGCCTCCTTCGTACGGAATTTGCCTATGGTAACCTGCTGTGCGTCCTCACTGCCCGATTTCAGTTTGTTTACAAGGGCGTTGATGCTCATCTGCGGTTCTACAACGTAACGACCGGGCCTTACGTGGGCAGGGTATTTTTTATATCGGGCCAGCATGGCAAAAAACGAGGTATCCTCCAAACAATGTTTAACGCAAAGTGTATCAATTACTTGTGCGTAATTGGAGCTAGTAGGTATGTATAGCACAACAGTTTCGGTATTGTCCACCTTTTTGTTGTTCAAAGCCAGATAGAAAGTCATGGCGGTGGCGGCCAACAGAACGGCAACGGTGCCACCTGCAAAAAGCCATAATTTTTTGCGTTGTTTTTTTTTCATTTCTGGTGGTTTTTTAGCCATTGGCGAATGTTGTCCATAACAATGCCTGCGCGGATGTCGAAAGCCTCGCGTGTGGCGTAGCCAATGTGAGGCACCATCACGCAGTTTGGCGCATCGCTTAGCGGATGTCCGGCGGGCAGTGGGGGTTCGGTTTCGAAAACATCGATGCCTGCTCCGGCTATCCTGTTGTCTTTCAGCATTGTGGCAAGTTCTGGAATGTCCACCACATTGCCACGGGCGGTATTTATAAGTATTGCCGAGGGTTTCATCAGCGAGAGTTGGTGTTTGCCGATAAGATGGTGCGATTCTTTGTTCAACGGCACATGCAGTGTAACAATGTCGCTTTGAGCCATCAGTTGGTCGAGGGTTACGTATTTTGCACCAATCTGTTTCACCTCGTAGCGTTCCGAACGACTGAAAGCCAACACGTTGCACCCAAAAGCTCGGAGTAGACGTATGGTTTGTGTGCCAATGGCGCCGGTGCCAACAACGCCAACAGTTTTTCCGCCAAGCTCGAGGCCAAGGTAGTTGTTGCGTGTGCCGCCGTTGCGGATGGTGCTGTCGAAAGAGCTGATTTTGCGGTACACGTTGAGCATCAGGCCTATGGCCAATTCGCTTACTGCCACGGTGCTGTACCCGGAGGCGTTCATCACTGCAATGTTGTGGCTTTGGCAGTATTCCAAATCTATGTGGTCCAAGCCGGTGAAAGCTACCGAAAGCATTTTCAGATTGGGGCAACGGCTCATGGTCTCGGCAGAGACTTTTATGTTCGAAATCACCACTATGTCGGCGGTTCCAATGCGGCTGGCAAGCTCGTCGGGGGCTTCGTTGCGGTCGGTGTAATATTCAAATTCGTGTCCCTGTGCGGCAAACTCTTTTTTCAAACTCTCGAACTGCGGCACAGATATTCCCAAGGGTTCTACAGTAACTATTTTCATATCTTTTATTTGCTGTATTTTTTATTTTATTATATTGTATTATTCATCTTATTTTATTCGCTATAGCTCAACATGCTACTGATTTTTGACAAACCAACTCATTGTCGCGTCCCTTCGGGACGCTTTGAGTGAGATTGTTTCGTCGCCGCACAGCGCTACGATTGTACGTGGTTATTGAAATTTAGCCTCTCCAAGGTTGTTGAAAATTAGTCAAATACAAAACTGTAGCCATTCGTCTGATATATTTCAAATTACTCATTACAAATTAAATGTCTAACATCAAATTTTAAATCCTAATTCCAATTTCCCAACTTCAAACTCCCAACTCCCAACTCCCAACTTCAAACTCCCAACTCCTAATTATTCAGTCCCAGTCCAGATGGAACGGGTATTTTTTTCGGTAACGGTCTAAATTGCTGTGGTTTAGCGATAACATTTTAATATTCTCGGTACCACTTTCCACCTGATGAATGATGTTGCCGTTAGGGCTCACCACCATAGAGTTGCCGGAGTGTGGCGTTCCTTTGGCATCGATGCCCACTCGGTTCACGCCAATGGTATAGCTGAGGTTTTCGATGGATCGTGCCTGCAAAAGACGTTGCCAAGCTTTGGCGCGGGTGGCTGGCCAGTTGGCCACATAAATGCCGACGTCGTATGCAAACTGCTGATTGTCGGCATTGTAGCTATTGCGCACCCAAGTGGGGAAACGTAGGTCGTAGCATACAAAAGGACGCACCCGCCAATTGCCGATACCAATGGTCATTATGCGGTTTCCGCGCTCAACAGTCTGAGCCTCAGCGCTTAGGCGAAAGGTGTGGCGTTTGTCGTAGTATTGCCATGTGTTGTTGTCCGATATGCAGAACAAACGGTTGTAAATGTGGCCGTTATCTGTTGCGTACCAGCTGCCTATGAAAGTGGTGGCGAGTTTTTCCGCCCACCGTTTCACCCATTGGAAAGTGGGTCCGTTGTTGGGTTCGGCAAGGGCAGGGGCGTTTGGCGAAAAGCCGGTGTTGAATGTCTCCGGAAGTATCACCAAATCAATGGGTTGGGATATTCTTTCGAAAGTGTTTTCCAGTTTCCGGAAATTGGCCTCCTTGTCCTCCCAAACAATGTCCTGTTGCACTATGGCAATATGTAAGTCGCTGTTGTTCATGTTATTGGCAGTTGCAGACACGGGTCATTTTTTTCTTTGGCGTTGGCAGCAGGTCTTTAATGTCGAGCTGGTCGTCGTAGGTGAGCGGGTTGGCACGCAAGTCGATAATTTGTAGAGTGTTGTCGAGCTGACGGAAACTGTCGGGCATTTTTTTTATGCCGTTCGACAGCATCAGCAGCTCGCGCAGGTTGGGCATGTTGCCCATTTCGGCAGGCAGCTCCAGAATGCGGTTGCGCGATAGTACCAAAGTGCTGAGCTTTTGCAGGTAGGCTATTTCTTTCGGTACTGAGTCGAGACGGTTGTGGTTCAGGTTCAGGTATGTAAGGTTGTGCATGGTGCCAATTTCGGGAGGCAAGGTGTGCATGCGGTTCCAGCTGAGGTCGAGGCGCTCCAGATTGCGCAGCTGAAGTATTTGTTCGGGAAACGTCTTCAACCGCTTGTGTTTCAGCGTCAAGCAATATACACTGTCGGGCTCGGTTATCTCTTCGAGCGAGGTGTAAACGCGTCCGCGCTGCGAAAAAACGCTCATGCTGACACCCAGCACCATAATTAGCATTGCCACACCTTTGTTCATTGCTTCTCCATTTTTCGTGCAAAATACTGCAAGCACTTTTGTTTGTCTGCAACAAGTTGGTTTACAAGTTTTTCCGTACTGTCGAAACGTTGTATGTCCCTAATTTTTTCGCAAAAAAATAGAGTTACCTCCTTGCTGTATATATCTTGCAGAAAATCAAATATATGTACTTCGATAGTTCTGTTCTGGCTGTCGAAAGTGGGTTGAATGCCGATGTTGCACATGGCATCAAACGGCTGATTGTCAATGGTTATCGTTACGCAGTAAACTCCATCGGCGGGGAGCATTTTCAGAGGGTCGGAGCAGTGTATGTTGGCCGTAGGAAAATGCAGTGTGCGTCCCACTTGGCGGCCTTTCACCACAGTTCCACATGTATTGTATGTGTAGCCAAGCATACTGTTGGCCAGTGCTATGTTGCCGTTGCTCAACGCTTTGCGTATCTGCGTGGAGCTTATTTGTGTGCCGTTTTCGGAAACGCTGCCTTCGTTGGCAATTGCAAAGCCGCATTGGGTGGCAAGTGCCGGAATTTGATCGAAATCGTTGTTCTGTTTGTTACCGAACATATTGTCGTATCCGAGCAGAAGTCCTTTTATGCCAAGGGTTTCCACAAGGTATTTGTGGGCAAACTGGCAGGCCGATAGTGCCGCCACTTGCGGTGTGAAAGGTATTACCAGCAGGTTGTCGATGCCACAATTTTCGATAAGCCGAAACCGTTCGTCGTTGGTGTTGAGCAGGTGGAAAGCGTTGTTCTCTGCGGCAAGCACAAGGCGCGGGTGGCGGTCGAAGGTTATGGCCATGGCATCGGAGCCCAAATTTTCTGCAAAAACGCCCAACGAACGCAAAACTTTCTGGTGCCCGCGGTGCACACCGTCGAACATGCCAACCGAAACGGCTGTGCCTTGGGGCAGATGGTTTGCTTCGTTTATGTTGTAGATATTCATCGCGTTGTTTGCAATATGTTGGTTGATAGTTTGTTGTGTTTGTTTTGCGTGCTTTCGGCAATCATGCAAAGGTACGCTAATTTTTTCATTAAAAAAAATGTTGTGAAAAATGTTATAAAAGTTTGTGCAAATGTAAAAAAAAATGTAACTTTGCAGTTCGAAAAATTGGTAAAACATATATTTGTGAAAAATGAAAAAAATAGTACTCGTGTCTCTGCCAATGATAGTGGCAGCACTTGTTGCAACCGCTCAAACATTTGTTTCGACAACACCTTCGAACAAAAATGTTGTAGTAGAAGAATTCACTGGCATAAATTGCCAATATTGTCCCGATGGGCATAGAATTGTAAATCAGCTGATAACCAGTAATCCCGGACGTGTGTTCGGCATAAACATACATGCCGGCGGTTATGCGGCCAACACATTTACCACTGCCGCCGGTGAGCAGCTCCGTGCAAACTGGAATGTTACAAGTTATCCTGCAGGAATGGTAAACCGCACAAAATTCGGCAGCTCAAGCACCCCTGTATTAAACCGTGGTCAGTTTGTAAGCAACGCCAATACGATAATGAATCAGCCCTCGTGTGCCAATATAGCCGCCCGCTGCACCATCGATTGCGCCACACGCATCATGACTGTTGATGTTGAGCTCTTTTACACCGACAGCAGCCGTGCAAACACCAATTTCATCAGCGTGGCACTTTTGCAGGACAACATATTGGGACCTCAGGTCGGATCATCACTTAACCCGACGCAAATAGTTGGCTCGTTGTACAATCACCAGCACATGTTCCGCGCTTTTGTGAACGGTAGCACATGGGGCGACACCGTTTACACCACCGACAGCGGAGCCTTTGTTTCCAGAACTTACACCTACACCATCCCGACTGAAATAAGCAATGTGCCAATAGTTTACAGCGACCTTAAGGTAATAGCCTTCGTTTCGGAAAGCAAGGCCGATATCATCACAGGCTGCGAAGCGTCGATGTCTTTCGTCAACGGCAGCCTTATTCCAACCGCCCTTACCGAAATACCGACAACCAGCTGCGACTTGGAGTTCCCTACCTATGTTTCGTTGTTCAATTACGGTAACGACACCATTACATCGTTCGAACTCACCTACGGCACTACCACTACCGGCTCTGCCACCTACACACGTTCGGGTCTGCAAATTGCCCCGATGGCTTCCGACACCATGCATCTGCCTGTAATGGCTGGCAATTTCGCCTCGGCTACCGATTACACAGGTTTTGCCACAGTAACAAGCGCCAACGGGCAGCCAACCACCGGCGATTCCGCTTTATGCACGCTAAACAAAATCAGTGCCCCAGCCGTGGGCGACACCCTCACGCTCTTGCTTACCACCGACCGATATGGCTCCGAAACCTCCTTCAAGTTCAAAGCCTCTAACGGACGCGTTATCGCCTCCGGCGGCCCATACACAAACTCGTCGCAGACATATACCATAAAATTGCCCGTTCCAAGCAACGGCTGCTATCGTGTTGAAGTTTATGACTCCGAAGGTGATGGTATCAACGGTGGCTACGGCAACGGACATTTCAGCGTTACCGACAACAACGGCACAGTGGCAACTCACGACGGACGTTTCGGCTCACAGGCCTCAATATTTCTCAACTGCACAAGAGGTGCCTCTATCAACGGCGTGGCAACCACCGATTTCGCCATTTATCCCAACCCCGTGAAAAACACCCTTTTCATCGATTGCCAGCAGCAAATCGAAAAAGTGGAGATATTCGACATGCAAGGCAAAACAGTCGTTACAATGCAAGGTGTTAAAACATTTGATGTCGCCAACCTCAACAGAGGCGGCTACATCCTGCGTGTAACCACTACGGAAGGCGTGTCGGCACGCTCATTTGTAAAAGAATAAAAAAAATACCGTCATGAAAAAAGTATTCACCCTATTTGCAATATCCTTTGTAAGCATTGGCCTATGCCTGTATTCCTGCACAAAGGATGAAAACGAGAATTCGACCCAGTCGCAAGTAACCCCCGAACCCGATCCGGACCCCGACCCGGACCCTGACCCAAATTCCGACACCCTTGTGGTGAACGTGTCGCAAACACCCACCACCCGCAGCATACTTATCGAGGAGTTTACCGGCAACCGTTGCGGATATTGTCCGCTCGGTCACAAGGCCGCCAACGAGGTTGTGGCTGCTTATCCCGGAAAGGCTTTTGTTATAAACTACCATGTGGCAGGCGGTCTGGCCGTAGCTTATACCACTCAGGCCGGCAATGTGCTCAACAGCGCTTATAATGTGGCCAACGGCAGTTACAGCATTCCGGCAGCGTTGATAAACCGCCACGATTTCAACAACGGCTCCGCCAAGCTCACCGAAAGTTACGGCAACTACGGCACCGATGCCGCACAGATTGCCGCCATGCCTGCTTGCGCCAACGTGGCTGCCGCCGCACGCATCGACAGAACCACGCGCACGCTGGAGCTTAAAGTGAAGGTGTACTATACCGACAACGGCACCGGCAGCAACAACAAACTGCACGTGGCGCTGATACAGAACAATGTGATGGGAACACAAAGCGGCTCATCGGGCAACCCCGACCAAGTGGTTGGCAATCAGTACAAACACAACGAGATGTTCCTTAAGTTCATCACACGTTTCTCGTATTCCTCCATGACCAATACCTACACCGAAGGCGAAAATATATCGCCTGTTTCGCAAGGCTCGCTGATAGAACGCACCTACACCTACACCATCCCTGAATCGTTCACCGACCCCACCAACAACACTACCGAGGCCGTGGTTCTCGACGATCTGGAAATTGTAGTGTTCGTTACACAAACCAACGAAGAGGTGATAAATGCCTGCAAGGCAAACCTTACAATACGATAATTACTTTTGTTATAAACATAAAAAATATTGAAAATGAGAAAAACATTCAGAATTTTTGGATTGGCAATAGTGGCCACAGCCCTGTGCCTTACCGGATGCACAAAAAATGAAGAGGAAGAGGAAGACGAATCCGATCCATTGGCAGTGGAAGTGTCGCAAACGGCAGGGATGAAAAATGTCCTGCTTGAAGAATTTACAGGCAACCGTTGTACATGGTGCCCCCTTGGACACAAGTATGCAGGTGAGGTTAGGGATGAGATGAGCGGCAAGTGTTTCGTGATAAACTATCATATTGCTGGCAGTTTGGCAAATGCTTATTGCACTGATTATGGCAGAACGCTCAACAGCAATTTCAATGTTGAAAATGGCAGTTATGGCACACCTGCAGCAATGTTCAACCGTACCAACTTTACAGGCAGCTCTGACAAAATTACCTTTGGCGTGAACGATTCGTCGAACACCTACGCTCCTTGGGCACAACAAATTGCTTCGCAGCAGGCTTGTGCCAATGTAGCCGCGGCAGCTACAATCAACAAAAGCACACGCGAGCTCATAGTGCATGTGAAAGTTTATTACACAAGCGATGGTGTGGGAACAAGCAATAAATTGAATATCGCTATAGTGCAGAACAATGTGATTGGTGCCCAGACCGGTTCGTCAAGGAACCCCGCACAGGTTGAAGGTTCACAATATCGCCACATGGAGATGTTCCGCGACTTTGTTACCGGACAGTGGGGCGAAGCAATCTCGCCTGTAACAAGCGGTTCCATGATCGACAAGACTTACACATACTCAATTCCCGAAGCTTATACCGATCCGGTAAACAGCAACTCCGAACCAGCTGTTCTGGAAGACTTGGAAGTTATAGTGTTTGTTGCCGAAGGCAACACCAATGTGGTTAACGCCTGCAAGGCAAAAATCACTCTTCAATAATCGAAGTATAGAAATTTGAATAACATTGGGGGCGGCATTCTTTTCCGCCCCTTTTTTTTGTTCGTTTTATACAACAAATTTTTGACAAAAGCGTTATCCTAAAAACATCCGGATATGGAAATAAAAACTATTGTCTTTGCAACGATTGTCTTGGCACTCTCGGCAGGTTTTACATGCTGTACGCCCGACGACGACACCGACGACTCCATCGCCTTTATGGCCTCTGTCAAGGCTCCAACACGTCCGCAGGAGCGCAACGCACTTGTTGAGGTGTTCACAGGCATCAACGATGCTGACTGTGCCGCCGGCCATCGCACTCTGAACGGCCTGCTGGTAACCCATCCCGGCAGGATTTTCGGGCTCAACATACATGCAGGCATCTGTGCCGACAACACCTACACCACCGATTTCGGCACCGAACTGCTGGCACAGTCCTACCTGTGCAAATATCCCGCCGGAACGGTGAACCGACACGTGTTCGAAACCCTTTCGCAGGACACAATCAACCACGGCACCGCCATTTATTATCCCTATTGGCCCAATGCCTGCGACATGGTGATGATGCAGACCGCAACCGCCAATATCGATGCCATTGCCGAACTGGACACCGTTTCGCGCCAGCTGAGAGTAGGAGTGGCCGTTTATTATCTCGAGGACGACACCGTGCATGAAACCCACAAAATAAATGTGGCACTTGTTGAAGACAGCGTTTGGGGCATACAAGAGGGTGGCGCTTTGCAAAATCCGTCGCAGTACGACTTCAACACCAGCAAATACTGCCACATGCACATGCTTAGGCACCTCGTTTCGGGACAATGGGGCGAAGACATAGTGCCCGTTGCGGGAAAACAACTGCGTAAAATGTTCCAATATACCGTGCCTCAGCAGATTTCCGATGTGGATGTGGACCTGAAACATCTGAAAATAATTGTTTTCCTCACCGAGGGACAACAAGAGGTGATCAACGTATGCCAAGCGCGACTCTCGCTGGTCAAAAAATGATTACCGGCAATAATCTTTTCTGATTTCTTTAAACTAAACCACACACTTCAAAACTATCATGAAACGAGGATTTGGAAGCGACAATCATTCCGGCGTATCGCCCGAAGTTTTGGAAGCCCTCAAGGCTGCCAACAACGAACATGCCCTTGCCTACGGCGACGATGAGATAACTACCGAGCTCACACAACTGTTCAAACAACAATTTGGCCCGCAGGCCGAAGTGTTCCCGGTGTTCAACGGCACGGGAGCCAACGTTCTGTGCTTGGACTCCATGATGCGCTCGCACCATGCTGTTGTATGTGCCGAAACTGCCCACATAAACGTTGACGAATGCGGTGCACCCCAACGTCTTACCGGTGCGCGACTGCTAACCGTTGCCACCCCCGACGGCAAACTCACTCCCGAACTTATCAAACAGCACCTGCACGGCATTGGTTTCCAACACCACTCGCAGCCACGCGTGGTATCCATTGCCCAGCCCACCGAGCTCGGCACACTTTACTCATTGCAAGAGCTGAAAACCCTTTCCGATTTTGTGCATGCCAACAACATGCTGTTGCACATCGACGGGGCACGGCTGGCCAACGCTGCCGTAGCCCTCGGCTGCACTTTCCGTCAAATGACCACCGACATAGGCGCCGACGCTGTTTCGTTTGGCGGCACCAAAAACGGACTTATGATGGGCGAGAGCGTGGTGCTCCTCAACCCAATGCTGAACGAGGATTTCCTCTACCGCCGCAAACAGGCTATGCAGCTGTGCTCCAAAATGCGTTTCGTGTCGGCCCAGTTCAAAGCCTACTTCAACCACGACCTGTGGCGCCGCAACGCACAGCATTCCAATGCAATGGCGCAAATGCTCTTCAATGCCGTGAAAGATATTCCGGGCGTTGAAATTGTTTATCCAGTTCAGGCAAACGCGGTATTTGCACGTCTGCCACGCAAGGTGTGGACAAAACTGCAGGAACACTATTTTTTCTACGATTGGGACGAAGCAAAAGATGAGGTGCGTTGGATGTGCAGTTTTGATACCACAGAGGACGATATTTTGGCATTTTCGGACTGCCTGAAACGCGTTTTCGACGAGTGTAACAGTGCCAAGTAGCACTCTTAGGTAAGACGTATGTTTTTGCAAAACAAAGGCTTACGACAAAGGTAAAAATTTTTCTGTAAAAAATTTGGCGGAACCGAAAAAAAAGTGTACTTTTGCAAACGATTTCGGAATCAATTTTTGCCGGAATTGGCCCCTTAGCTCAGTTGGTTAGAGCATCTGACTCATAATCAGGGGGTCCTAGGTTCGAGCCCTAGAGGGGCCACAAAAGACGAAGTTTTTTTTCTTCGTCTTTCTTTTTGTTCCCTATTGCCAATGCAAGATGGTGGGATGGGGACGGTAGCAAAACAGAAAGGCGGACACCGTCATGCCCGCCTTGCCAATTGATGTTCTCAGATGCGTTTCTAAAGCTCGTTGGGCTCAATGGCGACGGTTACTTCTCGGCCGCCCTGTATGTATTTGTATGCCAAACCTTTGTTCTCGTTTTTGCAAAGGGTGAAAAAGGCCTTCATCTCCTCGTCGCCTGCCGATTTCAGCTGATTTAGCAATATGGGTTTAACAAGCTCCATATTCTCTTCGATGGCGTCCAAATCCACATACTCGCTGGCAGTAACGTAATAGGTTACATAATCGCCTTCGATGGCTATGCGTTCAACTGTTAGCCCTTCGCCTGCCGATTTGGGCATCTGCCGGTTCGCAATTTTTATGGCCGTTTCGAGTTTCTGGTTGTCGCTGCACGACACAATGCCAAGGCAAAAAGCCATTGCCAAAAGCATAAGACTGATTGTTTTTTTCATGTCCGTTTTTTTGTTATCACTTTTTTCCTTTTTGCAAAAATACGAAAATATTCGCATTTTCCAAAATTTATCATGTCAAAAATTTGAAAAATCTTGTGCTACCCACAAAAAAACGGCAGACCGCGGTGGCCTGCCGTTTTTTCTTATGTAATAACAATGGTTATTGTGTAACTCTTTCAAGCCATTTCACCATGCTGAACATGACAATCATGGACACAAGGCAGATGGCGAGGAACACTCCCCAGCATATCCATATTGGCCATGCGTTGAGCATGATGGGACCAACAAAGATGAAGAGGTTTCCGATGGCTGTTGCACCAAGCCACAAGCCTTGGCAGAGGCCTACCATGTGGCGAGGAGCCACTTTGGAAACGAACGAAAGTCCCAGCGGCGAGATGAAAAGCTCGGCCACGGTGAGGAAGAAGTATGTTACAATCATCACCCACGGAGCGGCTTTTGCCAAGCCCATTTGCATCATTTGTCCAGCGTTCAAAGCCCTGAACTCATCGCCCGAAGGATAGTTGCTGATAATGGAATATACCATGAGGAACAGGTAAGCACAGCCCGCAATGCCCATGCCAAGAGCTATTTTGCGAGGCGTGGAAACCGGTTTGCCACGGCGGGCTAAAGTAGCGAACAATATCATGATTATGGGTGTGAGTATTATCACAAACATCGGGTTAAGTGCTTGCCATATCTCAGGTGCTATCTGGTCGGAATTTACAAAGTCGCGGGCAAATACTGAAAGCGACTGTCCGTTTTGGTGGAACGACAACCAGAAGAACACGGCAATGCCCAGAACTGCAAACAGAGCGTACATACGCTGTTTGATTTCCTTGGCCATAGAGGCTTTTTCCTCGGCGGTGTATTCAACCACTTGGGCGGCTTCTTTCTTGGCGGGTTGCGGGAATCCTTTTTTGTTTACAAGGAATATTATCAGCGACAAGAACATAGCAGCCACTGAAGCTATGAAAGAAAAGTGTATGCCTTGGTTGAAAACCTCAATGTAGTCGGAGCAGAATTGGGTTTGGTCAGCCAATTGGGAAGGATCCATCACAACATTTTGGGATGTCTCGGTGAATTTTTCTGTGAGATCAATCAGCTTTCCATCTTTGTCAGTATATTCCAAAGTGTTGTTCAAGAAACGGTGTCCAAGGGCCGACATGTCGGAATTGTAGATGAAATCATGAGCTTTAAGCCACCATTCTCTGAGCAGTGGAGCAATAAACGGAGCTATTACGCCGCCTATGTTGATAAACACGTAGAAAATCTGGAAACCGCTGTCGCGTTTGTCTTTGGCTTCGGCCAAGGCTTCGGGGCCTTTTTTTGCGGCTTCGGCTTCAAAGTTGTCGTACATCTGGCCTACCAGAGCCTGCAGGTTGCCTTTGAACAGACCGTTACCGAAAGCGATGAACAGCAGTGCCGCACAGGTGAATATCAAAATTGCCCACCATGTACCATCTTTATCAGTGATAAATCCAGTGCTGGGGTCGTGGCTGAAAAGAGGAATTGACAATGCTACATATCCTATAGCCATGATAATCAGACCCCATTGGATGGTGCGGTTGTAGTTCTGTGTGCGGTCGGCGATGATGCCGCCCACCAAACTCAACACGTAGATGCCGAAATAGAATACAGAGTAGATGATGGCGGCAGTTCCGTCGGGGATACCGAATTTTGAAACGATAAAAAGAAGCAATACAGCGTTCATAATGTAGTATCCGAAACGCTCACCCATGTTGCTCAATGCGGCGGCAACAAGTCCCTTGGGGTGTTCCTTTGCTTTTTTCAGATAATAAACAAGGAATATGATCACTACTATTATTACAATGCCGAATATAATCCACACAAAGTTGGCTTGGATCCAAGTCTGATAGGCGGTTACGGCATGTATGGGAGTTGTCCAGACATAGTTGGGGGCTTGTGCAACTGTAAGGGTGTCCGTTTTTGTGGAGTCTGTTGTCTCTTCTGCAACGGGCTGTTCCATAGTAGCGGCAGCGATATCACCGATTTTGATGTTATCTTTGGGCTTTACATACACATCTTCATAATTATTGTTGTAGATGGTGATGCCGTTCACATTGACAGCCCAGCCTTTGTCGCTGCTTGTTAGTTTTGTGGACTCTTCCTCGTAAGCCACATCGGTGATTTTTCCATTTTCCGATGTGATGGTAAGGCGGCTATCCTTGTCTGATATTCGGGCAATGACTTCAGAGAGCGAAACACTGTCTGAAGAGAATGCATAACCCCATGCTAACGCGGTGTCGGGATTGGCCCAGTTGATTGCCATAACCACTTTGTTGGAGTCTAGCTTGGACAGATTTTTGGACGTGGTATCCATACCCACCCAATATCTCACAAAACCTTTGGCCAATGTGTTGTCTTTCTGCGCAAAAGCACCTATGAACAGCGACAACAACAGAAAAATACTAAAAATTTTTTTCTTCATTGTTTTTTAAATTAGTTGATTATAATAATGTTGTTTATTGTTTTTCTGATATTCAGTCGCCTGATTGTTTGACGAATAACTTATTTGCAAATTTACGCTTTTTTTTCGAGAAATCGTAACTTTTTGTTTCAGGTTGCATGCACAACGGCACTGCTTTTTGTCTTGATTTCTTGTATTTCAAAGTCTTATGTGTGCAAAGTTATCAACATTTTTTTGTTTTTCACTGTGGATAAAGTGTTGCCAAAAGCGGAACGCGGCACAAAAAAAATACGTACTTTTGCAGTGGAGTGTTACAATTTACTTTTTGTGTAACTTATTGATATATGGATATTAAAGAATTATACGACATATTTTTGAGTTGCTCCTCCGCAACCACCGACACGCGTGCCATAGCCCAAGACTCTATGTTTTTTGCCCTGAAAGGCGAGTCTTTCGACGGCAACGCCTTTGCCGCCGACGCCCTGCAAAAAGGCGCCGCATATTGCGTTATCGACAATCCCGACTACCGCTCCGGCAACCGTTGTATCTTGGTTGACGATGTGCTGGAAACCATGCAGCGGCTGGCCACTTATCACCGCCGCCAGTTCAGCATCCCCGTGATAGCCATAACGGGCACCAACGGCAAAACCACCACCAAAGAGCTGGTAACCGCCGTTTTGCGCAAACGCTACCGCACACACGCCACGCAGGGCAACTTCAACAACCATATCGGCGTGCCGCTCACTCTGCTCTCCATGCCCGCCGACACACAGATTGCCGTGGTGGAGACGGGTGCCAACCATCCGGGCGAAATCGATTTCCTCTGCCGCGTTGCCGAACCCGATTTCGGACTTGTAACCAACGTGGGCAAGGCGCATCTGGAGGGATTCGGCTCGTTTGAGGGGGTGATAAACACCAAAACGGAGATGTATCGCTACCTTGCCGGAAAAAA
This sequence comes from uncultured Bacteroidales bacterium, assembly GCA_937915785.1. Taxonomy (GTDB): domain Bacteria; phylum Bacteroidota; class Bacteroidia; order Bacteroidales; family P3; genus UBA1219. Next base: position 17,506 of record CALGGY010000122.1, read on the forward strand.
CGGACGCGTGTTCGTAAATGCCGACGATGAAATCCTCATGCAGCACTGCCACTCCTTGCCACATACAACCTACGGACAGAGCGACAATGCCGATGTTAAAGGCTCGCTGGTGGGCTCGAAACCTTACATGAAATTCTATTTCGAAAACGGCGATAATGTGTATCCCGTTCAAACTCAGCTACTTGGTGGCTACAATTTTGCCAACGCCATGGCCGCAGTATGTGTGGGTTCTTATTTCGGTGTGGAACTGTTCGACATAAAACGGGCCATAGAGGACTACCATCCGGCCAACAGCCGCTCGCAATACATGGAAACCGGCCGCAACCGCCTTTTCCTCGACTGCTACAACGCCAACCCTTCAAGCATGAAAGCCGCCATAAGCAATTTCGGTGCTCTGGGCTACCCAAATTCCGTGGTTATGCTTGGCGGAATGAAAGAGCTGGGTGACACTTCGGAACAGGAACACCGCGATGTTTTCCGCCTTGCCGGCAGTTACGGCTTCAGTCTGATGGTTTTTGTGGGTGATGAGTTCTCTTTTGTCAAAGGGATGGAAGACAATGTGATATGGTTCGCCACTTCGCGGGAAGCAAAACGTTTCTTTGCCAACAACCTCTTGAACGACTGCACTATACTGATTAAAGGCTCCAACAGCACACGTATGGGATTGTTAGTTGAAAGTTTATAATTGAAAGTTGAAAAATAAACCCCGTACGGGCGACATGTTTTGGGCAGGGGCGTAATAAAATGATAAAAAAACGAGACAAGAATATATAATAAAATGAATAACTCCGAAATCAGAATTCCGAACCCCGAATTGAAAGGGTATTATTTCCCCGCCGAATGGGAAAAACATAGAGCCACATGGCTAAGTTACCCTCACAACGAAAACTCGTGGCCCGGAAAGATAGAAACCATATTTCCGTCGTACCATCTGTTTATCAAAACGTTGGCCGAAAACGAGCAGGTGCATATCAATGTGCTGGACAAAGCTATGGCCGACAGGGCGGAGGCGTCACTACGAACCATCGGTACGAATATGCAAAACGTTGTATTTCACCAGTTTCCCACCAACGACGCATGGTGCCGCGACCATGGTCCGGCTTTTCTGCTCAACCGCGACAATCCCGGCCTCAAAGCCATCGTGGACTGGAACTACAACGCTTGGGGTGGAAAATACCCCTGCGATTTGGACAACCTTATCCCCACACATGTTGCCGACTACCTCGGACTGCCCGTTTTCAAGCCGGGAATGGTGATGGAGGGCGGCTCGGTGGATTTTAACGGCTGCGGCGACGTGCTTACCACAACATCTTGCCTGCTCAACCCCAACCGCAACCCAAACCTTTCTCAAGGCGAAATAGAAAAATACCTGTGCAACTACTACGGTGTGGAAAACGTGATATGGCTCGGCGACGGCATCGATGGCGACGACACAGACGGACATGTGGACGACCTCACCCGTTTCTGCGACAACGACACCATAATAACAGCCGTGGAAACCAACCGCAACGACGAAAATTACGCCCCTCTGCGGCAAAACCTCAAAACACTGAACAAAATACGTCTTGCTTCCGGCAAACAGCCCACCGTGGTGGAATTGCCCATGCCCGACATTGTGGTGTGGGAGGGTCAGCGGCTGCCCGCATCGTACGCCAATTTTTATGTCGCCAACGGCGTGGTGGTGGTGCCCGCCTATCGCTGCAAAGCCGACGACCGCGCCTGCCAGATACTGCAGGACTGTTTCCCCAGCCGCACCATACAGCCCATCGACAGCGCCGACATCATCTGGGGATTGGGCAGTTTCCATTGCCTCAGCCAGCAGGAACCCGCAACATCCAACCAATAAAATACTGGAAAAAAACGGTTCATCCCATCAAAAACAAAAAAAATACAAAATAACATAATAAAAACGGAAATAGTAAGTTAAAATAAATTGTTTTAAACCAAAAAGAACAGAAAAAGTCATTCATTATGGAAAAAGAATGTGAGTTCGAAGATTTGTGCCCCTACACCGACGCGGAAGTCCCTGAGGCATTGAAACGTATGGCCGACAGTCATTGGTTCCCGATGCTGGCCAAATTGTTTTTTCCCAATGTGGATGTTGAGCAATGCCGTACCAATTTCCTCAGTTACAAGACTGTGGAAGAGTTTCAACGCGGAGTGGTGATGCGCGTTATGGACCGTATAGTGGACACCTCAATGACCTCGTTCCAATGCAAGGGCACCGAGCTGATGGCCGACGGCCGTCCGCACGTGCTTATCAGCAACCATCGCGACATAGTGCTCGACCCCGCGCTGCTCAACATATCTTTCCTGAAAAAAAATATCGAAACGTCGGAGATAACTTTCGGCGACAACCTCATAAAATCCGATTTCATTGCCGAATTCTGCAAAGTGAACAAAATGGTACCCATTATGCGCGAGGGCACCGCACGCGACTTCTACAAAAACTCCATCAAAATGTCGGCGTACATGCGCCATGTGGTTACGCAAAAACACCAGTCCATCTGGATTGCCCAGCGCAACGGACGCGCCAAAAACGGCAACGACAAAACAGAGATAGGCGTGCTTAAAATGTTCTCGCTCAGCAGCAACGGCGATTTCGTGAAAAGCATGGACGAGCTGAGCATCACCCCTGTGGCAGTGTCGTACGAATACGACCCCTGCGATTTTCTGAAAGCCGCCGAAGTGTATGTCTCAACATACCAGAAATATATGAAAAGCCGCAACGAAGACCTCAACAGCATAATGAAAGGCTTTATTCAACCCAAAGGCGATGTGGAATACGTGATAACTAAGACCATAACTGTCGACGAGCTGCAATATTGCGACACTTTCGACAAAAACGAAAAATTCTCACACTTGGTCGACATCATCGACCAGCGCATCTACTCCAACTACAAACTGCACAAAACCAACTTTATAGCCCACGACATGCTGTCGGGCAAAAAACAGTTCGCCGACCGCTACACCCCCGACCAATACAAGGCTTTTGAAAAATATATGCGTTCAGGTATTGCCGAAATAGATTTTCCCAATTGTGACGACATCGAAACGATATTCCTGCACATCTACGCCACCCCGGTGGACAACTGTCTGAAATATCAATGACGGCAACATAAAAAGGCACTGTTGCAACAAATGCAAAAACATGGAAAAATGCATTTGCACAATTCATTTTTTTTTCGTATTTTTGCAATACACATCAACAATACGTTAGATAGTATAAACTATTAAAAAACAAAGCACTAAAACAAACAGAAACAGATGCACGTAGAGAACGAAAAAATTGTAAAGGTAGACATAGAATCGCAAATGAAATCGGCCTATATCGACTATGCAATGTCGGTGATAGTGTCGAGGGCCCTGCCCGATGTGAAAGACGGATTCAAACCGGTGCACCGTCGCATACTTTACTCGATGAACGAACTGGGACTGCTGCACAGCTCCCCCCACAAAAAATGCGCCACCATTGTAGGCGACGTGCTTGGTAAGTACCACCCCCACGGCGACAGCTCGGTTTACGACGCCCTAGTGCGTTTGGCCCAGCCGTGGTCGTTGCGCTACACCTTGGTGGACGGACAAGGAAACTTCGGCTCCATCGACGGCGACAGCCCCGCTGCCTACCGTTACACCGAAGCGCGTCTAGAAACCATTGCCAACGAACTGCTTGCCGACATCGACAAAGATACTGTCGATTTCCAAAACAATTTCGACGACACCCGCAAAGAACCCGTAGTTCTGCCCACACGCATCCCCAACCTGCTTGTAAACGGTGCCGCAGGTATTGCTGTAGGTATGGCCACCAACATGGCCCCCCACAACCTCACCGAGGCCGTAAATGCCTGTATAGCTTATATCGACAACAACAACATCACAACCGACGAGCTGATGCAGCATATCAAAGCTCCCGATTTCCCCGGCGGTGGCATCATATACGGATACGACGGAGTGCGCGAGGCTTTCGAAACAGGCCGCGGACGTGTGGTGCTCCGTGCCGAAACCACCATCGAGGAAGACCATAAGGGCCGTCCCGTTATTGTGGCACACACCATACCTTATCAGGTGAACAAAGCCGAGATGGTGAAACGTCAGGCCGAACTGGTGAAAGAAGGCAAGATTGACGGCATTGCCGACATCCGCGACGAATCCGACAAAAGCGGCATACGCGTGGTTTACCAGCTGAAACACGACGCAGTGGCCAAAGTGGTGCTCAACAAACTTTACCAATACTCCGAGCTGCAAAGCTCGTTCAGTGTGAATAACATAGCCCTTGTAAACGGGCGCCCCATGCTGCTCAGCCTCAAAGACCTGATAATGCATTTTGTGGACCACCGCATAGATGTTGTAACCCGCCGCACACGTTTCGAACTGGCCAAAGCCGAAGAACGAGCCCACATCGTTGAAGGCTTGCTAAAAGCCCTCGACATCATCGACGAGGTGATAAACACCATACGCGCCAGCAAAACCGTCGACGAGGCGCGCAACGCCCTGATGGAGAAATTCCAGTTCACCGAAACGCAGGCACGCTACATTGTGGAGATGCGACTGCGCCAGCTCACCGGCATGGAACGCGAAAAACTGCAGAACGAATACGACGAACTGATGAAAATCATAGCCCGCTGCAAAGAAATTCTTGCCGACCACGGCGTGCTGATGGGCGTGATAAAAGACGAACTTGCCGAAATACGCGAGAAATACGGCGACGAACGCCGCACACGTATCGAATACGCTTCGTCGAATTTCCGTATCGAAGACACCATCCCCGACAGCGACGTGGTAATAACCATATCCCATCTTGGATACATAAAACGCACACTGCTAAGCGAATACCGCACACAAAACCGCGGCGGAGTGGGAGCCAAGGGCAGTTCCGTGCGCAACGAGGATTTTGTGGAACACATTTTCACAGCCACCAACCACAACTACCTGCTGTTCTTCACCGAAAAAGGCAAGTGTTTCTGGCTCAGGGCTTTCGAAGTGCCCGAAGGAGCCAAGGACTCCAAAGGCCGCACCATTCAGAACCTTATCAGCATCGACCCCGACGACAAGGTGAAAGCCTATGTGAACGTGCTCAACCTCTCCGACGAGGAATACCTCAAGAACAACTATATAATAATGTGTACCAAAAACGGGATCATCAAAAAAACCACTTTGGAGGCATATTCGCGTCCACGCCAAAACGGCATTATCGCCGTAACTGTGCGCGACGGCGACGAGCTGCTTGAGGCCAACCTCACCAACGGCAACAGCGAAATACTCATTGCTTCGCGTCAGGGCAAGGTGGTGCGCTGCTCCGAAGACGAGTTCCGCCCCATGGGACGTGGAGCATCCGGTGTCAAAGGCATCACCCTTGCGGACAGCGATGACGCTGTTATCAAAATGCTGTGCACCAGCAACGAGGACGATGACATACTTGTGGTTAGCGAAAAAGGCTACGGCAAACGCTCGCAACTCCGCTACGACCCCGAAAGCAGCAAAGGCTATCGTCCCACACACCGTGGCGGCAAGGGCGTGATGACCATGAAGGTAACCGACAAAACCGGCGGCATAGTGGCCATAGAAAACGTTACCGATGACAATGACCTGATGATAATAAACAAATCGGGCGTGCTGATACGCATGCGTGTGGCCGACCTGCGTGTGATGGGCCGCAACACCCAAGGCGTACGCCTGATAAACCTCCGTGGCAACGACTCCATAGCTTCCATCACCAAAGTGGAACACTCCGACGACGAGGAACTGCCCGAAACAGCCGAAAATGCAGAAATAACACCGGCAGAATCCTCTGCAGAAGAGACACAAAAACAAGAAAATGATGAAAATGTCCAGTAATTGACGTTTTTATACAATAATAAATGTATCAGACAAGTTACTAATACACAAAACAATCAAAGTGGAAACAATTAAACTTATCAAAAAGATGAAAAAAATAACTGTAATAATGGCACTTGTGGGCTTGGCACTGACAGCCAGCGCACAGTTGAGGCTCGACAACGCCAAAAACTATGCCAATCCCAAAAAGGGATATTACGACAAGGCAAAAATTGAGATCGACGCCGCCTGCGAAGAAGAAGGCACCAAGTCCAACCCCGAAGTGTGGGCATGGAAAGGTTATATCTACTGTCGCTTGGGTGAGAGCGAAAAGCCGAAGATAAAAAAAGTATGTCCCGAAAACTGGGCTGAGATTGCCTACGAGGCCGCTCTGAAAAGCAAGGAGCTGAACACCGAAAAGGAAGCCGGAATCATAGAGCTGAACAACGCTGTGTTCAAAACCGTTGCCGGACGTTTTATTGATGAGGCATACAACGACTACGAGAATGCCGGTAAAAACAACGACACATCGCTGTACAGGGCATGCATCAACAAGGTGGACAAGGGTATTAAGATATACCAGAGCTCCGGCGCGCAAGACCCACAGATTAAAGAAAGTGTGAATTACGCACGCTACATTGGCGGTTCGGCAGCACGTGTGCTGGGCGACAACAAATCGGCCAAAATGTTCTACAAACCCCTTGTAAGAGCCGGCTACGACAAAGAGTACGTATATCAGTCGCTGGTGGCCATTTATCAGTACGAAAAAGATACCATCGAGGCAATGAAAGTGGCAAAAACTTTCACCGAAAAACACCCCAACGACTACAAGGCTTTCCTGCTTGGTGCAAGAGTAAGCGCATGGGCAGGCAATGTTGAAAGTGCCAAGACCTACGCCAAAGCAGCCATGGAAAAAGCCACAGAAATTACCGATGTGGCCGACAAATCGGCACTGATATGCAACATAGCCGACATCTACTCCGATATTCCCGACTACGAGACTGCACAAGCCGAATTTGCCCGCGCAATAGAGATAATGCCCAACAACCCAATGGCTTACAACGGACTGGGTCGTTTGCACTACAACAAAGGCATCGACTTTGCAAAAGCAGCCGACCTTGTTCCTCCCGACAAACAGGACGAGTACGACCAAATGATGGCTAAAGCAACACAAGAATACGAGGAATCCATAAAAATGTACAAAAAATCGCTCGACATCAACGATAAAAGCGACTACGAAAAGCAACAGCGCTTTGTGGAAGCCCTGCGTAGCATAAAAATGGTTTACGCCCGTGTAAACCGTCCGCTCGACGACCTTAAAGTTTACGAGCAGTAATAAAACCATAGTAAAAAAATGAATAGGGAGCGGTAGTAAGTGCCGCTCCTTTTTTTTATGTGAAAAAAAAAACGTATATTTGCAATTCATTTTTAATAGCAGAAAAATGAAAAAAATAACGATTATCACATTGTTACTGGCCGCCGCTTTTGGCATTGTGGCCCAAAATAAATGCGGACTGGAGACCAAACTGTTCCGTATGCACGTGGCAAAGGAAAAAGGTGTACAAGCCATCGAAAACAACAGCTTTGTAAAGAAATTCAATCCCGAAAAGATAGACGGGAAAATGTATGTTGGCGTTGTGGCCAAAGTGTCGGAAAGTTTTGAGCGAGAGGCGTTGGAGGTGTATGGCATAAAAATAGGCTCACGTGTGGGCAAGATTGTAACTTTCCGTGTGCCCGTGGATAAAATCGATGTTCTGGAGCACAATGCCGCCATACTGCAGTACAATGTGGCGCGTCCGGTGCGGCCGTTGCTCAACAACAGCCTTTTCGACACCCGCGTGGACAGTGTGCGGCAAGGCATCGACCTGCCACAAGGGTACACCGGCAGAGACGTGCTGATAGGCATCACCGACTGGGGGTTCGACTACACCCACCCCAATTTCTACGACTCCACCCGCAGTCAGTACCGCATATACAAAGTGTGGGACCAGTTCAAACTTTCGGGACCAGCGCCCGCTGCCTTCGGCTATGGCACCGAGCTTACCAGCCAGCAGCTTTTGCTCGACGCACAATGCGACACTCCGGGAGTTTATTATTACTCCACTCATGGCTCGCATGTGGCAGGCATTGCCGGCGGCTCGGGTTGCCGCACCAAATACAAAGGCATAGCCCCCGATGCCAATTTTATGTTTGTGTCGTTTAAACTCAACGAGGCAGGAGCCTTGGACGCTTTTGCTTGGCTCAAGGACAACGCAAGGGAGGCCGGCAAGCGTTTGGTGGTGAACATGAGCTGGGGAATGTATGCTTTCGGTGCCGCCGACGGCACCTCGCTTATGAGTCAGGCCATAAACTCGTACGCCGACAGCGGTGTGGTGTTTGTGTCGAGTGCCGGAAACAATGGCGACGTAAATTTTCATATCAGAAAAGTGTTCGACTCTATTACAGACACCTTGCGCACAATAGCCCAGTTCGACGGCGCCGGAGTGGGAGAGGGCATCTCGGTTTGGGGAAACGTGGGCGGACACTTCAAGCTGGGAATGGCGTTCAGCCAAGGCGACAGCGTTTTTGTGTCCACGCCATTCTACGAAAACAACCAAAATGTGTTTTACACCGACACTCTTATGGTGATAGGCTCCGACACAGTGCATTACAATGTGGCCATGGAGGCGTCGAACGTGTTCAGCGGCCGTCCGTATGCCTTTGTAAATGTCGACAAATGTCCATATAAACTGCATCTGTTTGTAACAGCCCGTCAGGGCGACACCGTTCACCTGTGGAATGTGTACAACAAAGAGGACCATGCCGGCAACACCGGTGTGGCTTTTGTTTCCGACGGCAGACCAGGATACCTGTCGGGCAACCGCATGTACGGACTTAGCGAGCCAACTGTTGCCGACAAGTGCATCACCGTGGCCGCTCACCACGCCGACTATATCCGCGCACGCGACACCCAATATTTCTGCGGCAACATAGCCTCGTTTTCGAGCTTCGGCCCCACGCTCACCAATGCCAACAAACCCGAAATTTCGGCACCGGGCTATGCCGTGGTGTCGTCGATAAGCTCCTACTCTTCTGGTACATACACAGCTACGGCATCCACTCTTTTCAGAGGGCGCAGCTACACTTTTTCGGCGTTGAGTGGCACTTCGATGTCGTCGCCCACAGTAACCGGGGTGGTGGCCCTGATGCTCGAGGCAAATCCCTATCTTACAGTAGATCAGATACGCAACATTATAATAAACACGGCCCGCAACGATGAGATGACCGGTGCTTTGGGCGACAGTTGCAGCACTCGCTGGGGATATGGCAAGATAGACGCCATGTCCGCCGTGAAAAAAGCTTTGGAAACAGAGTCGCTGCCCTCGGCCTCAAGCACTGAAGGCAAGGTTGCACTATATCCCAATCCGGCAAAAAGCGAAGTGTTTGTCGATTGCCCCGTGAGCAATTCGGCTCAACTGTCGGTGTATGGCATGGACGGACGGCTAATTTTCAGGCGCGAGATGGCGGGAAGCAGAATCGACGTGTCGCAACTTGCCGCCGGACTGTACATAGTGCGGGTTAGTTCGAAAGATTTTTCTGGCACAGCCAAATTAGTGATAGCACGATAAAATCGCCCAAGCGATGCTGATAGACATTTTCAAAAAAAGCTACATTCATCAGACGCTCTTTATAGTGCTGGTTGCCAGTGCGTTGTGGGCCAAGTCTTTTATTTTCCCCGAAGGGGTGGCAGTAGCTACCGAGCCTTACTCCCTGTTGTACAGCTACATCGAGGGATTTGCAAAAATGTATCCTGTGGTGTCGGTTGTTGTGGCATTTCTGCTGGTGTTTGCACAAGGCATATATTTTAACCACATACTGGTGTCGAACTATCTGATACACAAAACCACCTTGTTCCCGATGTTTGTGTATATCATGCTGATGAGCATGGCCCCACAGAACCAGACATTCACTCCGCTGCTTTTTTCCAACATTTTTCTGCTGATAGCCCTGCACAACATCATAAATTGCTACAATCAGGAGCATTCGTACGAAAAAGTTTTCAACGCCTCGTTTTGCATAGCGCTGGCATTTCTGTTCTATTTTCCGTCGATATACATGCTTGTGTTTGTGATAGCATCGTTTGTGGTGTATAAGCTGTACTATTGGCGCGAGTGGCTTGTGATGTTGCTTGGCTTTGTTGCGCCGTTTTTTTCGTTGTTTGCCTATTATTATGTTGTGGACAAGTTCGATACTGTGATGCGGCGGTTGAGCGACGAGGCGATGCGCGTGTCGCTGAACTATGATTTCTCGAACACCGTGGGACTTATATGCGGTTCGGCAACAGCGTTGTTTGCCATTGTGTCGCTGGTGGCCATTTGGAGCAACCTGTCGGAAAAAGTGATAATCTATCGCAAAAAAGCCACTGTGTTGCTGCTGCTTATGCTTGTGGGCATAGCCTTTTCGCTCTACGACATATTGTTGCCCGCCAACCAGCAGAACTACGTTATGCCAATGTCGTTTATGTTGCCCACTTTTTTTCTGATGCTGAGAAATAATAAAAAGGTGTGCAACACTGTGTTTGTGGTGTTTCTGGCAGTGGTGTTTGCAAATGCGTATTTGCGTTTTTGAAAATAAAAGTGTATATTTGCAGTTTGGCTAATCGTGATGATGAGTTTTGCAAATAATTGATTACAAGTATTTTAGAGAAAATGTTGTTAAGTCATTATACCGAAGGCAAGATTGAAGCCGGATGCGACGAAGCCGGGCGGGGCTGTTTGGCCGGGCCAGTTTTTGCCGCGGCCGTGGTTATGCCATGCAATTACGCCAACGAGCTTATCAACGATTCCAAGCAGCTAAACGCCAAACAGCGGCAGCAGCTGCGAGCCCAGATAGAGAACGACGCACTTGCCTGGGCGGTGTGCAGCATCGACAACAAAGGCATCGACGACATGAACATACTGTGGGCCTCTATCCACGCAATGAACATGGCCGTGGCGCAGCTCAAAGTGCGTCCGCAGTTCCTGCTTATCGACGGCAACCGTTTCCGCAACGAAACGGGCATAGACTACACTTGCGTGGTGAAAGGCGATGCCAAATACATGTCTATTGCAGCCGCCTCCATTTTGGCAAAAACCCATCGCGACGAGTATATGGAAAAGCTTCACCTGCAATATCCCAACTACCATTGGGACAAGAACAAAGGCTATCCCACCAAGGCTCACTACGAGGCCATAGCCAAATACGGCCCAACGCCTTTTCACCGCAAATCGTTCAACTTGGACAAACAGCTGAGCCTCGACCTCTGAATACGAACAAAAGTCATTGCTATGTTTAACACAATCAAAAAAATACGACAAAAAAGACTGCTCCAGCAGCAACTGAAATATACGCGTGTCCGCCAGATGCACAACTTGCAGACAGCCAAACGCATTGCCATGATTTTTGATGTGGGCGACGAACAGTCGTGGAAAATTATCAACAAATTTGCGACCGAACTTAGCAAACGTGGCAAAGAGATGGTACTGCTTGGACGCAAACTCCAAAAAGAACTCGACTTCGTTATTACCAACACCTCGGTGATACTCTGCAATTTGGAGGACGTGGACTTTTGGGGAGTGCCCAAAAACTATCCGGTGGGCAATTTTTTCAACCAGCATTTCGACATGTTGATAGACACAATCCAAGAACCCGACTTTTTTTCGCAATATGTGTCGCTGAAGACCATGGCCGACTACAAAATATCTCGCGACAAGGCCGACAACGAAAAATATTTTGACCTGCTTATCCGTATGGATGACAGCACCGACGATGTCAAGGCATTCCTGAAACAGGTGCTTTATTATCTGAATCTGATAACTTTCGAAAAGAAATAGCAAAAATGAAAAATCAATTTTCGGGCACGGGGGTAGCCCTGATCACCCCTTTTCGCAAGCAAGGAACTATAGATTTTGGTACTCTTGAAAAGCTGATAGACAATATAATAGAGAACAATGTGGATTATATAGTGATGCTTGGCACCACCAGCGAGGTGGCCACGCTTACCGTCAAGGAACGGTTTGCCCTTTCCGAAAACATACTTGAAATGATAAACGGACGGGTGCCCGTTGTTATTGGCATTGGGGGCAACGACACCACCGCTATTGCCGACACCATACAGCATACCGATTTCAACGGCATAAGCGGATTGCTCTCCGTGGCACCCTACTACAACAAACCGCAGCAGCGCGGACTTTACATGCACTACAAACGCATAGCAGAAGTGTCGCCAGTGCCGGTGATAATGTACAATGTGCCGGGACGTACGGGATGCAACATTGTTGCCGAAACCACCCTGCAGCTGGCCGAAGAATGTCCCAACATTGTGGCGGTGAAAGAGGCTTCGGGCAATATGGCCCAGATAATGAACATACTGAACAACAGACCCGACGGTTTTGCCCTGCTTTCGGGCGATGACGCCCTTACACTGCCCATGATGTCGCTCGGCGCCAACGGCGTTATCTCCGTGGTGGCCAACGCTTTCCCCAAACAGATGTCGCAGATGGTGAACTATTGCCTGAAAAGCGATTTCAAAAAAGCACTGCCACTGCACCGCAAGCTGCTGCCTGTTGCCAACGCACTTTTCGAAGAGGGTAACCCCAGCGGAGTGAAAGCCGCTCTCGAAATACAAGGCGTTATCGACTCCAGCACGGTGCGCCTGCCTTTGGTTAAAGTGTCGAAAACACTGTGCAACAAACTGTCGCAACTAATTGCCAATATCGATGCCTGACCCCAACGAACTGCTTGAATTGGCCAACCAACGTTTCGGCAACGACCTGTACGCCACACAAACCACTGGCATAGAGATAGTTGCCGCCGATGAGCATTACGCCAAGTGCAAACTTGAGGTTGACGGCAGACACCGTAACGCCATGGGCGCTGTGATGGGCGGTGCCGTATATACCCTTGCCGACTTTGCCTTTGCCGTTGCAGCCAATATGGACACACTGAACACCGTTTCGCTGACAAGCAATGTGTCCTTTGTGGCGCAACCCAAGAGCAACACTCTTTTTGCCGAAGCCAAGCCCGTGAAGGAGGGCAAAACAACTTGCCACTATCAGATTGCCGTAACCGACAGTTTGGGCAACACGGTGGCAAGCGTAGCTACTTCGGGCCTGAAAATAAAAAAATAAGGTTTTAACCCCAAAGAAAACGCCAGAATAGTTTAAGTTGTTGAAAATTAAAGATTTATAAACTATAGATACCGATGAGAATAGAAGAAATACTGCAAAACTCGATAGCTAATGTGCTAAAACAGCTGTATAATATTGATACAGAGAAAGAAACAATAACTCTACAGAAAACAAAGAAAGAGTTTTCTGGCGACCTTACGCTTGTTGTTTTCCCCTACGTGAAAGCTGCCCGCAAATCGCCAGAGGCCGTGGCAAACGAAATAGGGGAGACTGTGGCCGCCCAATGCACAGTGGTGTCGGGCTACAACGTAATAAAAGGATTCCTCAATTTTGAGACCGATACTAAATATTGGATAGACTTTGTTTTGCAAAATGCTGATGTGGAACATTTTGGCTTCAAATCGGCCCCTCAGGGACAGGCACCCATTGTGGTGGAATACTCGTCGCCGAACACCAACAAGCCGCTGCACCTCGGACACATACGCAACAACCTTTTGGGATGGTCGGTGTCGGAACTGCTGAAAGCCGCCGGCAACAACGTTAAAAAAGTGAACCTTGTAAACGACCGCGGCATACACATCTGCAAGTCGATGCTGGCATGGCTGAAATACGGCAACGGCGAAACTCCCGAATCGTCGGGCATCAAAGGCGACCACCTTGTGGGAAAATACTACGTGCTTTTCGACCAGCACTACAAAGCCCAAATAAAGGACCTTGTGGAGCAGGGCATGAGCGAGGACGATGCCGCCAAGCAGGCTCCGCTGATGCTCGAAGCTCAGGAAATGCTGCGCCGCTGGGAGGCCAAAGACCCCGAAGTGTATGCCCTGTGGGAAAAGATGAACAGCTGGGTTTACGCCGGCTTCGACGTTACCTACAAACGGTTGGGTATAGATTTCGACAAGGTTTATTACGAATCGCAGACCTATATGCTTGGAAAAGAAACCGTTATCAAAGGTCTTGCCGACGGGGTGCTTTTCCGCAAGGACGACGGCTCCGTGTGGGCCGACCTCACCGCCGACGGGCTCGACCAGAAACTGCTTCTCCGCAAGGACGGCACCTCGGTGTATATGACCCAAGACCTTGGCACAGCCCAGCTGCGGCAGAAGGATTTCAATGCCGACAAACTGATGTATGTTGTTGGCAACGAGCAGGATTACCATTTTACCGTTTTGAAACTGATACTTGAAAAACTTGGTTTTGAGTGGGGCAAAAAGATATATCATCTTTCGTACGGAATGGTGGAGTTGCCCAACGGCAAGATGAAATCGCGCGAAGGCACCGTGGTAGATGCCGACGACCTTATTGACGAAATGGTGGCCACAGCCGAGGCTACAAGCAAGGAGAAAGGCCGCAGCGACGATGGCACCAACCCGCAGGAACTGGCACACCTGTACTATATCCTTGCCATGGGCGCCCTCAAATATTTCATCCTGAAGGTGGACCCGCAGAAAAACATGCTGTTCAACCCTGCCGAATCTATCGATTTCAACGGCAACACGGGACCCTTCATACAATACACCCACGCCCGCATACGCTCCATTATCCGCAAATCGCGGGAGCAACTGCATGTGGACTTCTCGCAAGCCCCCGACACATCGGCCATTACCCTCACCGACAAGGAACGCGACATTGTGCGACTGCTCCACGACGCACCTTCGATTATAGAACAGGCCGCACATAACTACAGCCCGGCAATGGTTGCCAACTACGTGTACGATTTGGCAAAGAGTTTCAACAGTTTTTATCAAGACACCCCGATTTTGCGCGAGGAAAATGCCAACCTGCTGAAATTTAGGCTGCAGCTATGCGTTTTTGTTTCCAAGGTGATAAAAAACATGATGGGAATACTTGGCATCGAGGTGCCGGAAAAAATGTGATGACATGGTTTGGGAAGAACAATTTAAAATACACTCGCAATACACGGGCAGCAATTGCCGCATGACGCTGCCGTCGATGGCGCAACTCTTTCAGGATTCCGCCGAGGCACACACCAACCACGTAAGCTCCGGCTACTACGAAATGCTCGAAGAGGGCACCGCATGGGTGCTTAGCCGCATCTGCTACGAAATTGTGCAATACCCCATGCTTTATCAGGACTGCACGGTACGCACATGGTCGCGCGGCGCCGAGGGCGTTTTCGCATTGCGTGATTTTGAGTTTTACAATACTGAAAATCAGCTACTTGTGCGAGGCTCGTCGCGATGGGTGGTGATAGACATCAACAGCCGGCGTTTGATGCGCATGGGCGACAGGTTTATGCATGGTTTTGAGTCGGTGCCACGAAAGGCAATTGATTATGACCTTGGCAAAATGACAATGCCCGACAACTTGCAGAGAGTGAACGAGTTGCGGGTGCCATTCTCCGCCATCGACAAAGCCAAGCATGTGAACAACTCCGTATATCTGCGCTGGGTGGCCGACAATCTTGAGCTCCAAGACCTTGAAAAAAACGTTAAATTTATCGAAATCAACTACATACACGAAACCCAGATGGGCGAACTGATAACCATAAACCGCCATAAGTATGGCGACACCTACCATTTTTCGATAAACAACAGCAAAGGCGTAGGTTTTCTGTGTCGCCTGCAAATGGCAGAATAACAAATATTTATGGAATCTATCAAAAAACTTTACCGCATCGGGCACGGACCGTCGAGCAGCCACACTATGGGGCCGCACCACGCCGCCGAACTTTTCAAGCAACGTACTCCCGCCGCCAATTCGTATCGCGTAACCCTGTACGGCAGTTTGGCCGCCACAGGTCGTGGCCATTTCACCGACAAGACTATTATTGAGGCACTTGGCCCCATTTCAACCGAGATAGTGTGGAAACCCGGTGAAGTGAAGCCTTTCCATACCAATGCCATGCTTTTCGAAGCCTTGGACAGTGGGCAAACCGTTATAGACCAGTGGCTTATATACAGCATCGGCGGTGGCGCTTTAGGCGACGAAAACACCAGACAAACGCAGACCAACATTTACGAACATACACGCATTTCGGAGATATTGCCGTACATAGAACGCTATGGCTCAAGCTATTGGGAATATGTGGCCCAACATGAGGAGAGCGATATCTGGGATTACCTCAACGAGTGCTGGAAAACCATGCAGAACACCATTGAGGAAGGTCTGCAGAACGAGGGTGTAATTCCCGGCGGACTGTACTTGAAACGCAAGGCGGCTGTGTATTACATCAAAGCCAAGAGCTACAAGCCGTCGTTGCAGGGTCGCTGCCTTGTTACGGCCTACGCTTTGGCCACTGCCGAGCAGAATGCAGCTGGCGGACTGATAGTTACGGCACCCACATGCGGTTCGTCGGGGGTGCTTCCGGCAGTGCTTTATCACCTAAAGAAAAACCACGACTACGGAGACAAATCCATACTACGCGCCATGGCCACAGCAGGACTCTTTGCCAACGTGATAAAACAGAATGCCTCCATTTCGGGCGCCGAGGTGGGCTGTCAAGGCGAAGTGGGTTCGGCCTGTGCTATGGGAGCCGCCGCCGCCAACCAACTTTTCGGCGGAAGCCCGCAGCAGATAGAATACGCCGCAGAGATAGGCCTTGAGCACAACCTTGGCCTTACCTGCGACCCCATCTGCGGACTGGTGCAGATACCTTGCATCGAGCGCAATCCCTTTGCCGCACTCAGGGCCTTGGACGCCAACCTTTACTCCATGATGTCCGACGGCAAGCACATCATCAGTTTCGACAAAGTGGTTGACACAATGAAACTTACGGGCAAGGATATTCCAAGCCTGTACAAGGAAACGGCAATGGGAGGATTGTCGCTTTTGGAAAACGATTTAAAATCGAGGTAAAGACATTTTTACCCAACTGAAAGAGTAGGGCAGGAGACAGGTTATTTCTTGATAACCAGTTTCTTGCCCACTGCTATTTTATCGCTTTTCAGATTGTTGTCCTTTTTGATTTTTTCAACGGTGGTGCCGTATTTTTGGGCTATGCGGAACAGGTTTTCGCCAGATTTCACAGTGTGGGTTATATGTTTCTTTTCTGTTTTCGGCTGTTGTTTTTTCTTTTGAGTTTCGGTTGCCTTTTTGGTGTCCTTTTCGGGCTCTTGTTGAGGTTTGACGTTGTTGGAGTTGGCTGTGTCGGTTTTTGCCACGGATTGCGAATTTTTTGTTTTTGTGGAGTCGGCGGTGATGATGGGTTTTGTGGGTGAAGTTTCTTTTTTTACATTTTTTAAAGTGTCGGGTGCGACAATTGTTGCAGAGTCTTGAACCGAAAGGTTGGATTGAGCCGAGTCTGTAACCGTTTGATTTTTTTTGTAGATAATAATTCTTTGGCCGGCACGTAGATTCGATTTTTTTGAAAGGTTGTTCCAGCGTCGCACGTCGGCTGCCGACACGCCATATTGCGAGGCGATTTTGTTGACGGTTTCGCTTTTGCGCACTTTGTGGGTGATGGTTTTCACGGCGCGCCATTCTTTTACGGCGTTGTTGAGAATGGAGTCGCGCGAGTAGGAGTAGATAGAGTCTTGCAATTTGAGGAAAGCGGTGATTTTGTCGCTCGGCAGGCGTAGCGGGTAGCCTTTTTCCGACTGTGGCACAAATTGCAGCTTGTACTGTGGGTTGAGGGTTTTCAGTTCTTCCACCGAAACCCCGATGTATTTGGCCACCGATTGGAAATCCACGTCGTTGTGCACAACAATGGTGTCGTTGGCGTGTGGTATAGATATGTGTTCGGGTTTTAGACCATGTTTTTCGTAGAAATTCATCATATACACGGCGGCTATATAGGCAGGTATGTAGCCTCGTGTTTCGCGTGGCAGGTTGCTGTAAATGCCCCAAAACGACTGTACGCCCCCCGATCGAGCTATGGCCTTGTTCACGTTGCCCGGACCGCAGTTGTAGGCGGCAATGGCAAGCGGCCAGTTGTTGTAGATTTTGTGCAGGTCGCGCAGGTAGCGAGCGGCGGCGTGTGTGGATTTCAGCGGGTCGCGGCGTTCGTCGATGAAAGTGTTGATTTCCAAGTCGTAGTTTTTGCCGGTCTGCATCATGAATTGCCATAGGCCTGTGGCACCGGCGCGCGACACGGCATTGGCGTTGAGAGCCGATTCTATGATGGCCAGGTATTTCAGCTCGCAGGGAACGTTGTATTTGTCCAAAATTTCCTCGAACATGGGAAAATAATATTCGGCAAGCGACAGCATAACGTCGATGCTGTGGTTCATCTTGCGCAAATACATTGATACATAGCCTCTTACAATCGGATTGTATTCCAAGGGGACTTTGGTGTTCAGCGACAGCAGCCTTTTGTAAATCATGCTGTCGGTAACTGATTCGAATTCTATTTTTAGAGTGGCCGGGGCACCAAGTCGGTATTTGCTGTTCAGCAACTGCTTGTTTTTGCGGAAATAGTAGTTGTGCAGTAAACTGTCGTAGTTTTGCGAATATGCAGTGGCAAACTGTGTCAAATCGTTGATTTCCGAAATTGGACTTTGTGCCGACAGTTTGGCACTCGTTGCCAAAAACAAAAGTACAATAAGAAGAGTATATGTTTTTTTACAGCAAATCATATTGTTATCAAAAAAATCATTACAAAAGTGGGGCTGTATGATAAAATACTTTAAAAAAACTATCTTTTTTATACATTATTGTATGAACTTGAAAAATAATTATTAAAGTTGGATTGTTGAAAAAAAACGGCATTATTTTTACAAAAAAAAGCTCATGAAATGATTTTTTTTTCATATCTTTGCAGTCTAAAATCAAGTCCGATTTTTGTTGAATTCCATAGCATTTTATTGAAAGATAGAATTTTATCCAAATATTCAGCGCTTTTTGCTTAATTTGAACTACGATAAAAAATAATAAATTTGATGTACACCAAAGAAGAACTAACTAAAACAGCTCTGGTGAGTTTGATAGAGATTGCCCAAGGCTTAGGCATAGCCAGAGCTTCCAAACTGTCGGAAAACGATTTGATTTACAAGATATTAGATTATCAAGCATCTCATCCCGACACCCCCGATGAAGAACAGCCCAAAGTTTCGCCACGTCCCAAACGTGCACGTCTGAAACCCAAGCCAATAGCCGAATCGAACATGGCTCCGGGCTCACGCAAGCAACCCAAAGTGCAGAAGGCTCCGGAGAAAAAACTTTTTTCCGACGCAGAGCCGGAACATCTGCCCAAAATAGACATAAACGATGTGCTTCTGCCCGAAGTGCCTCAAATTCCGGAAGTTAAGACCCCGAGCACTCGTCTTATCCTTCGTCATCCCGACATCACCGACTTGCCCGACGACATAATCCTTTCCGAAGGTGTTATGGAACAGATAGATATGAGCTTGATAGAGCGCAAAGAGGTTGAACCTCAGGTGCTTGCCGATGTGGAAGCCACCCAAAATCCCATTGCTAAGTCCGATGCCCCCCTCGCCACTCCGAAAACCATCGAAGAGGCTCTTGGCATGCCGGCTCCCGATGTGGAAAAAAACGGAAAAAACAGACAGAACGGAGGTAAACGTTTCGACAGTCAGCGGAAAAGAACTTCGGCCGCAGGAGAGCCAGCTCCACAGCAGCAGCCTGCCGACGAGTCGCACGATGTGCCCGAAGTGATTGTCCCCGACATGTTCAAAACCATCACGGACAACAAGCCTGCTCAAGATGTGCAAAACAACGAAGCAGAAAGCACTCCCAACAACTCCGACCAATCTGTTGACGACAGCATTTTCCAGATTATTGTGGAAAAAACTCCCGAACAGCCCGAAAACAAACCTGCCGAAAACAAACGTCCACAAAAACAGGAATACCCCTTCGACAGCGATGGAGTTGTGGAGGCCGAGGGCGTTTTGGAGATAATACCCAACGAGAACTACGGTTTTCTGCGCTCATCGGACTACGACTACCTCAACTCGCCCGACGACATATACGTGTCGCAATCGCAGATACGCTTGTTCGGCCTGCAAACCGGCGACACAATACGCGGCACTGTGCGTCCGCCACGTGAAGGCGAGAAATTCTTTCCGCTGGTGAAAGTGTTGGAAATCAACGGCTTGTCGCCAGAACGCATTCGTGACCGTGTGCCGTTCGACTCGTTGACACCGCTTTTCCCCGAAGAAAAATTCAAACTCACCGGTCATCCGCAAGAGAGCCTGTCGACACGTATAATCGACATGATAACCCCAATAGGAAAAGGCCAGCGCGGACTGATAGTGGCACAACCCAAAACCGGTAAGACCACCCTTTTGAAAGAGGTGGCCAACGCCATAGCATACAATCACCCCGAGGTGTATCTTATTGTGCTGCTGATAGATGAGCGTCCCGAAGAGGTTACCGACATGCGTCGCAGCGTAAACGCCGAGGTTATCGCCTCCACTTTCGATGAGTCGGCCGAACATCACGTGAAAATTGCCAATATTGTTTTGGAGAAAGCCAAACGCATGACCGAATGTGGCCACGACGTGGTGATAGTACTCGACTCCATAACCCGTTTGGCACGTGCCTACAACACTGTGGCACCGGCATCGGGCAAGGTGCTGTCGGGCGGTGTGGAAGCCAATGCCCTGCAAAAGCCCAAACGTTTCTTCGGAGCGGCACGCAACATCGAAAACGGCGGCTCGCTCACCATCATCGCCACCGCCCTCACCGAAACGGGTTCCAAAATGGACGACGTTATTTTCGAGGAATTCAAGGGTACCGGCAACATGGAGCTGCAGCTCGACCGCAAACTCTCCAACAAACGCATTTTCCCGGCCATCGACATACTGGCGTCGAGCACCCGCCGCGACGACATGCTGATACCCGCCGAAATGCTGCAACGTATCCTCATTCTCCGCAACTACGTGTCCGAAATGACTTCGGTAGAGGCAATGGAGTTCCTCAAAAAGCAGATGCAGAACACACGCAGCAACGAGGAGTTCCTGCTTTCGATAGATAAATAACAGGTTGCGCATCAACACCTTACAATATGAATTTGCCGTATATAGCCTCGATAAGCAAAAAGATAGTGGTGGCATTGGCAGGATTGTTTCTCGCCCTGTTTCTGCTTGTGCACATGGGCATAAACCTTTGCCTTGTGCGTCCCGACGACGGACAGTGGTTTCTTGCCGCCTCCGATTTCATGGGTTCCAACTATGTGGTGAAAGTGTTTGAAATAGTGCTTTTTGCGGCTGTTTTCGTACACATCGCACTCAACATTGTGCTCTATTTCCAGAACCGCAAGGCGCGTCCGGTGCGTTACAAGCAGCGCAGCCGAACCAAAACTTCGTCCACATCGCGGCTGATGATGCTTTCCGGCATACTGATTTTTCTGTTCCTGATACTGCATTTCTTCAATTTCTTTTTTGTGAAACTTGGCTGGAGCGAAGGCAAATATATGGTGCGCATGGAAGAGGTGGAGGATTGCATTCTACAGGCATCACGAAAGGGCGAGAAAGGGGTTCTGATGGCCAAATTAAATGATTTTGCCGAAAAGGTGAACATCGAAAGCCACCTCTCGCAAGGCGGCAAATGGCTGTACAACCTCACTTCCGAAGAAGCCGAGCCTTTGAGAGGCGTGGTGAAAGTAAAATCCGATTTCTACCACGTGGCCGCCGACCTGTTCACTCAGCCGCTGTATTCGATAATTTACTTGCTGATGTTCATTGTTTTGGGTGTACACCTTACACACGCCATCCCTTCGGCATTCCAGACTTTGGGTCTGAACCACAACAAGTACAACGGTTTTATCAAATGGTTAACTTGGTGCTACGTTGCCGTAATTGTAATCGGTTTTTCGGCAATACCAGTCCATTTTTTGTTTTTCGTTTAATCATAAGTTATCGTCATGGCACAGTTAGACCCCAAGATACCGTTCGGCCCCCTTTCGGAGAAATGGTCGAAATACAAAGCCCAGCAGCGTCTTGTTAATCCCGCCAACAAGCGCAAGCTCAACGTGATAGTTGTTGGCACGGGACTTGCCGGTGCCTCGGCAGCCGCCTCGCTTGGAGCATTAGGTTTCAACGTGGACATATTCTGCATCAGCGACAGTCCGCGCCGCGCCCACTCCATCGCCGCACAGGGCGGAATAAACGCCGCCAAGAACTATCAGAACGACGGCGACAGCGTTCAGCGACTTTTCAACGACACCATCAAAGGAGGCGACTACCGTGCCCGCGAAGCCAACGTTTACCGCTTGGCCGAAGTCAGCTCCGACATTATAGACCAATGTGTGGCACAGGGTGTTCCCTTTGCCCGTGAATACAGCGGATACCTCGACAACCGCTCCTTTGGCGGGGCACAGGTGTCGCGCACTTTCTACGCCCGCGGACAAACTGGGCAGCAGCTGCTGTTAGGCGCATACGGAGCCCTCAGCTGCCAGATAGCACGAAAGAGTGTTACACTGCATGAGCGCCACGAGATGCTCGACCTTGTGGTGGTGGACGGCAAAGCCCGTGGTATCATCACCCGCAACCTTGTTACAGGCAAGATAGAACGCTACGCCGCACATGCCGTGGTTTTGGCCACCGGCGGCTACGGCAACGTTTATTACCTCTCCACCAACGCCATGAACTCCAACGTTTCGGCAGCGTGGAACTGCCACAAACACGGCGCCTATTTTGCCAATCCATGCTATGTGCAGATACATCCCACCTGCATTCCCGTAAAGGGCGACTTCCAGAGCAAACTTACGCTGATGAGCGAGAGCTTGCGCAACGACGGACGCATCTGGGTGCCCAAAAACAAAACCGACGTGGAAAAACTGCGTGCCGGCCAGCTGCGTCCTACTGACATAAAAGAAGAGGACCGCGACTACTACCTCGAACGTCGCTATCCCGCCTTCGGCAACCTTGTGCCGAGGGACGTGGCCTCGCGAGCCGCCAAGGAACGCTGCGACGCGGGCTATGGCGTGGGCAAAACAAGTCTGGCGGTGTACCTCGACTTTGCATCGGCAATACAACGGCTTGGAAAAGAAGTGGTTGAAGCCCGTTACGGAAACCTTTTCCAGATGTATGAAAAGATAACCGCCGAAAATCCTTACGAAACTCCTATGATGATTTATCCCGCCGTACACTATACCATGGGCGGGCTGTGGGTGGACTATGAGCTGCAGACCACAATTTCCGGACTTTTTGCCATCGGTGAAGCCAATTTCTCCGACCATGGCGCCAACCGACTCGGCGCATCGGCGTTGATGCAGGGACTTTCCGACGGATATTTTGTGCTTCCGTACACCATACAGAACTACCTTGCCGATGAAATATATTCCGCCAAGCCTACCACCGACACCGTGGAGTTCGAAAGAGCCGAAACCGAGGTTAAGTTGCGGATAAACAACTTGTTGGCCACACAAGGCACCAAGCCGGTGGACTATTTCCACCGCAAGTTGGGACACATAATGTGGGAAAACGTGGGCATGGGACGCACCGCCGAGAGTCTCCAGAAAGCCCTTGCTGAGATAGACGAAGTGCAGCACGAATTTGAAACCGAAGTGCTTGTGCCGGGCACTAACGAGGCAATGAATCCTGAACTGGAAAAAGCCCTGCGTCTGGCCGACTATTTCGAGCTGGCCAAGCTGATAGCTACCGATGCCCTGCACCGCAACGAGTCGTGCGGAGGACATTTCCGGATAGAACACCAGACCCCCGACGGCGAGACCCAACGCAACGACAACGACTATATGTACGTTGCCGCATGGCAATACAACGGCAAAGGCGAAAAAGAGACGCTTTTCAAGGAACCGCTTGAATATCAAGGTGTTGAAATAAAACAGAGAAACTACAAATAATCATGAGATTCACTCTGAAAATATGGAGGCAGGAAAATGCCAAAGCCCAAGGCCGTTTCGAGACCTATACGGTTGACAACATATCGCCCGACTGCTCCTTTTTGGAAATGCTCGACATTCTCAACGACAGTCTGATTTCCAACAAGATAGCCCATCCGGTGTGTTTCGACAACGACTGCCGCGAGGGTATCTGCGGAATGTGCGGGCTGTACATCAACGGGCGTCCGCACGGCAACGACGACGGTGTAACCACCTGCCAGCTGCACATGCGCAAGTTTACCGACGGCGACACAATATGGATTGAGCCGTGGCGCGCCAAGGCTTTCCCCGTTATCCGCGACCTTGTGGTGGACCGCAGCGCTTTCGACAAGATAATACAGGCCGGAGGCTACATCTCCGCCACCACTGGCGGTGTGCCCGACGCCAACAGCATACTTATACCCAAGGACAAGGCCGACAAGGCAATGGATGCCGCCGAATGCATTGGCTGTGGAGCCTGTGTGGCAGCATGCAAAAACGCCTCGGCGATGCTCTTTGTGGGAGCCAAGGTGTCGCATCTGGCACTATTGCCGCAGGGCAGGGTAGAGGCCGCCGACCGTGTGCAGAAAATGGTTAAAGCAATGGATGAATTGGGCTTTGGAAATTGCTCAAACACATACGCTTGCGAAGCCGAATGCCCAAAGCAGATAAAACGCACCAACATAGCACGGATGAACCGCGAGTGGATAGTAGCCCGTGTGGGAAAAGAAAAAAAACAGTAATAAACATATCTCAAAACAAAAAACACAATGAAAAAAAGAATCCTTAACTTGCTGTCGGTTTGTGTGGCAGTTTTTGCCGCCGGCGCTACCGTTGCCAACCCCGTTGACGAGGCGACAGCTATGCGTGTTGCACGCAATCATCTGATTCAGCAGAGCGATGCCCAAGACATCGAAATTGTCGATGTTACACCGCAGATGCCTTACCGCAACATCTATTTCTTTAAAGAGACCTCTGGCAGGGGCTTTGTGCTCGTGTCCGGCGACGACGCCGCTACTCCAATTCTTGGCTACTCAACCAACACCACTTTCGACCCCTCCGACCTGCCCGACTACATACATCTGTGGTTTCTGCAGTACGACCGCCAGATTGACGCCCTTATCGCCGAGGGCGTGAAGGCCACCGACGACATTTTCGACGAATGGCAACGTTTGATAAACGGCGACCCCATTCCCGAAGAACGTGCCCGCGAGAAATCGGTAAGTCCTTTGCTGACAACCACTTGGGGTCAGGGTACCAATGCCGGCAACACATACAACAGCCTTTGTCCGCACAGCGGCTCCACCTACACCTACGCTGGCTGTACAGCAGTTGCCACCGCACAGGTGATGAAATACTGGAACCACCCCGCTACCGGACGCGGATCGCACTCCTATAGCCATCAGACATGGGGCACCCTTTCGGCAAATTTCGGCAGCACCAATTACGCTTGGACCAGCATGCCCAACTCCATCACGTCGTCGAGTTCCGCAACACAGAAAACTGCCGTTGCCACTCTTATTTATCATGTAGGAGTTGCCGTTGAGATGGACTATGGCACATCGGGCAGTGGTGCCGCTACAACAAACTACGGAAGCATTAGCACCCCCTCTGCCGAGAATGCCCTGCAGTCGTTTTTCAAATACTCGTGTTCCACACACTCTTTGTCGAAAGGCAATTTCACCAATGCAGAATGGATAGCCCTGCTTAAAGGCGAGCTGGATGCCAGCACCCCTCGCCCGATACTTTACAGCGGATTCGATGCATCGTACCAGTCGGGCCACGCTTTTGTGCTCGATGGATACAACACCAGCAGCCAGTTCCACATCAACTGGGGCTGGAGCAGCAGCTACGACGGCTATTTCACCATGGGAGCCTTGAACCCCACCGGCAGCGGAACAGGCGGAAACCAGAGCAACAACTACAGCTACAACAACAGCGCTGTTATCGGTATTAAGCCCGCCGCCAGCACCGGCAGCTCGTCCACAGTATCGGCCTCGGTGAACAACAGCTCGTGGGGCAGCGTTTCGGGTGCCCGCTCGTACACCAACTATTCCGACACGGCAAGCCTTTTGGTGAACACCAACGAGGGATACCGTTTCAAACGCTGGAGCGACGGTAGCATGGCTAATCCCCGTCAGTTTGTGGTAAACGACAATATGACTCTCACTGCCGAGCTGGAGAAAATATCCGGCGACACCCTGTACCATTCGAACACCTCTCCATTCACCTATTTAGGTCTGTCATCGGGAGGCACATACTACTGGGGAGTTAAATTTCCAACAACGGCACTTACGGCCAGCCGCAGACCTACGAATGTGCTTTTCTATGCGCGTTATACAGGAACTTATACACTTTACATTTACAATGACGGGACTACTGCTCCGAGCGGAAGTCCAATACTTTCGGGAAACTTGTCGCTTACAAGCACCAGCCAGTTGGGTTATATAAATGCATCCATTGGAGACAACACTCCTACAATCAACGCCTCCAAGCCCCTTTGGGTTGTGCTGAAATACACCAACAGCTCATCCCAAACTATCTATTGTATTCCCATGACAAATTACTCGGGCAACCAATACAGCAAGATGCGCAGTACCAACGGCACTTCGTGGTCGGCAACGAATTACAGCTGCAGTTGGTGCATACAGTTGATAAACCAATACACCAGCACCCAGAATGGCATTACAGAGGCCTCAATAGAGGACGGCTATACCATCACAAACGGAAAGGGCTTTATCACCGTTAACGGTGTGGAAAACGAGACCGTGCGTCTGATAGACAACAGCGGACGAGTGATAGCCACCGACAACGGCAACTCCGACATCAAGGAGTTTGTAGCTCCAGCCAGCGGCGTTTACCTGATTCAGGTTGGCAACAAGCCAGCCAAGAAAATTGTGGTGAAGAAATAAAGGTTTCTTTATCAGACATATAAAAAGCCAAGGTTGTAAAGACCTTGGCTTTTTTGTTTTGTGGGGTTTGTTATTTTGTCAGTCGAGTGGTTTGTCGAGGAAAGTGCGGATGTGCTCCACCTCGTTGTCGCAAGCCACAGCGCATTCCGTAGCGGGGACAAAGGTGAGGTCGTACTCGTAGAGCTGTATTACGGCAAACCGGTTGTCGTCGGAGACGGTTACATTGAGCATGGTTAGTGTGCTGTTGTTTTTGCGCACGTCGGCAAGGAGGGCGAAGTCCTTGTTTTCCACAATCTGCCGGCAGAGCTCCTTGTCGGAAGCGGCCACGTAAACGCTATGTGCGCGCAGACGGCTTTTGGTCTTGGCATACAGGTAGTATCCCGATTTTTTGTCGAAAATGCGCAGAAAACAGGCGATTCCCACAATCACCATTATGCCGCCTGCCACAAGGAGGGTGAACGATATTATATCGGGCATGGCCGACGCCACGCTCACCGCAATCAGGGCTGCTCCTGCCAGAAGTGTGCAGAGAGGAGTGATTGACGAATGGTGTTTCTTTTCAACTATGTTCTCGGTTTGCAGTTTTTCAAGAAATTCGTTTGTGTCGGGTATGTTTTGCATGATAATTCGTTTTTTTTGGGGTCAGTTACTTGTTTTCCATTTTAACTATTTCTGTTATAGGCACATCCTTGTTGCCATGGGCTTCGAAAATCTGTGCATAGAACACCTTTTCGTCGTTGTCGGAATAGCGCACAAGGGTGAATTTTGGCGAGGCGCTTTTCTTTATATGGTCTATCGCCGCCATGTCGCGTTTCTCAAAATTATCGAACAGTTTGGAGCGTTCGTTGGCTGAATAGAAGAAAAATTCGCGCGAAAGCAGGCGGTGCACCGTTTTGCAATAGGGCGCGCGGCAATCGCCAAAAATGTAGTAAGCCACTATTGTTGCGGCTCCGAACACGCCTACCACTGTCATTCCGGCGAGGAGTGACGAAAGCCCGGCTCCTATGTTTGTGAGGGTTCGGTTGAGCAGAAGGCCTAGAATGCCTATTGCCACGCATATCCATGCCCACCACACGGGGCGCAGGCGTTTGCGTATTTCGGGCAACTCGTATATTGCCCTGTCGATGCTTTTAAATTCGGTTTTTTGTTCCATTGTTTGTTTTTTTTGATTTAAAATTGTAATACAATGCGTACCAATATGTTGCGGTACACAAATACTGTTGCGGAAAGCAATGCCAGAGGTGGCAGTTCCGCAGAAGATTTAAAAAAAAATGGGGATTTTAAATCAAAGTCGCAGGACGTTGAGGAAATAGACGTAGAAATCGATACTGCGTTCGAAGGAGTTGGAAGGGAACGCATAGGCGTGGCGCACGGCATGCAGGTACTGGTACCGTGGACCGACGGCGTATTTCGACGATTGGTTTCTCAGATTGTGGGATGTGGAGGCGCCGTTGTCGCGCGAGAGTACGCGACCGTTGCCGGTTGGCGGAGTTACGGCGGTTTCTGACGGCACCACAAAAAGCAGGTCGGAGCAGGGGATAAGGCTGGAAGAGCCGTTGTGGAAAAGCGAGCCGGAGGTGGCGCTTTTTGGGGTGGCAGTTTCGCATTCGTTGGAGGCAAAAAGGTGGTTTGGGACAAAAAACGTCATCAAAAGCATCAGCGGCAGAACCGATGCTTTTGCTGTGAAAAGTTGTTTTACAGCACTTTTTGCCGATATGGTGGAAATGCGTTTCTCGTGGCAAATATACGAAATAATTATGGAATTTGGATTCCGAATTTCGGAATTCGGAGTTATGAGTTATGAGTTAGGAGTTAAGATGCAGAACTATCCATTTCACATTGTACTTTGTACATATTGAATTGTCCAT
>CALGGY010000123.1 GCA_937915785.1 uncultured Bacteroidales bacterium
GCGTTTACACCCAGCGTTCGCGTGACAGCATAACGCGTTGTTTCCACAATCTGGTTATCGACCTTACGGTGAACGACACCCTTCGCGACACCCTTCGTCGCACCATCTGTGCGGGTGCTTGCGTGGATACCAATGGTGTGCGATATTTCTTCCAAGGCGTTTACACCCAGCGCTCGCGCGACAGTATCACCCGCTGCTACCACAACCTTGTTATCGATCTTGCTGTAAACGACACCATTCGCGACACCGTACACCCCGTGATTTGTGCCGGAGCCCGATACGACACCAACTACCACATGGGCTGCACGCCCGTGGGTGGACACGCATACCCGCCATATTATGTGCAGGGCGTGTACACCCAGTATTTGCGCGACACCCTTTCGGGCTGCTACCGTAATTTGGTTATCGACCTTACGGTGAACGACACCTTGCGCGACACCGTGCGTATGGTGATATGTGCCGGCGCGCGGTTCGACACCAACGGACATCTGGGCTATGTGCCGGTGAACGGACACGGCTACGGCCCGTATTACCGTCAAGGCGTTTATACTCAGCATTTCCGTTCTCCCGACAGCTGTTACCACAATCTTATTATCGACCTTACGGTGAACGACACCCTTCGCGACACCATACACCCAGTAATTTGTGCCGGCGCGCGGTTCGACACCAACGGCCATCTGGGTTGCTCACCAGTGAGCGGACGCAACTACGGTCCTTATTACCGTCAAGGGATTTACACCCAGCACCTTCGCGCACCCGACAGCTGCTACCATAATCTGGTCATCGCCCTTACGGTGAACGACACTCTTCGCGATACCATACACCCCGTAATATGTGCCGGAGCACGGTTCGACACCAACGGACATCTGGGTTGCTCGCCCGTAAGCGGACGCAACTACGGTCCTTATTACCATCAGGGCGTTTACACCCAGCACCTTCGCGCCCCCGACAGCTGTTTCCACAACCTTGTCATCGACCTTTCGGTGAGTGACACCCTCCGCGACACCGTTTATCGCACGGTGTGTGCCGGCCGCAGTTTCGACACCAACGGCAGCCGCTACTATCAGCCTGGATGGCATACCAACCGTTTGCGCGAGCCCGACAGTTGCTACCACAACATCGTTGTGCACCTTACGGTGAACGACACCTTGCGCGACACCGTTTACCGCACGGTGTGTGCCGGCCGCAGTTTCGACACCAACGGCAGCCGCTACTACCTGCCGGGATGGTACACCCAGCACCTGCGTCAGCCCGACAGTTGCTACAACAACCTTGTGATAAACCTAACGGTGAGCGACACCATCCGCGACACCATCTATCGCACGGTGTGTGCCGGCCGCAGTTTCGACACCAACGGCAGCCGCTACTACCTGCCGGGATGGTACACCCAGCACCTGCGTCAGCCCGACAGTTGCTACAACAACCTTGTGATAAACCTTACGGTGAACGACACCATACGCGACACCATACACCGCGAAGTGTGTGCCGGCCGCAGTTTCGACACCAACGGGGTGCGGTATTATTACACCGGCGTTTATACACAGCACCTGCGTCAGCCCGACAGCTGTTTCAACAATCTTGTGATAGATTTGCTTGTGCGCGACACCATTCGCGACACCTTGTACCGCGAGATATGTGCCGGCGGCAGTTTCGACACCCTCGGCCGACGCTTTTATTTCACAGGTTATTACACTTTCCATCTGCGTCATCCCGACAGCTGTTTCTACAACATGGTGATAGACCTGTTTGTGCGCGACACCATACGCGACACCATACATCGCGAGGTGTGTTCGGGACATACGTGGGATACAAACGGTGTGACTTATTATAACACTGGTTATTACACTCAGTATTTCAGGGATTCGGTAACCATGTGTTTCCGCAATCTGGTTATCCACCTGATAGTGGCCGACCCTGTAAGGATACACGAGTATCATACAATATGCAAGGGCGAGAAGTATCTTTTCAACGGCACATGGTACTCCACCCAGGGCATCTACCGTTTCAGCACGTGGGACATAAACGGTTGCGACAGCGTTTCGGTGCTTCACCTTACGGTGCTCGACACGGCGGTAACGCATATCTACGACACCACCTACGCCAATTCGTATGCCTTTATGGATTCGGTGTATTACCAGTCGGGGACATATTATCGCGAGGCTGGCAGTGGCGTAAACGGTTGCGACAGCTCGGTGTTTCTGCACCTGCTGTTCTGCGATTCGGTGGTAACCGAGCTGTACGACACCATCTGCAGCGACACGGTGTATGTGTTCAACGAACAGCTGCTGCGCAGGTCGGGCAAATACGTACACAACGCTCGTACCGCATTGGGATGCGACAGCATTGTGGTGCTGCATCTCACAGTGGTGGACTATCCCACGTTGGAACTTGCCGACTCGGGCAACTATTGTTATGGCGGAGTGGCAACGATTAAGGCAAACACCAACGGCAATGAGGTGTGGTGGTCGTCGGTGCCGCACGATTCAACACTGGTGGGGCAGGAGGGCAACACTACCATTTATGTGTCGCCTACCGAATACACCGTTTACACCGTGGTGGCCGACAGTGTGCCGCGTCCCAAGAACTGTCCCGTAACGGCTTCGATAGCCGTGAACAAGGCTTCGAAAGTGGAAGCCAAAATGATTGTGAACCCTGAAGTGCTCGAAATCAGCCGTTTGCAGGTAAGGTTCACCGATGTGAGCCGGGGCGACGTGGTATATCGCCGTTGGCAGATTGCCGAATCCGACCTCATGGCGCAACAACGCATGGTGACAGACGACAGCATTGTGTGGCACACGGCCTCGGCCAACAGCGACAGCATTGTGGCGAGGCTCTACATAACCGACATCAACGGCTGCGAGGACAGCGTGGAACGCTCGGTGCCCATACAGCGCGGCGAGCTGTGGGTGCCAAACGCCTTCACCCCCGACGGCAACGACAATACCCTTTTCAAAGTGGGAGCCGTAAATGTAACTTTCTACGAAATAAGCATTTATAACCGTGGCGGATTGCTGGTATATCACAGCACCGACGTCAACGAAAGTTGGGACGGAACCCACAAGGGACAGAAATGTGTCGAAGGGTCGTATGTGTATATTATTATGTATCAAACAAAATCGAACACCCGAAAGACTTTGAAAAAAGTGGGCTCGGTGCTGCTGATAAGATAATCGATGAAGGGAAGTATGACAAACGGCAGATACATAAAAGGACAGCGTAAGGCATTGAACAGATGTCTTGCACTGCTATTGCCGTTGGTAATGCTTGTTTCGCCCCTGTCGATGGCGGCGCAGAGCAGGTTCGAAACCTATGGCAAGGAGTTTTGGGCGGTGTTTATGAGCAACTATCAACGCAGTCATGGCATAGCCGGACTGGAAATGAGCATATCCGTGGCTGCAAAAAAACAGAGCCTTATAACCTTGGAGTGTTATGGCGCTATTAGTATGGTGCCCATTTGGCAAGATACTTTCAGCGTTGCCCCAAACTCTGTGGTCAAATATGTCATTCCCGATTCGTTGGTCTATATGATGTCACCATTGCCCAATGGCATTTGGAAGAGTGTGAGGATACTCTCTACGGAAGATGTTACAGTGCACTCGGCCAATTTTTCGCAAGCCTCGCTCGATATGGCCTACTTGCTGCCGATACAGACCTTGGGCAGCGAGTATATGATTCAAATTCATCCGCCAAAAATACCGCGAGAATATGAACAATATCGTGGTATGACCACCATCACAGCAACGGAGAACAACACACTGGTGGAGATTGTCCCCTCTGTTCCTGTTGTGTTGGACACTACTCGTCCGGCAGGAGTGCTAATTCAGAAGGTTCTCAACAAAGGTCAGTCGTTGTTGCTCACCTCCGTACGAAGTGGCTCTTCGAGAGACCTTTCGGGAACAAAAATCAGGGCTTTGGGATGTAAAAAAATATCAGTATTCCAGGGCAACGAGCTCACCTTTGTGCCAAACGACACCAACGGGGCCGGCGACCACATCTATTCGCAGGCAGTGCCTATATCGGCTTGGGGGACGAAATTTGCAGTAACCCGCACTATTCTTTTCTCGGGAATGGACCGCTCCGCCGACGAGGTGAGGGTAACGGCTTCCGAAAACAATACCGTGGTGAAAAAGAACGGCGTGCCCATTGATACATTGCAGTCGGGACAAACGCACCAGTTCATCATGCAGGGCACAGAAGTTTCGGCATTTTTAGAAACATCGAAACCAGCGGCGGTTTACATGTATCTCGTGGGCAACGAATATGGGCAAAACTTTTCTTTGGGCGACCCCTCTATGATGTGGATACCGCCGTTGAACCAGACTTCGGACAGCGTTTTGGTGAACCCTGTGCTTCCGGTGGACTCTGTTTATGCGTCGATGCCGTTCGGTGTACCGCAGTTTTTCAATGTAAACATTGTAGTGAAAACTGCCGACACCTCGAAAATTTTTGTGGATACGTTACACGTGGTGGGTTGGGACACGCTGGTAGGCAACGGCGGCTACTCGTACATTCGCTCGTCGATATACCCCAGCACACAATGGATTTATGGCGCCGAAATGGTGGTGCACATGTATGGTCTTGGCCCGCAAGTGTCGTATGCCAGTTTTATCGCCGCCAAGCCATTTGTGGATATGCTTGTGGATAGCGTGTCAATTCGCGATACCAACGTGCAACATTATTTCGATGCAGGCTGCGGTGTGAATTTCGCTGCCGATGTCAGGTACGATTCCATTGACTATGTGGAGTGGGATTTTGGCGATGGTACACCGCTTCAGCGCAGCCAAACGGTAACCCACGGTTTCCATGGCAACGACTCATCGTATGAGGTAACAATGATAGTCCATTCATCCATTCAATGCGACCATTTTACCGACACCCTGCGCTATTCGTTTATCTATATCGACACCCTGCGCGACACCATACACCCTGTTATCTGTTCCGGAGCCCGTTTCGATACACTTGGCCACACCTACCGCAATCCCGGTTTCTTTACCGAACATATCACCGACAGTGCCGGTTGCATCACCAACCTCGTTATCGACCTCACCGTTACCGACACCCTCCGCGATACCATCTACCCTATTATCTGTGCCGGCGGACGGTTCGACACCCTCGGCCATACCTATCGTCAGCCTGGCGTGTATGTGGTGAAAAGTCGTTTGCCCGACAGCTGCTACCACAATCTGGTTATTGACCTTACGGTGAACGACACCCTGCGCGACACCATACACCCTGTTATCTGCGCCGGAGCCCGTTTCGACACCAACGGACATCTGGGTTATGCTCCCTCCAGCGGCCAGAACTACGGACCTTATTACCGTCAAGGCATTTATACCCAGCACCTGCGTACCTCCGACAGCTGCTA
>CALGGY010000124.1 GCA_937915785.1 uncultured Bacteroidales bacterium
CCCTCCGCGACACCATTCACCCCGTAATCTGTGCCGGAGCCCGGTTCGACACCAACGGACATCTAGGCTACACCCCCGCCAGCGGGCAGAACTACGGACCTTATTACCGTCAAGGCATTTATACCCAGCACCTGCGTACCCCCGACAGCTGCTACTTCAATCTCGTAATCGACCTTACGGTTAACGACACTCTCCGCGATACCATACATCCCGTAATCTGTGCCGGCGCCCGGTTCGACACCAACGGACATCTGGGTTGTTCACCCGTGAGCGGACGCAACTACGGTCCTTATTACCGTCAAGGGGTTTACACCCAGCACCTTCGCGCCCCCGACAGCTGCTACCATAATCTGGTCATCGCCCTTACGGTGAACGACACCCTGCGCGACACCGTACATGCCATGGTCTGTGCCGGAGGCGGTTTCGACACCAACGGACACGTGGGGTGTAGTCCTGTCAGCGGGCAGAATTATCCGCCATACTACATGCCCGGATACTACACGCAATACCTGCGCGCTCCCGACAGCTGTTTCCATAATTTGGTTGTTCACCTGATGGTGCTCGACACCCTTCGCGACACCGTGCACCGTACCGTTTGTGCCGGTGCCAGTTTCGACACCAACGGACGTTCATACTATTTCCCAGGATACCACACCCAGCATCATCGCGACAGCGTTAGCGGATGTTTCTACAATCTGGTGGTGCACCTTGCGGTGAACGACACGCTGCGCGACACCGTGCACCGTACCGTTTGCGCCGGCGCCAGTTTCGACACCAACGGTGTGCAATATTATTATCAGGGCGTTTACACCCAGCGTTTGCGCGATGCCATTACACATTGCTACCACAATCTGGTTATCGACCTTACGGTGAACGACACGCTTCGCGACACCGTGCACCGTACCGTTTGTGCCGGCGCCAGTTTCGACACCAACGGCGTGCAATATTATTATCAGGGCGTTTACACCCAGCGTTCGCGTGACAGCATAACGCGTTGTTTCCACAATCTGGTCATCGACCTTACGGTGAACGACACCCTACGCGACACCCTAAGCCGCACCATCTGCGCCGGTGGCCGGTTCGACACACTTGGGCTATCGTTGCGGGCGGCAGGATTCCACATCCTGTCACAGCGTCTGCCCGACAGCTGCTACCACAATTTGGTTATCCACCTTTCGGTGAACGACACCCTTCGCGACACCGTAAACCGCACCATAGACCCTGGCGGACGGTTCGACACCAACGGCGTTACCTACCGCTCGCAGGGAGTTTTCACCCAGCACCACCGCCTGCCCGACAGCTGCCACCACAACCTTGTGATAAACATTACCATGCGCGACACCCTGTGCGACACCATTTACCCGGTGATTTGTGCCGGAGCACGGTTCGACACCAACCGCTCGGCAGGCTACGGGCCATATACCGCCACAGGAGAGTATGTTCAGCGTTTGCGCTATGCCGACAGCATTTGGCACAAGCTTATAATTCGCCTTACGGTGAACGACACATTCCGCGACACTTTGCATCCTTCCATCTGTAACGGACAGACCTTCACCGTTGGCGGACAATCGTTTTCCACACAGGGCTGGCACACCCTCCACCTGACCACCATACACGGCTGTGACAGCATTTTTGTGATATACCTTACGGTGAATGCCACCTACCGCGACACCATACTCGATACCATCTGTGCAGGAAATATCTACACTCGCGGAGGACAATCGTACACCCGTCAGGGCGATTACACGCAACGGCTTTCATCGGTGGCGGGATGCGACAGCGTGGAGGTTATCCGCCTTACGGTGAGCGACACCTTCCATATCAACAGACGCGATGTGCTATGTGCCGGCGATACTCTTTTCCTTGCGGGACATGCTTTTTCCACCACCGGCCGCCACATGCTGAGGCTTAGCACCGCCCATGGCTGCGACAGCGTGATAGAAATAAACCTTACCGTGCGCGATACACTTCGCGACACCGTGCACAGGCCCATTTGCCGTGGAGCATCGTTCGACACCCTCAACCACAGCTACCAAACCGCCGGATATCACACCATATATCAGCGTTTTGGCCGTTGTTTCCACAATCTTGTTACACACGTGGTGGTGAACGACACTTTCCGCGACACCCTTCAGCCAGTGATCTGTGCCGGAGCACGTTACAACATAGGCGACAGCTCGTATAATAAAACGGGCGTCTATCCGCAGTATCTGCAAACGGCAAGCGGCTGCGACAGCACCATAGTGGTCGACCTTACGGTGAACGACACCCTGCGCGATACCTTGAGCCGACGCATCTGCCGAGGCGAAAATGTTGATGTGCGGGGCATAAGGTACACACAGACAGGTAACTACGTGCAACGCTTCCGCCAACCCGACAGCTGTTATAGCAATATTTATGTGCAGTTGGTGGTTCTGGACACCTATCACATACGTTTCGACACCACTATGTGCGCCGGCTCGGCTTTCGTTTATGGCGACTCAACGTTCAACACACAAGGCTCGTACAATTTTGTGGTGAGGGACACCGACCATTGCGACCTTGTGTTTGTCGACCTTGCAATAGCCGACACCCTGCGCGACACCGTCCATCGCACCGTTTGTCCGGGTGCCAGTTTCGACACCATCGGCGAACAGTATTTTGTTGCCGGATGGCACACCAAACATCTGCAGGACCCCACTACCAACTGCCTTAGAAATTTGGTGATACACCTCACCGTGTCCGACACCACCCGCGACACCGTGCATCCTGTAATCTGTGCAGGCGCCAGTTTCGACACCACCGGCTACCAATACTATAATCAGGGCGTTTACCGACGGCTGCTGCAAGACCCACTTAGCCATTGTTACAGCCTGTTGATAATAGACCTAACGGTGAACGACACCCTGCGCGACACGGTGTACCGCACTGTTTGCGCCGGCGCTAGTTTCGACACCAACGGACTGCAATACCACATGCCCGGATGGTACACACAGCATCTTCGCGACCCACTAACACACTGTTTCCACAACCTTGTTATTCGCCTTTCGGTGAACGACACCCTTCGCGATACAGTGCACCCCGTAATCTGTGCGGGCGAATATTTCGACACCAACGGCGTGCGTTATACCACGCAGGGACTGTTCGTTCAGCGTACGCAGGATTCCATAACCCACTGCTACCATAATCTTTACGTAAACCTTACGGTGAACGACACGTTCCGCGACACACTGCGTCCCACAATATGCCAAGGCTCCGCCTATATTCACGACAACCTCCGTTTCGACACATCGGGCGTTTATACCATCCCTTACCAAACGGTGCACGGCTGCGACAGCGTCATAGTGATAGAGCTTACGGTGCTCGACACGGTGCGGCATGCCGTTCAGCGCACCCTTTGTGCCGGAAAAACTTTCGACACATTGGGGCACCGTTTGTACCTCGACAGCGTTTATACCTTTGCTGTGCCCGACAGCTCGGTTTGCGGACAGCATATACTCACTGTCAGCCTCACGGTTTTGGACACCTTGCGCGACACCATCTACCGCACCATCAGCGCCGGCGCCAGTTTCGACACCAACGGACGCCAATATTTCTTCCAAGGGCAATACATACAACATCTGCGCGAGCCCGACAGTTGTTTCCATAATTTGGTGATAAACATTGCTGTGCTCGACACCCTGCGCGACACCGTGCGTCGTACCCTGTGTGCCGGTGCCCGCTACGACACCAACGGCTATACTTATTATTTCCCCGGAGTGTACCGGCAGTACAACCGCGACTCGCTTACGGGCGTTTTCAGCAACCTTGTGGTTTATATCGATGTAAACGACACCCTGCGTGACACCGTCTGGCGTACCCTTTGCGCCGGAGCGCGGTTCGACACCAACGGCTACACATACCGCCATCAGGGCGTTTATACACAATATCTGCGTGAGCCCGACAGCTGCTACCACAATCTGGTGGTGTTTGTGGATGTGAACGACACCCTTCGCGACACTGTGTACCGTACGCTGTGCGCCGGTGCCAGCTTCGACACCAACGGACAGCAGTATTATCTGCAAGGACAATACACTCAGCATCTGCGCGAGCCCGACAGCTGCTACCACAATCTGGTGATAAACATCAGCGTTCTCGACACCTTGCGCGACACCGTGCAGCCTGTTATCTGCGCCGGCCAAACTTTCGACACCAACGGGCGTTCCTATGCCCGTCAGGGGCAGTACATACAATATCTGCGCGACCCCATAACGCGTTGTTTCAATAACTTGGTTGTCAACCTTACGGTGAACGACACTTTCCGCGACCATATCTACGACACCCTCTGTGCCGGCGACTCCTTTACCCACAACAATATTTCGTACACCCTGCCGGGCACACATCTGCAACGCTACTCAACGGTGCTTGGCTGCGACAGTATAGTGGCCATACATCTGCATGTGCGCGACACTCTCCGCGATACGGTGCATCCCATAGTGTGCGCCGGCGCCGGTTTCGACACCAATGGACGTAGATATTATATTCAAGGCGTTTATACACAGTATCTTAGGGATAGCAACAGCTGTTTTCACAATCTGGTTATCGACCTTACGGTGAACGATACCATTCGGGCTCACGTTTACGACACTGTGTGCGAAGGCACCACCTATCGTTTCAATAGCCAATATTACACAAATACGGGCGTTTACAGGTATATGATGCGCAACAGCGAGGGTTGCGACAGCATCACCTATCTGCACCTACAGGTGAATCCACAGGCCTATGTGCGTGTTTACGACACCTGCTACACAGGGGCTTACCATTATGCGGACACCATTTACACGCAGCCAGGCTCCTATTACCACACTTTCCAGCGCGTGGGCACAGGCTGCGACAGCGTAGTGGTGCTTTACCTCAAGTTCTGTGATTCCATTCTTACCAAACTCTACGACACCATCTGCAACGACTCTGTGTATCGGTTCGGCAACACCGTGCTCACAGCCTCGGGGACTTATTATCGCAAGGAGTTCAGCTACAAAGGCTGTGACAGCATTATAGAACTGAACCTTGTGGTGGTGAATTACCCAACACTGCAGATAGTGGATTCGGGAGGCTACTGCCACAACGGTTTCGCCACGCTGAAATTGCACACCAACGGCAACAGTATTACATGGAGTTCGTTCCCACACGACTCGTCGCTGACAGGGCAGGAGCATAGCCGGACACTTTACGTGTCGCCCTCGCGATATACCGTGTACACGGTGGTTGTGGACAGTGTGCCCCGCCTCAAGACCTGCACATCTACAGCCCGCATCAACCTTACCAAAGCCTCCAAAGTGCAGGCCGTCATGAAACGTAACCCGTTGGAAACCACTATGGACAACCTGCAAACCCAGTTTACGGACATAAGTTTGGGCAATGTGGTGTACCGTGACTGGCTTTTCCACGAGTCGTCGGAAATGGCAGTTGACAGGTATTACCAGTACGACAGCATTGTGTGGTTCACGCCTTTGGCCGAGAGCGACAGCTTCCGCGTGCGTTTGGCAGTGCGCAACGATGTAGGCTGCACCGACACCGTTACCAATATCTACCCCATACTTAAAGCCGACCTTTGGGTGCCAAACGCTTTCACCCCCGACGAGGACCTTAACACACTGTTCAAAGTGGGCGCCTACAATCTGGCCGAATACGAAATTTACATCTACAACCGCGCCGGACTGCTGGTGTTCCACTCCACCTCGCCCGACGACAGCTGGGACGGTACCCACAACGGACAGCAGTGCATACCCGGCTCGTACGTATATATCATCCGCTACGCCACAAAAGTGCATCCCAAACTGCCACAGAAAAAAGTGGGCTCAGTGCTGCTTATAAGATAAAACGCCGATATTGGGTGTTGATAGCGCTATAAACAGATGTCAAGCAACTGCATTTTTTTACCGATGCACATTGCTGAAAGATAGTATTTTACAATATTTTTAAATTTTTATTTAAAACATGTAGCAAAAAATTATTTTTTTTCACAAAAAAAAGTGTAAATTTGCAAAGTGGCAACTCTCATTATTTGTGGGAGATTCAAACTTCATGTAATTGAGAGAAGTGCAATATTGAAAGGCTATTTACACTGTAAACAGCAACGAATTATGAAAGAGGACATTACACGACAAATCACATTGGTTTCCGCATTGCTTGTGGCTGTGTGCCACAAATTGCCTCCGCGCCACGGTGTGCGTTGCCGGATATTGTCTGTTGTAGTAGCACTGATGGTTGCGATGTTCGTTGAGTCCGACGTTTTGGCACAACAGACTTCTGGTTTGCAGAGCTATACCTACAGTACCGGTGTGGGAACGGCAACGGGCTGGCTCAATCCCACTCCAACATACCCGTCGCTGGTTACAGGCGACGATCAATCCTCGGCAGTATGCAACCTCGGCTTCCCTTTTTATTTCAATGGGGGCATTTATACATCCTTTTCGGTGAATACCAACGGCACACTGCGTTTGGGCAACAGCAACGTGTCCTCATCGTATTATACATCTCCTTTCAGCTCGAGTTATGCATCGCAAAACGTCCCCAAAATTGTAGCAGTTGGTGCAGATTTGTACGGCACATCGCTCTACTATGGCGTCGACGGAACGGCACCCAATAGGGTGGGGGTGTTCACTTTCGAAGGATATCCCTACTCTGGCTCGGCATATACATTCAGTTTTCAGGTGCAATTGTACGAAAATACTGGCGAAATACGCATGGTTTATGGCAGTTGTGCGTATTTGGCCCTAAACCGAGTCTTTCAAGTAGGCATCAGCACCAGTGCTTCCGACGTTGTTTTGGTCGACCAGACTTCGCATACAGTCAGCTATTCCCCTTCAAATGCCGTGGATGATACATGGCCAGGACAGTACCGCTACTATAGTTTTGTGCCGTCGAGCTCAATATTATGCACCTATCCGTACAACCTTTCGATAACTCAGAATGGCAGCAATGCAGTATCGCTTGATTGGCAATACTACAGCCGGCAGTCGTCGCAGATATCTTTCTTGGTGGAATATGGTCCCACAGGGTTCACGCAAGGTTCGGGAACTCAGATATCGGTAGCCTCGCCTCCTGTGGTGATAAACGGTTTGCAACAGGATACGGAATATGTGTTTTATGTGCGTTCGGTGTGCGACATTTACGATACAAGCGATTACAGCCGCAGTTCAAGGTATTATATATGTTCCAACTACTCCAATACCTGCCTCGATTTTGCAGCCCTTACCGGTAGCGGAGTTACCTGCACCTATGGCACTTATAATAATTACAACAATTATACATCTTCCTATCCCGGTCCCTTTGCCAGCACAGGTGTGGTGGACTACGGCCAGAACGCGTACGGCGATTACAGCAATCCAGGTAGCCGGCATACCGTTCATACCCGTGTTGGCGAGACGGATTCCTGCTCGGGGTGGCAGCTGTCCAAAATACCACCCGGCGAGTGCAAATCGGTGCGGTTGGGCTGTATTTATGGGGCATATTTTTGTCAGGCAGTGTCTTACGACATCACAGTGGATACCAATATGTCGGATATTTTGCTGCTCAAATACGCATGCGTGTTCTACAATCCCAGCCACCCCGACCATCAGCAGCCGCGCTTTGTGCTCGAAGTCCTCGACTCGGCGGGCAACATGGTGGATGCCAGCTGTGGCTCCGCCGATTTCAATTCGAGCGACGCCTCGTCGGACACTTCCGGATGGCATCCAGGCATCAGTAGCGGCATATATTGGAAAGACTGGACCCCAGTGGGACTATATCTGGCCGCTTACCAAGGACAGACTATCAAGGTGCGGTTATCGAGCTTCGCTTGTGGACAAGGGGCAACAACGCATTTTGGATATGCTTATTACGCACTCTCGTGTACCAAAGCCAAAATCCGCTCAAGCTCCTGTACCATGGGCGAACAGGCAACGCTGTCGGCTCCATTGGGCTTCAACTACAGGTGGTACACATCCACCGACACAACCGTTACCTTGTCCACAAACCGACAGGTCAACGTAATACTCGATTCTACAATATATTATTGTGACGTGTCGTTTATCGACGCCCCCAACTGTAAGTTCCGTATGATGTACAATCATATTGTGGCAGGCGACACCATTCGCGACACCTTGAGGACTGCTATCTGTCCGGGAGGATCGTTTGTGCAGAACGGCGACACCATGACAGCCGCAGGCTGGTATCGTCAGGAACTGATTACTACCAGCGGTTGCGATAGTCTGCTGTACATCAACCTTACGGTGAACGACACCCTTCGCGACACTATACGCCGCACTATCTGCGCCGGCGGCAGTTTCGACACCAACGGCCATCAGTACACACTTCAAGGCATGTACAG
>CALGGY010000125.1 GCA_937915785.1 uncultured Bacteroidales bacterium
TCCGAATGAATCGGGCACTTCTCCACTGTTTTTCTGCCAGCATGTTCATTTTTTTAACTTGCGAATTTTAGGAAACAACAAAATAAATGTCGTAAATGGCATTTTGGACACGCTTAACTTTGCCGACCCTACTTCTATTGAGCTTTGTTTTTATTGTGAATAAAAAGTAGTTTTTATTTGAAGTAAAAACGCACCTTTTCCCGATTGGTTCTGAGTATTGTTTGTGGGTCAAATTATTTCATGGAACAGACAGAAAGTCGACCGATTTGCCGTTAATTATCAGAGTGTTATGCTGAGGTTTAGGCCAACGGCATAACCACTCACGATACTCGAGGTTGAGGTTTTTAGTAAAGCGGGTCTGGCTATAATGTTGCCAGACAAAGTGCGGTTGTTGTATTGTTCCACAAGCCAATTCAGCCTGCCACGTCCAATGCCTTTGATTATATAACCAATGGGCAGGCAGATGCTACCGATGGTTGAAAATACAATTTGGGTTATTGAAAATAATAGCGTGTTGCTGTAATTTGCATGTGACTGGTATTTCATCTCTGTGGAAAAAAAAGCCAGCAAGTAGTTGGTCCAGCCAATTGCTATTAGCCCCGACCCTCTGTTGTACTGACTTTGAGCCGACCGGTATGTGATGAAATCGTCGGGAGCGAGGATGTTGCCCAACGATTTGTTGTCGAGAATTCTTCCATTGAGTGTAAGTTGTTCCCTGTGCAAGGAGACTATCCCAACGAGTTGTGATTGTTTGGCTATGACGTGTTCTGTTCGTGAAGTGGTTGTCCCGAATACATCCCTTTCGCCATTGTGATATTTTATCTCTTTTGTGGATGCAACGGTTGACAAATAGGTGGGGCCCTCCAAATTGCTCCATTTTTTATATTCTATTTCGTTTGGACCCACTTTCAGCACTTTTACTGCCAGTTTGTCGCCATTGTGCATCGTAATGGTATCCTGTGCGAGTGAGGTTTTCGCAAAAACAAGTATTGTTGTGGCAAGTAGCAAATAGTGGTTGAGATTCATGTTTTTTAGTGTGTTGTTCTTATTTGCTTATTTCTTTTATTTTTTGCTGAGCTTTTTGGATAATGGCAATAAGTTCTTCCAACTCTTGGTCGCTTATTGTTATTGTACTGTTTGATTTGAAGTAATCAACACTCAATTCCACTTTCCAAGGTTTGCCTTTTGTAGCGTAAGCTAATATGCGGATGTCGTCTATTGTCACATATGCATATTGTTCTCCGTGTTCGACAGAGCTTTTTATGTTTGAACGAATGGTTTTAATTGCGTTAATGAAGTACTGGCATTCCGATTCGAGCATACGAGCATCCTCCCATGAATAAAAGTATTGTCCGCCACAATCCTTCCGGAAATTGACAACAGACAACGATTCATTGTCTGTAGTTACTTTCTGGACACTTATGGCCACTGTTTTTATTTCACCAATATCATAAATATCCAAGTGAGCAAGTTTTCCGCAGAATAGAATGCTGTCAATTTTGTGCACCTCGGTTTTCAGAGAATCTATAGTGTTTTTTGTGCCGTTAATTTCAGGTTCTTTGTCGTTGCCGCAAGCAGATAAAAGAGCAATGCACACGCATGTGATGCAAATCATTATGTTTTTCATTGTCGGGATATTATTTATAGTGTTATCAATTAGTGTTAAAAATATACAATTATTTTTCAGAGTAAAAAACTGCCCAATAGGTGCTGTTGTAGTATTTCAGAATAACCATTGTGGTGGCATCGGTCATACTGTTACCATCCAAGAAAATGAACGATGTTCCTTCCTTGTACATAAATTTGTATCTCTCACTTAAATGGTCAACAACTTGGTTCGTGTAAGATGTTTTAACCATCAACAATGCAGACGTCAAACTTCCGTTAGTGAAGGTATAAACTAAATAAGGCGCAATGCCATTTCCAGTCTCATATGTATAATTGCCTTCCGATGTTTGTTGATAATTTGATCCAGCTTTTGAAAAGACTTGAGCCCTATTCCATCCCCACTGTGTTATTGGGTCT
The DNA here is from genome assembly GCA_937915785.1 of uncultured Bacteroidales bacterium. Classification (GTDB taxonomy): domain Bacteria; phylum Bacteroidota; class Bacteroidia; order Bacteroidales; family P3; genus UBA1219. The sequence goes on from CALGGY010000125.1 coordinate 2,026, forward strand.
TCAAACAAATTGACATTGGCTTGAACTATGACTCTGCAACTGCCATCGGCACAACTCACCGTACATTCTCCAACATGCTGTCCCGTAATAACTCCATTGCCATTTACGGATGCTACAAATGTTTTGTTCGAAGACCATGATTGAGTAGAACCCAAATCATAAGTTTGGCCAACTTTGACATGAATTTGGCTTGGTATGTTAACTCGTTTGACATCTCCTTCTTTCTCGCACCCAACCATTACTGATGCCACAATTGCCGCTGCGGCAACAAGCGCCATAATCCTTTTAAAAATGCTATTTTTCATTTTTTCAATGTATTAAAAATATTTTCTCCTATTTTTCCGTCTGCAAAAATACATCGCCAGCCGAAGAAAAACTAACACGTTCTAATGGTTGGCAACCGTCGGCAAACCAACGATATACGCCGAACGCCGCAGTTCTTTGTCCAAAACTTTGCCGTTTCGATAAATTTTAGTACCTTTGCAATAGGCTTACAACCGCTGTGTGTTGGCCCAAAACCGAAGTAAAAATCATTGTAATACAAACTTATACAAAATGAGCGACGATAAATCTTCGAAAACCGTAACTGCGTTCAGCAAACTGTTTATGAGGCTGTCGGTGATAGGCATCGGCTTGTATCTTATATTCTGTTCTTTGTCCGTTCTTATTATTGGCGAGGATTTTTATGACGGGACCTACATGGTGATTTTGGAGGCATGCCTGTGTCTGGCCATAAGCGCGCAAGGTCCGTATCACTGCAAGTACCTCCGCTGGACGGCCTACGGCATTCTGGTGTCCGACACCCTTGCCTTTCTCGATCACCATTTCGATTTTCTCCCCTACAGCATGTATACAGCCATCCCGGTAGTGATTATTCTTATAGGGCTTGTAATCTCGCTCACTCTTGCCCTGAGGCATTATATAAAAGTACGAAAACTGAAACGCAAATGGCAAAATCAGCAATCATGACCTTGGTTCGGGAAACCCTGAGCCGCTGGATAAACCAGATAGACAACGACGAGTGCAACGAGGACTACGTGGCTTCCGTGGTGAAAAAGCTCGACCTCGAAAGCGGCGGCGGATTCGACAAAAACTCGTTTGTAACCTACGACGAGGGGATGCGGATTCTTGGCATACGCTCGCGCGAGAAGTTTGCCCGCATCATGCGCGAAAACGGCTGCAAGCAGCAAAAGATAAACAACCGCACCGTGGGCTTCCTGCGCAGCGAGGTGGAGGGGGTGGCGCACAAACTGGGTCTGCCCGACGCCGGCCAAACGTTCGCCGAATGACCCGCGTCGTTATTCGTCGCCGCCATTTTCCCAGAAAATGGCATTTTTTATACCTAACGACTTGGGATCGAACTTGGGTTCGAAGCCTTGTTTTTTCTGACGTTCGTAGTCTTTCAGCGCACGCAGGGCATTGGGCGAGAGCAGCAGTATGGCCACTATGTTTATCCATGCCATGGCCCCCACGCCAATGTCGCCTATTGTCCACACAATGCCGCTGCCCACTATTGAGCCCACAAACACGGCACCTGTGGTGCAGATGCGCAATATCCATATCACTATCTTTTCGCCGCGGTCGTCACCGAAATTCATGTCGGCACGCTCAAGCTCGGCAAGGCGTTCGGGATGTTTTCTGTATATGCGCCGGCGCCAGCGGTTGAACAGGTACACAAGGTTGGTTTCGGCATAGTAGTAGTACGCCATTATGGTGGTGAAAGCGAAGAAAAACAACGCTATGGAAATAATGATGTCTCCGGCCTGTTTGCCCACAAAGGTGCCTATGGCTCCTGTGGTGTAGAACACTCCCGGTTCGCCTTGTGGAGCGTCGGGATTTTGCAGCAGATAGGTAACCACTGCACCGTTGGAGGTCTGTTCCACGGAGTCTATGATGTTGTACGTATTGCAGGCGAGAATCATCATTGCTGTGGCGGTGCACACCAGCAGGGTGTCGATATATACCGAGAAAGCCTGCACCAGCCCCTGTTTCACAGGGTGGCTCACTTTGGCGGCGGCGGCCACAATAGGTCCGGTGCCTTGTCCGGCCTCGTTGCTGTAAATGCCACGTTTCACTCCCCAAGCAATGGTGCTGCCCAGCAGTGCTCCGCCCACCTCGTTGATACCCACGGCGCCGCGCAGCATCTGCATAAAAACGTCGGGAACAATGCGGTAGTTGATGGCCAGCACCACCAGCGACAGCAGTATGTAGATAACCGCCATAACGGGCGCCACTATCTGCGCCACATTGGCAATGCGTTTCACCCCGCCAATAATCACGAGGGCTATAAGCACGGCCACCACAAGTCCCACCACCCACACTTCCACACCGAAGGATTGCGCGCACGAAAGGGCTATGCCGTTGCACTGCACAGGGGGCAGGAAAACACCGCAGGCAAGGGCGGCAAGCACGGCAAAGATGCATCCGAACACCTTGGATCGCAGACCGTTTTCGATGTAGTAAGCCGGGCCGCCGCGGAACTGACCGTTGTGGTTTTCCTTGTATATCTGCGCAAGGGTGGCCTCCACAAAAGCGCTTCCGGCTCCGAAGAAAGCTATTATCCACATCCACACAATGGCGCCCGGCCCGCCGAAACCGATGGCCGTGGCCACGCCAACAATGTTGCCCGTGCCCACACGCCCCGAAAGGGCCATGGCAAAAGCCTGAAACGACGATATGCCCACCTTTTTCTTGTCCTTGCCGGCACTGCCAAACAGCAACCGAACCATCTCGCGGAAACGCCTCACCTGCACAAAGCGTGTGCGCAGGGTGAAATAAAGTCCCGCCACAAGGCACAAGCCCACCAGCGCCAGACTCCACACCCAACTATAGAGGGTTTCTACTGCTTTGGCAAGCCAATCGCCTGCCCCGATAAAGAAATTGCTCATAAATGTAGTTTAACGTTTGCAAATTTACGAAAAATAATTGTCTTTTCGCATCACTCATGCAAAAAATGCCGTGATACTTCGTTTGTCACCAAAAAACCAGTACGCTTTTATTTTGAAATGTCGTCGGTTTTTTGTATTTTTGCAGATTGGTTTGTCCCGAAAGGGCAATACATTTTCACAGATAATCCGCACAACGATGAAAAGCACGTACAAAATATTTACCGAAAGTGTGAAAGCCATCACAAAATATTATGTTTTGTTGGTGGAAGAAACTAAAAGTCAGCGACTTGTGGGCAGTACCAACGAGTGGGTGCTCGACAACTACTACATGATAAGCGAGCAGGAAAAAGTGCTGAAAGTGGAGCTCAAAGGTGTGGAAAGGGGCCGTATGAAAGTGGGCAAGCAGCGCACCGAAGTGCTTTGGCGACTGATGGAGAGTTTCCTGAAACGCAACCATTATTTTGTCGATAAAACATTGATGTTCCGCTACTTGAGCCAAGTACAGGTATCGCAGAAAGATTATCTTCCGTACCCCGAAGTGTGTGCCCTGCTGCCATTGGTAAAAGCCATTCTCATCAGCCAATTGGCCGAGCTTTGCCGCCAGCTCGAGGCCGACAAGGCCTATCATTACAAGCTCACCGACAAAAGCAACGCCGACTTGGACAATCTGAACCGCGTGGCACAGCAGAACTTGCAGATGATGAACATCTTCAACTCGCTGAAAAAAATGACCAAGCTGCCGGTGGCCGAACTGCTCGACGCCGTGAGTTTCTCCGAACGTATGCTGAAAGCCGAAAAAGCGGGCATGTACGACCAGATGTACGACAAAACCAAGGACGACTACCGCGCCATGATAGTGCGGCTGTGCAAAAAGCATAAGGCCGACGAGCACACTTTTGTTAAAAACCTTGTAGCCACCGCCGACGAAAAAGGCGAGCACGTGGGCTGGCAACTGTTCACGCCCAAACGCTGGAAAATGCGCTCGCACTTGTATGTGTGGATAGTGGCGCTGGCATCGCTGACATTGGCCACCCTGTTTGCCTTGTGGGCTACCTTGCCGCAGGGGCAATGGTGGCTTACGGCAATAGTGGCACTGCTGCTCACCGTGCCCATGAGCCAAGTGGTGATAGACCTTTTCAACTGGCTGCTGGGCAAGTTGCACAAACCGCGTGGCACTTTCAAACTGAAATTCAAGGACGGACTGATACCCGAACAGTACGCCACCATGGTGATAATGCCCACCATTCTGAAAAACAGACAAAAAACGGTGGAACTGCTCGATCAGCTGGAGGTGTATTACCTCTCCAATGTCAACCGGGCCTCGGAGGGCAAACGCCTCGAAAACCGTCCGCAAAACATTTTCTACACCCTTGTGGGCGATGCCGCGGCCTACTCCACCGCCGACGCACCGTGGGACGACGAGGTGGCCGCCGCAGGACTTGCCAAAGTGCAGGAACTCAACGAAAAATACGGTGCACCGATTTTCAATTTCGTATATCGACGCCGCGCGTGGAGCGATGGCGAACAGTCGTGGCTGGGACACGAACGCAAACGTGGCGCCATACTGCATTTCAACGACCTGCTTCTGGGCAAATCCTCCGATGCCGAGAACCAACAACGGTTCCGCTGCCAGACTATCAGTCAGTGGCGGCAACAGGCGGTGCCCGACATACAGTTTGTCATCACGCTCGACACCGACACCGAGCTGGTGCTCTATTCGGCACAAAAGCTTATCGGCGCTATGGCACACCCGCTGAACCGTGCCAAACTCAGTGCCGACGGACGCCGCGTGGACTCCGGCTACGGCATCATGCAGCCGCGCGTCAACGTCGATGTGGAGGTTACCAACAAAAGCCGCTACGCACAACTCTTCGCCGGACTTGGCGGTCTCGACGTTTACACCACCGCCAGTTTCGAGCTTTATCAGGATATTTTCAACGAGGGCACCTTCTGCGGCAAGGGCATCTACGACCTGAAAGTGTTTCAGCAGGTGCTGAAAGGCACTTTCCCCGAAAATCTTATCCTCAGCCACGACCTTATCGAAGGCTGCCACATACGTTGCGGACTTATCAACGACATAGAGCTTTTCGACGACAACCCATCCAACTACATCGACGACGCCAAACGCCACCACCGCTGGACCCGCGGCGACTGGCAGATAATTGGCTGGCTGCGCAACCATGTACGCAACGAAAACGGCGACCGCGTAAAAAATCAGGTCAACGCCATTGGCCGATGGAAAATTTTCGACAACCTGCGCCGCTCCATGCTCAGCTTGGCGCTGATGTTAGTGCTGTTTGTAGGCTTTTCGGGCATCACCGGCCTGCATCCAGTATGGTTCCTGCTGGTGGCTCTGGTGGCTGTGGCCAGCCCCATAGTTTTCTTTATCATCGGGCAGATAACCACCATGCCGCGCTTTGGCAAGCGTTACCGCTATTACATGACCCTGATGCGCGGATTCCGCGTTATTGTGTACCGCTCGCTGGTTCAGTTTGCTCTGCTGCCCAAAGAGACGTGGATGTACACCGATGCCGCCGTGCGTGCATGCTATCGTATGGCGTTCAGCCACAGAAATTTGCTCAACTGGATAACCAGCGACGAGGCCGCCAAGAGCACCAAAGGCACCTTGGGCGACTATATCGGTAAATTTTGGTTCAACTACGTGGCAGCCGCCGTCATAGTGCTCTGTTTCTGCCTTGCACATGGCAACGGGTTCGACATTGCCGCCGCGCTGTTCTGTGTCCTGATGTGGTGCATGGCGCCTTTCATGATGTATTGGCTTGGCAAAAAATTCTCGCACGACAAAAACAGCCTCTCCGAAAAGGAAAACGCCGATGTGAGGAAAATAGCCGAGGACACATGGCATTTCTTCGACAGCCTTATTACCGAGGAACATAACTGGCTGATACCCGACAACTACCAGCTTAACCGCGAAAACCGCACCGACTACAAAACCTCGCCAACCAATATCGGGTACTCGCTTACCGCCGTTATCAGCGCCGCGCAGCTGGGATTTATAACACACTCCCAAGCCGTTGGACGCATGGAGCATATCATCGACACCGTGTGCCGACTGGAGAAATGGAACGGACATCTGTACAACTGGTACAGCGTGAGCACCCTCAAGGCACTGCCCAATTTCTTCATCAGCACCTGCGACAGCGGCAATTTTGTGGCTTGCCTCTATGCCGCCAAGGGATACCTCGGCACCCTGCCCGATACCGACGACGGCAACATTAAAGCTCTGCTTGCCAAAGTGCAACGGCTTATAGACCAGACGGATTTTATGAAACTGTACAACCAAGAGCTCGACGTGTTCAGCATTGGCTACGACTGCGGCAACTACCAGCTGCTGCCCTACAACTACAACAATTTTGCTTCGGAGGCGCGCCTCACCAGTTTCCTTACCATTGCGCAAGGCGACGCCCCGTACAAGCACTGGTTCTGTTTGGACAAAACCCTTGTCCAGTACAAGGGCTACAAAGGTGTGGCTTCGTGGTACGGCACTCTGTTCGAGTATTTCATGCCGCTGATTTTCCTGCCCACCTACCGCCATACTCTTATGGACGAGACCTACAGTTTCGCCATCCGTGCCCAGCGTGCTTTTATAAAAAACACCACACAAAACGACGCCCTGCCGTGGGGTATTTCCGAAACGGCATACAACGAGCTCGACGACGCCCAAAACTACAAATACCATGCCTTTGGCGTACCCTATCTTAAATTCCAGAACACCACCCCCGACCGCATTGTCATTTCGCCATACAGCTCCATCATGGCCATCGGCGTGGCCCCACGGACTGTGTACGGTAACCTGCAGCGGTTCCGCGCATTGGATATGTACGACGAATTCGGCTTCTTCGAAAGCTACGACGACGAAGACCACGTTCCCGTAAAGGCACACTATGCACACCATCAGGGAATGATATTGGCATCGTTGGCCAACTACCTGTGCAACAATTGTTTGCAGGATTTTTTCATGCGGGAGCCTGTGATGCGGTCCATGGAAACGTTGCTGAAAGAAAAAGCGCAGGTGAAACCCTACATCGACCTCAAGATAACGCAATACAAACGCTACCAGTACTCCAAGGTGCAGACCGAGAGCGACGCCCGCGATTTCGACACCATTGCCAACGTGCCTGAACTGGGCGTGGTCAGCAACGGACAGTACACCGTGCTGCTGAACGACCGCGGCAGCGGCTTTTCGCGATACAAGGACATAATGCTTGGACGCTACCGCAAAATCAGCGCCGACCACTATGGCACCTATCTCTTTATCCGCAATCTGAAAAATGACCATCTGTGGTGCAACACCTACGCCCCACTCGACATTGTGCCCGAAGGCTATCACGTGAGCTTTGCCAGCGACAAAATAAGCTTTATGCGGGTGGATGGCGGCATCGAAACCAAAACGGAGATAACGGTGCTCAAGGACCGCGCGGCGGAGATACGGCGCATCACCTTTGCCAACAACAGCGGTAGCGACGTGGACCTCGAAATAACATCGTACGGCGAAGTGGTGCTTGCCACACATGCCGAAGACGAAAACCACCGCGTGTTCAGCGGCATGAAAATACTCTCCGAATATGACACCGAACACGAGGCCCTGCTGTTTGGCCGGCCGGGGACCAACGGCGCACGCAATTACCTGCTGCACAAACTGTGGGTGGCTGGCATCGACACCGGCGACAACGAGTGGTACAAGCTGGTGGAATACGAAACCTCGCGACTGAAATTCCTCGGCCGTGGCAACAGCCTGCAGCACCCCGACATTATCGAAAGCCGACGCACACTAACCGGCACCGTGGGTACCACGCTCGACCCCATCATGAGCATGCGCCGGCGTCTGCACATAGCCAACGGCAAATCGGCAGAGGCTTACATTATCACCGGTTTCGCCAAATCGCGCGAACAGCTGCTGCAGCTCACTGAGCAGTACCAGAGCTCCGTAGATATCGAGGACGCTTTCCGCATAGCATCGGTTTTCAACAACATACGCACCAACATGTCGCTGCTCAAAGGCTCGCAGATGCGTTTGTACAACAACATTGCCAAATATATGGCGCAAACTGCCACCCTTGGCAACGACCGTCAGTCCATATTGCAACGCAATACCTTGTCGCAGAGCGGTTTGTGGCGTTTCGGCATTAGCGGCGACCTTGCCATTCTGCTTTTGGAAGTGGACAGCATGCAGCGTTCCGGTTTTGCCAAAGAGCTGCTACGTGCTTTCGAATATTACAAAGTGCACGGACTTGTGCTCGACCTTGTTATTATCAACGACGCCCCGGCCAACGAGCGCGAGGGTTTGAAACGTTTCATCCTCGGCATGGCCAACACCGAGCACCTGTGGGCACCGCATAGCGACCGCGGACGTGTTTATGTGCTCGATGGAGGCGACATTACCGATGCCGAACGCACATTGCTCCGCACAGTGGCAATCCTTGAGTTCAACACTTGCGACGGACTCACCATCGAACAGCAGATACGTCGCCTCGAGGAGGCCAACCAGCATTATCAGGATATGGTGGAATACCCCGTTCTGAAACCCAAAAAGGAGTTCCGCGTGTGGAGCGACCTCGAATTCTACAACCAATACGGCGGCTACGACAACGGCGGTCGCGACTACGTGGTTACCAACACCAATACGCCGATGCCGTGGGTCAATGTAATAGCCAATCCGCATTTTGGCTGCGTGGTGAGCTCTACCATGGCCGGCTTTACTTTCGCCAACAACGCGCAGCAGTTCAAACTCACCGGCTGGAGCAACGATATTGTGCGCGACAACGCCAGCGAAATGCTGCTTATCAACAAACGCCAGTTTGTGCCCGCCACTGCCCGCCACAGCCAGGGTTTCTCGGCTTTCGACGCCGAATACGACGACATGCATGTTGACGTGCGACTGTTTGTGTCGAGTCAAAAACCCGAAAAATACTACCACATACGCATAGTGAACCGCACCGAAGTTCCTATGGATGTGCGTCTCGACATGGTGTACAAGCTGGTGATGGGCATGTGCGAGGAGCAGACGGCACGCTATCTTTACACAGAATACGACCAAAACGCCAACAGCGTTAACGTGCGCAACGTGTATCACCCCATTTATCACGACGAAGTGCTGCAACTAACAGCCACCGAGCCCCTTACCGACCTCAGCCTTAAGTCGCCCAACCGCAAGCGCCTCGGCTTTACGGTAACGGTGCCGCCCGCTGGCGAAAAACAGATGGCCTTTGTGATGAGAGTTTTCAACCGAAAGGAAAACCTGCCCATCTACGACCTGCCCACCATAGAGGGAATAAATGCCGAGTTTGCCGATGTGGAGAAATTCTGGGACGAAAAGTTGTCGCACATACAGGTGGAAACCCCCGACAGCAGCCTCAACTATATGCTCAACCGCTGGTATTTGTATCAGGTGTATTCGTCGAGGCTTTTTGCCCGTGCGGGATTTTATCAGGTGGGTGGTGCCACGGGCTTCCGCGATCAGCTGCAGGACGTGATGTCGGTGCTGTACAGCGAGCCCAGCTACGCCCGCTGTCAGATACTGGACCACGCCGCACACCAGTTTGCCGAAGGCGATGTGCTGCACTGGTGGCACGAGAGCATGCGTCTGGGCGCTCGCACCACCTTCAGCGACGACTATCTGTGGCTGGTGTTCGTTACTCATCAGTATGTTACCGTTACCGGCGATGCGGACATCCTTGCCGAGATTGTGCCTTTCTGCCAAGCCGACCAGCTGGCCCCAGGAGAGGCCGAACGCGGCATGAACTATTCCGTTCCCAACGGCAACAACGACCCGCAGTTTGAATACGCCACTCTTTACGAGCACCTGCGCCGAGCCATAAACCGTGCCATGTCGCGCACAGGAGTTCACGGCCTGCCACTGATGGGCTGCGGCGACTGGAACGACGGCATGAGCGGCGTGGGCGTGAAAGGCAAAGGCGAGAGCGTTTGGGTGGCATTCTTCCTTGCCGACCTGCTGCCAAAAATGGAACAGCTTACGCAGATGATGCCATCTGCCGACCTCTCGTATTGCGAAGAGATAGCCGTCTACCGCACCCGACTGGTGGAAGCCTTGCAGAAAAATGCTTGGGACGGCGCTTGGTTTCTCCGTGCCTACTACGACAACGGCGACCCCATGGGCTCTCGCAACAACACCGAATGCCAGATAGACCTCATCAGCCAAGCGTGGAGCATACTCACCGACGTGGCCACACCGGAACAGAAAAAAAGCGTGATGCGCGAAACCGACAACCGCCTGGTGAACCGCGAACACGAGATAATACAGCTGCTTACCCCCGCTTTCCAAAACTCGCAGCCCTCGCCCGGCTATATTATGAACTACCCCGTGGGAGTGCGCGAAAACGGCGGACAGTACACCCACGGCGCCATGTGGTACATTATGGCCCAACTTAAGGAAGGTCGCAACGACATGGCCTACTTCCTATACTCCCTCATCAACCCCATACACCGCACACAGACCCTTGCCGATGTGCTTAAATACAAGGTGGAGCCCTACTGCATTGCCGCCGACATCTACAGCAACCCGCAGCACCCGGGTCGCGGCGGCTGGACTTGGTACACCGGCTCCGCATCGTGGGCCTACAAAACGGGTATCGAAAATATCCTCGGACTGCACAAAAACGGCAACAAGCTCACCATCGACCCGCGTGTGCCGTCCGATTGGCCGTGTTTCACTATCAAATACCGTTTTGGCAGCTCGCTGTATGTGATAAAATACGAGCGCAACAACGGCCAGTCGCCAGCTGCAAAGGTAATAGACTTGGTGGACGACGGACAGGAGCACGAGGTTAATTGTTGAACTGTTCCGCTTTACATACAAATAGAAAAAAATAGAATGCTTTAAACATTGGTTGATATGGACACTTCTCCCATCCTCAACGAACACAACAAACAGGAGTACCCGCCCATGCACACGGCGGAGCATATCCTTAACCAAACCATGGTGCGGATGTTCGGTTGCCAGCGGTCGCGCAACGCACATGTCGAGCGCAAGAAAAGCAAGTGCGACTACCTTTTGCCACAACAGCCCACCCTCGAACAGGTGGCGGAGCTGGAACGGCGTGTAAACGAAGTCATTGCCCAGCATCTCGATGTAACCTACGAATTTGTGTCCCGCAGCGAGGTGCCGCCCGAAGTGGACCTCGGCAAGCTGCCCGACGACGCCAGCGCCACCCTGCGCCTTGTGCGCATTGGCGACTACGACCTCTGTGCCTGCGTGGGCTCACACGTGGCCAACACATCCGAAATAGGCACTTTCCGCATCATCAGCCACGACTTCACCCCCGCCCCCGATGGCGACACCCTCGGCACATGGCGCCTGCGTTTCAAACTCGACGATAAGTAAACAATATGAATAAAAATGATCCAAAAGGTGCCGAAGGCACCACACCCTATTAACCCCAGATAAGCGTAGCGCAGTCTGGGGAAAAGCGCAGTCTGGGGACTACACAGATAATCGTAGCGCGTGCTGGGGAAAAGAAAAAAGAAATGAAACACACAATAATACTGCTGGCCATAGCAACAACCCTCACGGTCTCGGCCCAAAACAAATGGAAATATCACTTTGGCTTTGGCGGCGAGCTGAAAGACGGCAACGTGAACACTGTAACCATCCGCAACGACGGTGCTGTGGAACGCAACGACAGTCTTGTAGCTTTAGATGCTGGTTATGCCATAGTTTACGGCGAAAAAGACCATGAGGTGTACGACAAAAGCCTTGCAGCCCACCTCAAGTTCGACCTGTGGCAGTACGACCGCTGGTCGCCGTTTATATCCACCAGCTACCTCAATAACAAGTTCAAAGGTTTCGAATACCGTTTTAGCGCACTGTTGGGTGTGAAATACCGCATATACACCAACCCCCGCTGCGACTACTCCATCAGTGCTGCCAATGTTCAGGATTTTACCGACTACGGCGACCGCAGCACCTCGCTGGAGCAGATGGTAAGCCGTCTGTCGTTGCGGTTCAAAATGCGCCACCGTATTGCCGACAACGTGATGCTAAAACACACCACTTTCTGGCAGCCCTCGCTGATGAAACCCATGAGCAGCATTGCCGACGACTACGTCATTTCAAGTATCACAACGTTGAGCACCAAGATAACGCGGCACCTGTCGTTCGATGTTTCGTTCGACTACGAATACCGCTCCCTTGTCCCCGACGGCGTGAAAAAACAGGACATCAACACCTCCCTCTCGCTCCGGGTAGATTTTTAAACCATTTGTTATCAGTATATTACCATTTATTAAAGAGTAAAAAAAATAGTATATTTGCATTTCGTTCTGCATGATGCTTTTAGGGGGCTTCTATAAATTAAAATACTGTTAATCATTTGGTTAAGTCGAAAATTTCGTATGTTTTTGCAATGGGACAAATAAAATTCCCTAACCATAAAATACCATGATAATCAAGGAGTTGGAATGTTTGTCAGGGAGTTTACCCTGCAAGAGTTGCTCGCCCAAGGCAACCCGCTGCCGAAACTGGAGGAAATGATTGATTTTGAGTTGTTCCGCAACATACTGGAACCAGTGTTTGAGCTCGCTGACAGAAAAATCGACGCGGGTCAGAAGCCGTTAGAACTGGCGTTTTTTTCTACGCTTCGCTGTCGAAACGGCCAATGGCAGTTCTTTCATGTTCAAGGTACTGTTCCCACGGCGACTCTGCGGCTTGAGCTACACGCCGCTGGAGCGCCAAATCAAGGGTAGGACAAGATACAGTGATTTTCTCGGCAAACAGAGCGTGGACGATGAGAAGAATGTCCGGTGGACATTCGATAGCGAAGCGGTGAACAAAACGGCGAGAAGACTGTATGGAACAGACGATGGGCGGCCTTGTGTTCCGCGGCGTGGGCATAGTGAGGGCAAAAGCAAACATCGCGCCTACAAATTTGATGTACAACATGTGCCGGCTGGTACAGATACAAAGATATCACCATGATTGGATTGTCGCATAATTGATTAAGTATCAGTTAATTACCCCCCCCATGAAAAAGAATGTGAATATGTTGTAAAAAATTTTGTCAAATAAGAATAAAAATGTAACTTTGCAGAGGCAAAAGTGCCAAGTCTGCGGGCGGGGTTTTACGGGTTCGCTCCGTTTCAAAGATGAAAATTGAATTTATAGAACCCACCAATATTTAAACTGCCTATCATGAAAAAAATCATCACAACATTGGCATTGTGCCTTATGGCCGCAACGGCCTTTTCGCAGTCGTCGGAGAGCATGACTCTTGAGCCGCAAAACTATTTCCGTGGCACTTTCGAGGGCTTTTACGCACCTTCGCGATACATATACACGGGCAACAACGACACTATCGATGATGAGAAATTCACCAGCATCGGTCTTGGCTTGATGGTGAACACCTCGCTGTCCAAAACGGTGCCGCTATATCTGCATTGGGGTATCGACTTGGTGTTCAACTCATACAAATGGGAGTCGGAGCCGATCGACATGTTCGGATACCAGAAAACAACCAAACTCGAGTACATCTACTTTTCGTTCACATACAAGGCCAACATCGGCTATTATTTGCAGATACCGAACACCTCGGTGGGTTTTTTGCCATACGCCGGATTGTTTGCGCGCATGCACATAGGCGGAAGCAGCTACTACACCTATCCCAACCTGCACACCGAAGACAACACCCTCTACGACGATCAGGTGAAGACGTCCCTTTTCACCCAAAGCGCCGAAAATCCCAATCCGTGGAACCGTTTCGAGCTTGGGGCCAATGTTGGGGTGAAGGCTTTCTTTGGCAAATTTATGATAGGTGTTGCATACGGCAGGACTTTCACCGACCTCACCGACGACACCCAAGTTTCGGAATTCCGCCTGTCGGCAGGTCTGAAATTCTGAAATTTGTGGCATCAGGCATAAAAAAAAGGGCTGGACGCGATGTCCGGCCCTTTGCTTTTTTTGTCTTAACGGCTAATTATTTGCCGAAATAGCGGTTCAGCAGGCCTTCCAGAGCTTTGCCGTGGCGGGCTTCGTCGCGAGCCATCTCGTGCACAGTGTCGTGGATGGCGTCGAGGTTGAGGGCTTTGGCGCGTTTAGCAAGGTCGGTTTTGCCGGCGGTGGCGCCGTATTCGGCGTCGACACGCATTTTCAGGTTCTGGGCGGTGCTGTCGGTGAGCACTTCGCCAAGCAGTTCGGCAAATTTGGCGGCGTGTTCGGCTTCTTCGAAAGCGGCTTTCTCCCAGTAGAGTCCTATCTCGGGATAGCCTTCACGGTGAGCCACACGTGCCATGGCCAGATACATGCCAACTTCCTTGCATTCGCCTTCGAAGTTCATGCGCAGGTCGGCCTTGATATCCTCGGGGGCATCCTTGGCCACGCCTACAATGTGTTCGGCGGCCCAAGTCTTGATGTCCTCTTTCACTTCCTGCATCTGTTTTCCGCAGATGGGGCATTTTTCGGGCATTTCGTCGCCTTCGTACACGTAGCCGCATACGGGGCATATAAATTTTTTACTCATGGTTGTTCTCCTTTTATTAAATGTGTGTAAATGTTGATTTATTGTTCTTCAAAGCTGTCTTTGCCAACGCCGCACAGGGGGCATTCGAAATCGGCGGGAAGGTCTTCCCACTTGGTTCCGGGGGCTATTCCGTGTTCGGGGTCGCCTTGGGCTTCGTCGTACACGTAGCCGCATACGGTGCAAACATATTTTTCCATGGTTCTAAAATTTTGGGTTATTACTTTTTTTAATCGAGTTTCAACGATGGTGCGGAGTAGGTGCGTGCGGCCAGCTCCTGATTGAGCATATACAGACCTTTGGGGTCGCTGCCGAATAGCTCCATCTTAGTTATCATGTCGTTGGCGTTGGTCTCTTCTTCGCCCTGTTCTTTGATGAACCAGTCGAGGAACTGCATGGTGCGGAAATCCTTCACTTTGTATGCAGCGTCGTAGATGGCGTTTATCAGCGAAGTTACGTATTCCTCATGTTCCAGTCCGGCTTTCAGCACGTCCATGTCCTTTTTGAAAATCTTGTCGGGTTTGCCGATGGCATCGAGGGTAACTTTTTCGCCGTTGTTGTGCAGATATTGGTAGAAAAGCATAGCGTGGTCGCGCTCTTCCTGAGCCTGTATCATATACCAGTTTGCGAAGCCGTTCAAACCGCGCTCTTCGAAGTAACTCGACATGTCAAGATATAGGTATGCCGAATATAATTCCTTGTTAATCTGCTCGTTGAGCAATTTTGATACTTTTTTGTCTAACATTTTATCAGAGTTTTTTTAGTTATACGTCAAAAATGCAAAGTTACAATTTTTTTTGCGAATAACCAATTTTTTATCGATAAAAAAAATAAAACGGCAAGACAAAGGGCGGCACACTGTTGCTGTTTTTGTCAAACAACAAGCACTCTGACGGTCCCAAAAAACTGATTGTTAGCAGTTTGTGTAAAGCAACCACTCGTTTGTCCGCCTGTTCGGATATCAGACCCCGATAAAGTCAAAAATTATTCGTATCTTTGCATTTTTAAGAAACAACATGACCGACCACGCAACAATCATAGCCACACGGCTTAGCCTTGGCACAAGGCAGGTGGAAAAAACCATAGACTTGCTGCAAAACGGCGCCACGGTGCCTTTTATAGCCCGTTACCGCAAGGAGGCCACCGGCAACCTCAACGAGGTGCAGATTGCCGCCATCCGCGACCTTCTGGCACGTCTGCAGGAGCTCGACAAGCGTCGCCAAGCCATACTCGCTTCCATACGCGAACAGGGCAAGCTAACTCCCGAACTGGAAAAGCAGATACTCGAAGCCGACAACCTCACCACACTCGAAGATCTTTACCTGCCATACAAGCCCAAACGCAAAACCCGCGCCTCTGTGGCCATAGAAAAAGGTCTGGAACCTTTGGCGGAAATTATTTTAAAACAGCAAAATGTTGACATGCAGAACGTTGCCAACGCTTTCGTAAATGCCGAAAAAGGCGTTGCCAACACCGACGAGGCCATTGACGGCGCCAGCGACATCATTGCCGAACGCATAAGCGAGAACACCACAGCACGCAACGCCATGCGCAAGTTCTTTGCTTCCAACGCTATGCTCAGCTCCAAGGTGGTGAAAGGCAAGGATATGGAGGGTGCCAAGTTCAAATCGTGGTTCGATTGGAGCGAGCCGGTGGCCAAAGTGCCGTCGCACCGCATCCTGGCCATGTTCCGCGGCGAAAACGAGGGCTTTCTGAAAGTGAAGATAGCCCCGCGCAACGAGGACTGGGCCTTGGAACGCCTCGACCGCCTGTTTGTGAAAGGCCGCAACGAGAGTTCGAAGATTGTTTACAACGCTGTGCGCGACAGCTACAAACGTCTGCTTTCGCCATCTATAGAAACGGAATTCTACAACCGGCTCAAGGAGCGTGCCGACGAGGAGGCGATAAAAGTCTTTGCCGAAAACCTGCGTCAGTTGCTGCTGGCCTCGCCGCTGGGACAGAAACGTGTGATGGCCATCGACCCGGGCTTCCGCACGGGATGCAAAGTGGTGTGCCTCAACCAGCAAGGCGACCTCGAGCACAACGAAACCATATACCCCTTCGGTTCGGTGCGCGACGAACGCGACGCCACAAAACGAATCGAAGACCTTGCCGAGGCTTTCGACATCGAGGCCATAGCCATTGGCAACGGCACTGCCGGACGCGAAACGGAGGAGGTTGTGCACAATGCACATTTCAAAAACAAAGTGATAACGGTGATGGTGAGCGAAAACGGCGCCTCGGTATATTCCGCCTCCGACGTGGCCCGCGAGGAGTTTCCCGACTACGACGTAACGGTGCGCGGTGCCGTATCGATAGGCCGCCGCCTGATGGACCCGCTGTCGGAGCTGGTCAAGATAGACCCCAAGTCGATAGGCGTTGGGCAGTACCAGCACGACGTGGATCAGACCATGCTGCAAAACAGCCTCAACGACGTGGTGGAGAGCTGCGTGAACAGCGTGGGGGTGGAGCTCAACACCGCCAGCAAAGAGCTGCTGTCGTATGTGTCGGGTATTGGTCCGGCATTGGCCAAAAACATAGTGGCTTACCGCAACCGCAACGGGGCTTTTGCCTCGCGGCAGGAGCTGTTTGAAGTGGAGCGTTTGGGCGCAAAGGCTTTCGAACAGTGCGCTGGTTTTCTGCGCATTCGCGAATCGGAAAATCCGCTGGACCGCAGCGCCGTGCACCCCGAACGCTACGCACTGGTGGAACGCATGGCCCGCAAAGTGGGGGCATCGGTGGAACAGCTTATGGCCGACAAAAGCCTCAGGGCAAAAATCAATATCAACGATTTTGTTGACCAAGACTGCGGCCTACCCACTCTGCACGACATAATGAAAGAGCTCGACAAGCCGGGGCTCGACCCACGCACCAAATTCGAGGTGTTCGAGTTCGACAACACCATCTCCACCATCGACGACCTGCGCGTGGGCATGGTATTGCCTGGCATCGTTACCAACATCACGGCCTTCGGCGCTTTTGTCGATGTGGGAGTGCACAACGACGGCCTGCTCCACGTTAGCCAGATGGGCGACCGCTTTGTGAAAAACCCCAACCAAGTGGTAAAAATTCATCAGCATCTGAAAGTGAAAGTTTTGGATGTGGATACCCATAGAAAACGTATATCATTCACACTAAAAGGATTACAAAAATGAAAAGAGCCTATTTATTTCCCGGACAGGGAGCCCAGTTTGTAGGAATGGGCAAAGAACTATACGAAAAATCAACCGAGCTGAAAGATATGTTCGAGCGTGCCAACGCAATAATCGGATTCCGCATTTCCGACCTTATGTTTGCCGGCACCGACGACGATTTGAAACAAACCAAGGTAACGCAACCCGCTATCTTTCTGCATTCCACCATTTTGGCCAAAAGCCTTGCCGATTTTGCCCCCGAAGGGGTGGCAGGACACTCGCTTGGCGAATTTTCGGCACTTGTGGCTGCCGGCGCCATGGATTTTGAGGACGGTCTGCGTCTGGTGATAGCTCGTGCCAACGCCATGCAGAAAGCCTGCGAGCAGCACCCCTCCACCATGGCCGCCATCATTGGCCTGCCCGACGAAAAAGTGGAAGAGGTATGCGCCTCCATAGCCGATGTGGTGGTTCCAGCCAACTACAACTGTTCTGGACAGCTCGTTATTTCGGGCACCATGGAAGGCATTGCCGCTGCCTGCGAAAAGCTGAAGGAAGCTGGCGCACGCCGTGCCCTGCCGCTTAAAGTGGGCGGAGCTTTCCACTCGCCGCTTATGGAACCGGCACGCGTGGAACTGGCCGAAGCCATCGAAAAGACAACGTTCAAAACCCCCGTTTGCCCCATCTACCAGAACGTGAACGCCCAGCCCACCAGCGACCCCGACACCATCAAGAAAAACCTTATAGCCCAGCTTACCTCGCCCGTACGCTGGACAGCTACCGTGCAGAACATGGTTGCCGACGGTTTCGACACTTATATCGAAGTGGGTCCGGGCAACGTGCTGCAAGGACTTGTAAAAAAAATACACCCCGAAGCCAACGCCTGCGGAGCCTGACATGGTTAGCCACTATCTGCAATGAACAAACTGCTGCGCCTTTTTTCCGGACTGATTTCGGCAGGAGGGGTACTGTGGTGCGTTTATGTGCTGTGGCAATACAATATAAGCGCTGTGGTGGCTGCCGTGGCTACGGTAGTCGCCATAGTGGCTTTTGCTCTTACTTGGGTTAAAACCGAAATAGCGGTGGCGATGGCCTTTGCAGCTTCGGTTACGTTGATTTTGGAGTTTGCCGAACTGATAGAATACAAGCTCGTTTTTCCGCATCTGCAAGTGCCGATAGCCATGGCCTCCGCTTTGCTTGTCGCTGCCTCGGCGATGATTTTTGTTTCGGCACGATGCTGGCAGCGCGAAAACGGCAAGCGCTACCGTCCAGCGCTTACAGCCTTGATTTGGCTGCTGCTGATAGTTTTGCCGCTGTTTACTTTCGTTTACCGAACCATCGACGTGGACCATGTGAAAGTAACAGCTACACTCGATGCCGATGAGGCTTTCGCCATGCGTTTGTACAAAGGCAAAAGCCAAGTTGTTATCACCAACAGGGGCGATGCTTACGACCGCACCTCGCGCAACAACGTGCTTATGGGATTGAAACGTACAGACACCCTGCAATGGCAGTGCTACGACTGCAAACTACGCATGTGCTTGCTGTTTGGTAAGGTGAAAAACATCGAGCTGATACGCAACAACGAAACGGGAGAGTATTTCGACGACAACAAGACGCACATCTCCGTTCCGCTACGCAGCGGCAATGGCGTTCTGGAAATAGACGAGCGTATGCTGCGCTGGTGAACTTCAGTAATATGGCATTGGGGAGTGAGCTTTTGGGGGATACCTCTAATAATAAAAAAAACGCCTGCAACACATTGTTCTACAGGCGTTTGTATAAGTGTTGGATTTAGTTTTTACGTTGGCATTTTTTGGGGGTAACGCATGTGCCATGGGCACGGCAAACCAGTACCTTTTCGGGGAGCACGTCGGCTGCCGAGTCGCTGATGTCGGGACGCGGGGCAATAACTTTGTAAGCCTCGAACGACATTTCGCGCGAGGTGTTGCCCACGCGGGTTATCTCGCCGTAAGCCTCTATGTAGTCGCCGGCGTAAACGGGAGCCTTGAACTCCACCATGTCGTAGGCGCAGAACAGGCCTTCGTCGCCGTCCTGAATGATGAGAAGCTCTGTGGCCACGTCGCCAAATAGATGGAGCATGTGCGCCCCGTCAACCAAATTTCCACCGTAATGAGCGTCTTTGGCACTCATTCTTACTCTTAACATTGATTTTGCTGCCATATTGTAATGTGTTTTTACGTTTTTTTTAGTGTTAAAGATTTTAAACGGATTTGTCGTGCTTTTATTGTGCAAAATCTCTTTTTGACATCTTTGTTACGTTGGCTGATGGCAATTTGTTGTGTGCGGGTTTTAATAAAGATGTACAGTAACACCTTCGCGCATTGCAAAATTGCGGCTTTGGAACAATTATTGAAGTTTTGCAAGTGTTTGATTTGTAAATAATTATCACCTTAAAAGGGCTGGGTTACAACTATCAAATGTCAAATTTCGGCAAAAAATCGTATATTTGCAAAATATTTTTGCTGATTATTATTTTCAAGAAATAAAGAAAAACCACAAATCCAATGAGAAAAAAAGTATTGTTTTTGGCAGTTTTGTTCGCGGCTGCGGCAGGACAGCTCTTTTCCCAAACCAACGACGGATATTTCTACCGCTCCGATTTCCGTATCGGAATTACCGCCGGAGCCAATCTTAACTTGCAGCGCAGTGTGTTTATGTGGCCCGACACCAATTGCAAGCTCACCGAGGTAAAAGGGTCCTACAAGGACAAAACGGGCATGGCGTTCGGTATATATCTGGGGCACGAACACGACATATCCGACGGCGGACACCTTCGCCTTGGCATCGACGGCAGCATAGGCATGGCTATGGATGGCTGGAGTATTGATTTGGAAAACGACACCAACGCCGCTATCACTTCGCTGAAAAGCGATATGACCTCCATATACATCAGCGAGGGCGTTTATCTGGCCTACCTGCTCACCGAAAAAATTGAGCTCACCGGAGGCATCGAGTTCTACGAGGGCATGGTACTGCCGGAGTCTTTGGAGGTCTCCACAGTGGACAAAAACGGCAAATCGGTGGACAGCCCTCTGATTGCAGAGAGTTTCGGATACCTTATCAACGAGGCCAAAAACCACAAAAAAGAGGATCCCAAATCCGGTTTCAAAGTGAGTGCCCGTCTGCGGCTTGGCGCCATCTACAACATCAGCAATTTGCTTTTTGTATCGGCCAACTTGCACTACACCGTTCCTGTTTATTACACCCTCACCGCCTCCAACTTTGCCATCGAGGGCGATCCCGAAGCCACCGAACATCAGGGTTTTGTTGGCAAATACCGCAACTACATTCAAAATGTGGGCATTATGTTAACCTTCGGATTCAAACTGTAAGATATTAGTAATAAGTGGTTAGTGGTTGGCAATTAGTATTAGTTGGGTGGGCGATTTGCAGTGTTTCGCTACATTTTGAATAAGGAGTGAATAAAAAAAACGCCGTCTTTGCGGACGGCGTTTTTTTTTAGCCAGAGGCACAAGTTATTTCTTAACTATAAAGTCAACCAAAATGGCTTGTGTGCGGATGGCTTCGTGTGCGAGTGTGCCGGTTTTCACCACTTCCTGTGGTTCCACAATAACAAGGTCGGCGGCTGTGGCCATAAGCGGGCAGAAATTCTGCGATGTGCCTTTGTAGATAAGGTTGCCGTCCTCATCGGAGATGTTGGCACCTATCAGTGCCACGTCGGCGTGAAGGGGTTTCTCAAGCAGGTATTCCTTGCCATCGACGGTAACTTTTTCTTTGCCTTTTTCCACCACGGTGCCAAGGCCGGTTTGTGTGAGCACGCCGCCAAGTCCGGCTCCGCCGCTGCGGATACGTTCTGCCAAGGTGCCTTGCGGGCTGAATTCCACTTCCAGCTCGCCGATGTTCATTTGGTTTATGGTTTCTTCGTTGGTGCCGATGTGCGACACAATGAGTTTTTTAATCTGGTGGTTTACAATCATTTTGCCCACGCCGCGGTTGGTGTAGGCAGTGTCGTTGCTTATAAGGGTGAGGTTTTTAACACCTTTGGCCACAAGGCCGTCGATGACGGATTCGGGGGTGCCTACGCCCAGAAATCCGCCCACCATAATGGTCATGCCGTCGTGAATTTTGTCAACGGCTTGCTGTACGGTTATAAATTTGTTCATATTATCTGTGTATTAAGTCGTTTTATTTCTATTCTTTTTGGGTGCAAGTGGTTTCCGACGTGAATTGTAAGCCCGAGCGGTCGGTGGTGCCGAATGAGCTTATGTCCTCGCAGTTGCCTTTGTCTATTTTTACCTCCAGCTGGAACGAGTAGATGTTGTTGTCGCCGGCGTAGGTGCGTTTGTATTTGCATTCGCACACTTTTTCTTTCTTGCAGGATGTTGCCATCAATCCCACAACCACCATCAGTCCAATGATATATAAGGCTTTTTTCATATTGTTATAGAATTGGTGTTGCTACAAAGTGTCTTCCATGCATAAAACCCGGACTTCGTTCAGCCCGTTTGCGTCGTTGATATATCGTATGTCGATACACTCTCCGTCGTTGATGTGCATACGGACTACATCGCCCTGCCCTTCAACCGAGCACACGCAGTCCTTCTCCTTGTGGCACGAATAAATAACGGCTACAACGAGCGTTATCAGCATGGTAAGTATCAGTTTTTTCATATTGTGTTATTTTCGTTTATGCTTTATATGCACTCTGCTTTTGAAACTGCAAAGATACGTTTTTTTTCTTGTTTTGCAAAATAATAGGACCTGTTTTTGTGGTTTTTGATTTTGTTGAGGCGCAATGCATTGAGAAATAGAAGTTTACAGTTTTCTACAAATCATCAGGCCGTCGCGCACGGGCAACAGCAGGTTTTCTACCCTTGGGTCGGTCTGTATTATGTTGTTCAGCTGTTTCAGTGTTTGTGTCTCCTTGTCGCCCGAGCGTTGCTCGTAAAGCACTTTCCCATTCCACAACACATTGTCTATAAGCACAATGCCGTCAATATTCATCATCGGCACAATGGTTTGGTAGTAGTTTATGTAGTTTATTTTGTCGGCATCTATCAGTGCGAGGTCGAAGTGCTGGTTTTGCAGTTTGGGCAAAATGTACAAGGCGTTGCCAATGTGCAGTTGCACCCGGTTTTGTAGGTTGTTGTCAATCAGAGTTTGTCTTATGGTGTCTTCGAATTCCTCGTTGGCCTCAATGGTATGCACCGTTCCGTTGGGCGACAGCCCTCGGCAGAGGCACACTGTGGAGTATCCCACAAAAGTGCCTATTTCGAGTATGGTTTGCGGATGTGTGGCAAGGCTTACAAGTTCCAGCAGTTTGCCCTGATAGTGTCCGCAGAGCATGTGTGGATTGGGTGTGTGCAGATGTGTTTGGCGTTCGAGCTGTGCCAGCGAGGCCGATTGCGGAGAGGTGTGTTCCTCGGCGTATTGCTGGGCGTCGGGGTGCACAATGTGGTCGAGGAAGTTGTTTATAGCCATTGGTTTACAGCAGGTTGCCGAGAATTTCGTCGAGTTCTGCGTCGGTTTTCACCAGCACTTCGCGGGCTTTGGAGCCTTCGGAGGGACCCACAATACCGGCGGCTTCCAGCTGGTCCATTATCTTGCCGGCACGGTTGTAGCCCAGCTCCAGCTTGCGTTGCAGCAGCGATGTGGAGCCATGTTGCGACGACACCACCAGCCGTGCGGCCTGTTCGAAAAGTGCGTCCTTTTTGCCAGGGTCGAAATCTTTGTTGGGGGCGTCGTTTTCGTCGAGGTATTCGGGCAGTTCGAAACATTTATGGTATCCGTTCTGTGCGCTGATATGGTCCACAATTTGTTGTATATCGGGGGTGTCGATAAGGGCGCATTGCAGTCTCAGCACGTCGTTGCCGGTAGATAGCAGCATGTCGCCGCGGCCGATTAGGTGTTCGGCACCGCCGCTGTCGAGAATTGTGCGCGAGTCCACCTGCGAGGTTACGCGGAAGGCAATACGTGCCGGGAAGTTGGCTTTGATGGTTCCGGTGATTATCTTCACAGAGGGGCGCTGTGTGGCTATGATGAGGTGTATTCCCACGGCGCGTGCCAGCTGTGCCAGTCGGGCAATGGGGGTCTCCACCTCGCGTCCGGCGGTCATTATAAGGTCGGCAAACTCGTCAACCACCACCACAATATAAGGCAGGTAGCGGTGGAAATTGTTGGGTCCCACCTCTTTGTTGGGGTTCAGCCGTCGGGCTATAAACTTGGGGTTGTACTCCTTTATGTTGCGCACCTGCGCGTCCTTTAGCAGGTCGTAGCGGTTGTCCATCTCGATACACAGCGAGTTGAGAGTTCGCACCACTTTGCGCACGTCGGTGATGATGGCCTCCTCGCTGTCGGGGAGTTTGGCAAGGTAGTGTTTTTCGATGGGGTTGTAGAGCGAGAGTTCTACCTTTTTGGGGTCCACCATGATAAATTTGAGTTCGGCGGGGTGTTTTTTGTACAGCAGCGAGGCTATGATGGCGTTGAGGCCTACGGATTTTCCCTGTCCGGTGGCGCCGGCCATGAGCAGGTGCGGCATTTTGGTGAGGTCGGTAACGTAGGTCTCGTTGCTCACCGTTTTGCCAATGGCTATAGGCAGTTCGTAGTTGTTGTTCTGGAATTTCTCCGATTTTATCATCGTAAGCATCGACACCACCTGTGGTTTGGCGTTTGGCACCTCAATGCCGATGGTGCCTTTGCCGGGGATGGGGGCTATTATGCGTATGCCGAGGGCGGAGAGGCTCAGTGCTATGTCGTCTTCCAGCACTTTTATTTTGGAGATGCGAATGCCGGGGGCTGGGACTATCTCGTAGAGGGTTACGGTGGGGCCGGGCGAGGCGGTTATCTTGGTTATTTCGATGGAGTAGTTTTTCAGTGTTTTTACAATTTTGTCCTTGTTGGCCACCATTTCATCGCGAGTTACCTCTTCGTTTTTGTCCTCGTGGTGTTCGAGCATGTCGGTGGGGGGGAATTTGTAGTCGCGCAGGTCGAGGCGAGGGTCGTAGGGTTCATCGGTGGTGTAGTGCTCCATGGGTTCGTCGTCGTCGGCCGGCTCGTCGGGCTGCTCGGCAGGTTGTGGGGTGGGGTTGTTGCCGTTGTTCACAATTTCAAAATCAGTGTCGTCGGTGTCGGAAATGGGTTCGGCTTGTGGTGTTTTTTTTGCAGGTAAGTCCAGCTGGTCGTCTATGTCGTCGAAAGTAACAAGGGGTTTTGCCGCAGGTTCGGTTTTGGTTTGTGGTTCGGCGGTTTTGGTCACCTGAGGCTGTGGCGGTTCGGGGGTGGCGTCGTGTTTTTGGGCGGCTTCGAGGGCTTTCTGGGCTTTGTGTTTTTCTATGGCGTCGTTGGTTTTTGTTATTATGCCCTTGAACGATACGTGGTGTATCAGCCAAAGTCCAAGTCCAAGTCCGAAAAGCAGAAGTATCACCAGTCCGGGGATTCCCACAAGGTTTCTTATCCACGATGCTGTGCTGTAGCCCACCACTCCTGCCAGTATGCTTATCCATCGAAGGCTGTCGTCGGGGGCCGGGGCTGCAAGCAGGTGTATAAAACCTAAAAACAGCGACAGCCACACCATCCAAAACAGCGCTATCGTGGTGGTGCGTCCCAGTTTCAGTATTTTAATTCCCAGCAGTTTGCATCCCAATGCCGCAAATATTGCCACAAATCCCATCGATGCTATTCCGAAAGTGTGGTATATGAAAAAATGTGAGAGTTTGAATCCCAGTTTGCCGCCCCAGTTCGAGTATTTTTCGGTTATCCCGTAGTCGTGGTTCCATGTCAGGAAATACGACACGAATACCACTGTGAGGAACAGTGAGAACAAGAGTAGGAACACGCCGCAAATTTTGCGGAATGCGTCGCTCTTTAGGAATGTGGCCACACTGCTTGTTGACTTGCTTTTGCCGTTGTTTTTTTTCCTTGTCTCGTTTTTTGCCATGTTTTTTTCGGATTTTCGCTGGTTTGGTCTAAAATTGCAAAATTACGATTTTTGGCAAAAAAAAACCGCCCTTTTTGGGGCGGTTTATAAACTGTTTGTTGTTGAAAACGTTTTATTCGTCGAAATCGTTGCCGAAATTACGTATGCTTTGCAGCAGTGTGTTGAGTTCTTCGGTGGTTATGGATTGGCATTTTTTTGGCGGCACAAGGTCATCGGCAGGCACTTTCTGCTGTTTCATTTCGTTGGCGGTGAGGGTCAGTTTTATGGTGCCCATGCCCGTTGCCGCTGTTTCGATGTTGAACTGCAGCGGCACGCAGTTGTTTATCCCCGGCAGCATTGGCACTGCGGCGTCTGTGGTCATTTCGCGGGTTACCCAGGCCTCAATGGTGGCGCTGTCGGTCGATGCTATGGTTACCTTTTCGGCAGTATAGCCGCAGATGGTTTTGGTTTCGCCGGTAAACACAGGGGCTTTGCCGGTTGTAGTCTTGCCGTCGTAGGGGTTTTCCATGCAGTAGGTGCCCATGCCAAGCATCGACATGTCGATAAGCGACGTCATGGTGCCTTTTTTGGAGTCGAGGTATGTTTTCTGCCCCATGATGGAGAACACGCTGTTGTGGCCTTTGGTTTTCAGTGTGGCTATGAGCATTTCGGCGGGCATCATCTCGAAACTGGAGGTTATTGAGGGGTCGCCGGTGGCGGTGATGGTGTAGCTTATTATGCCTTCGAAAGTCTTGGCTTTTTTGGCCGCGGCATTGCTGCC
Organism: uncultured Bacteroidales bacterium; assembly: GCA_937915785.1. Lineage (GTDB taxonomy): Bacteria > Bacteroidota > Bacteroidia > Bacteroidales > P3 > UBA1219. The sequence continues at coordinate 28,215 of CALGGY010000125.1, forward strand.
AAGCAGGGCAACAACGGCGACAAGAACTGCTGCAAATAGTCTTTTCATTGGTGATTTCTTTTTCTGTTTTGTGCAAATGCTATTCCTGCATCAACGCCATGGCTTCCTGGATGTCTTTCATAAGAGATGAGAAAGCCTCTTCGGTGAGTATGTCGAAACCGTCGGGCAGCATAAAGTCGGTCTTTTTCACTTTGCCTTTGGTAAATCCCGAAACTTTGTACTGCACTGCCTTGCCGTCGCCCGACGACTGAATGAATTCCAGCGGGAAACCTTTAAGGCCTGCGCAGAGGACAAAGTCGTACTCAGGACCAATCTCGGTGGTGTACCACACGTCGAAACCTTTGTCCACGCCCTCTTCGTTGAAGACGTGGTATTTGGCTTTTTGTGCCTTGTAGCCCATTATATCGCGTGTTTCGCCTCCCACATATTCGATATACATGCCTTTGGTGTCGGGGATGGTGATGCTGTCGAGCTCCTCCTGCGTCATCTCGTGCGAGGCTATTACTTTGCCGTTACCATCGTAGTCCGACTCCCAGACATCGTTGGCCTGCAGCCCACTGATTAGTTGGCTAAGGTCCAGTACGGAAAATACTTTGCGGCCGTTGACTATGGTTTTCCTCTGCTCGTTGCCGAGATAAGCCTTGTCCTGATATACATTTATCTGGAACGATTTTTCCTGTAGCGGCACGTCAACTTCGCCAACCGATTCGAGGGAGTAGGTTACTATGCCTTCAAATTTGTTTTGGGCTGTGAGCATTGTTGCGGTTATGGCCATCAGTGCCATAAGGGTGATTGTTTTTCTCATGATCTTTCTCTGTTTGTAGTTAGAAAAAATTTTTTGCAAAGGTACTGAAAAATTTGCGAAATAACGTTGTTTGTGTAAAAATATTTTGTCAGCACCTTTTTTTAGTACCAGCAAAGTGCTGTATTTTACGTTTTTTTTGTTGTTTTTTATGTGGGCAGAATGATTTTCAACGGTGGTTGGCTGATTCTGCCCAAGCATTTTTTGTCCTTGTCGAGCGTTGACTTTCGAAAAAAGCCTCCTTATTGGGGAGGCTTTTTGTTTATGTTGGTGTTTTGTTTTATCAGTCGGCAACGTAGTCCTTAACAAGACGTACGCTGTGGCCGTAGTATCTGTCTCTATTTACCAATCTGTTGCTTGTGGAAAAGGTTGTCAGCGCCCACGCGTCCTTACCGTTGGAGGTGTTTGCGGTAGTGGACCAATACTGGTGTCCATAGAGGTCGCTTGTTGAAGTGCTTGCGTGATAATCCTTACCTATTCTGTAGCCAGCTACTGGCAGGAATGTGCAGCCTTTCTTTTCCAGCAGTTTCCATGTAGCGAGATTTATGATATTATTGCTGTATGCTATAGTTATTTCGTTTGGTCTTGTGAAAGTGTGTGTGGAGCTTTCGACGTAAAGGACAAAATTAATGGTCGAACACGCATGGAAGCTTGATTTTATCGTT
>CALGGY010000126.1 GCA_937915785.1 uncultured Bacteroidales bacterium
GTGACTAAAAGCGCTAAGGCAATTACAATTGTTGAACGGAGCATATTATTTGTTTATTTGTTTAATTGTAAATTCCCAACCGCCAACTCCTAACTCCCAACTCCCAACCCCCAACTCCCAACTCCCAACTCATTCCACGTACAGCAGCAGTCCTTTCAGGTATTCTCCTTCGGGGTGGTAGATGCTTACGGGGTGGTCTGTGGCGTGGGGCAATTGTTTGACAATCCGCACGTTGCGGCGAGCGTTGGCGGCGGCGGTGAACACCATGGTCTGGAAATCGTCGCGGCTCACGGCCTGCGAACAGGAGAAAGTGAACAGCAGTCCGCCGGTTTTAATCTTTTCCAGAGCCTTTTGGTTGATGTTTTTGTAGCCCTTCAGCCCTTGTTGCAGACTGCGGTGATTCTTGGCAAAGGCGGGAGGGTCGAGGACTATGATGTCGAAACTGTTGTCTATCTGGTCGAGGTATTGCAACACGTCGGCGGCAACGCCACGGTGCGGAGCATCGGCAAAATTCAGCGCCACGTTTCTGTCGCACAGGGCGATGGCTTTTTTCGATATGTCCACAGTTTCTACGTATTGTGCGCCACCGTGCAGGGCAGCAAGCGAGAAACCGCCCGTGTAGCCGAAGGTGTTGAGCACACGCTTGTCTTGCGAGAGTGTCCGCAACAGGTGCCGGTTCTCGCGTTGATCTATGAAAAAACCGGTTTTTTGTCCTTCGAAGAAATTGATTACAAAGCGGTTGCCGTCCTCCAAAACTTCCCATTCCTCAGGCTCTTGGCCAAAAATGTACCCGTCGGTGCTGATGCCGTCGGGCAGTGTGGCGGCACTCTTGTCGAACACGGCTTTCAAACGGTCGCCCAGCAGATTACGTAATATTTCCACGAAAGTGCCAAATTCACGGTGCATCCCTTCGGAGTGGGCCTGCAGCACCACAATGCCAGCATAGTAGTCGGCCACAAGTCCCGGCATGCGGTCGCCCTCGGCGTTCACAAGTCGGAACACGTTGGTGTCGGCATTGTCGAAAAATCCCAGTCGGCGGCGGTAATCCACGGCGGAGGCTATCCGCTGTTGCCAAAAGGCTCTGTCGATGGTGGTTTCGCCAAAATCGAGCACTTTCACCATTATGCTGCTGTTCTGAAAATGGCCTGTGGCAAGTATGTTGCCGTGGCTGTCGCCGATGTGCACTATGTCGCCGTTTTGGGTATCGCCGTCGATTTTCTGCACTGCTCCGGAGAACACCCACGGGTGGCGTCGCAGCAACGATTTCTCCTTGCCGGGTTTCAGTGTGAGGGTAGGGGTGTGTTCCATCAATTTTTACACAAAAGGGCGGAGCTGTGTCCGCCCTCGGAAAAATGAATAATAGTTTATTAAATCTTGTCGAGTGCCTGTTTGAGGTCGGCGATGATGTCCTCCACGTTTTCGATACCCACCGAGAAACGAACAAGACCGTCGGTGATGCCGGCGGCGGCTTTGGCTGTGGCCGACACTTTGGAGTGTGTCATGCTGGCGGGGTGCTGTATCAGCGTCTCCACGCCGCCCAGCGACACGGCAAGGATGCAGAGTCTTACATTGTTCATCAGCTTGCGTCCGGCTTCCAGTCCGTCTTTCAGCTCAAAGCTGATCATTGTGCCGGGTCCGCGCATCTGTTTCTTGGCAAGCTCGTGCTGCGGGTGCGATTTCAGGCCTGGGTATGCCACCGATGCTACCTTGGGGTGTTTTTCAAGAAATTCGGCTATATTCATGGCGCTCTCCTGCGCGCGGTCTATGCGTATGCCGAGGGTTTTCAGTCCGCGTATTACCATATAGGCCTGATGTGGGTCCATGTTGCCGCCAAGGTTGAGCATCATTGCGTGCAGCTGCTTGTAAAGCTCCACCGTTTTGGTGATTACGATGCCGCCCACGATATCGGCGTGGCCGTTGATGAATTTGGTAACGGAGTGCAGAACGATGTCGGCGCCCAAGTCGAGCGGATTTTGCAGATATGGGCTGCAGAAAGTGTTGTCCACTACCAGCAACAGGTTGTGCTCACGGGCAATTTCGGCACAGGCCGCAATGTCGGTAACGCCCATTGTGGGGTTGGCCGGCGTCTCGATGTACAGCATTTTGGTGTTGGGGCGGATGGCGGATTTGATGTTTTCGATGTTCTCGGTTTTTACGTACGAAGATTGTACGCCGAAACGCGACATGTGTCCCTCCATCATGGTGCGTGAGGCACCGTAAACGGCGTCGGACGAGATTATATGGTCGCCGGCGTTTAGATAAGCCATGTAAACTGTTGATACGGCGCCCATTCCCGATGCGAAGGCCACGGCTCCGCAGCCGTGCTCCAGCTCCGCCACCTGACGCTCCAAGGCTGCCACCGTGGGGTTGCCGATGCGGGTATATACATATCCGTTTTTTTCGCCGGCAAAGCAGGCGGCGCCGTCCTCGGCGCTTTCGAAACGGAAAGTGGATGTCTGGTAGATGGGCACTGTGGCGGCTCCGTATTCGTCGTGGTGTCCGCCGCCGTGTATCAGTTTGGAGTTGAATCCGAGGTTTTTTGTGTCTGTCATATTTTATTATTATATGTTTTAGTTGTTTTAAAAATCGAGTAAATATACATCATTCTCGTATTTTTTGAAAATCACGTAGGTTTTCCCATACGATTCAAGCATTTGTTTGGATATGAAAGTTCCGGGTGGAATATTTAATTTTTTGCGGAAAAATTGGCCCAAAAGAGCATTGCTTTCCGCAGAATGAATTCCTTTATTTCCTGCTTGTGCCACACGCATGAAAAATGGTGGAAAATCTTTGGGAACAACCTTGAAAATTGGATTGTTTTTTTCGCCGGGGTCGTTTTTCAAAGGGAAAAAACCATCTTTTTTATCTGATGCGTTGTATGGAATATAAGCTTGGTCGAGGTCTCTTTTAGTGCCATTTTTTCGGATGCCCCAGTTCAAACCAGAGCCATAGCCTGTTTCATTGCCATCAGACTTTAGAAGCGACACTTTACAAGTGTCTAGAGGCAACTTATTTGAGAACATTTCCCAAGTGAGATTTTCCAGATTGTCTGATTCGATTTCAGCATCAAATCTTTGTTTTGAAAATTTTATATTTTTTTTTACGTTGGAGTCCGTTGATAGTATTGTGTCTTTTTCAAGTATTGAAAAATACTTTTCAGCTTCCTTTGAGTCGCAATCCGTCATGCACTCACGTCTTTTGAAAAAAGCATTCATTGAATAATTGGCAGAACCGCAGAAAGCAATAACAGGTTCGTCTTCTTTAAACCATATATATACTTTTGAATGGATGTCGGATCCTTTTATTTTATACCTACAAATAAATTCAGGCATATTTTTGTTGCTTTGGATTCTTGAAATGAGTCTGTTTATGTCTTTGTGCTTTTTCTTCGTAAGCCCAATTCCGCCAGTCATACCAAGTATTAAATCTACTGAAAATTTATGGTTTTTACCCAAATCCGACAGGTTTATTAAATGTCGATAGATACATTCGGTATCTGTAAAACCTGTTATGATTTTTAGCGATGTGCAGCCAAGCTCAATAGCCGGATTCAATAAGATGGTTTCCTCAAGCCTTTCTGTGTACATATTATTCTTCAATGTTTGCTTGTGTGGATTCGTATGGAATTCCCGCAAAAGTTTTTAATATTGCTTCAAAAATAATTTGTGCGCCTCTGCATGGAACAGCCATTCCAATTTGTTTGCGGACAGACTCTTTGCTTCCGACAAAAACGTAATCGTCAGGAAATGTTTGCAACCTCGCGCGTTCACGATTTGTTAATGCTCGTGGCTCTGACCAGTGATAAACGTGTGTGCCCCCACCGCCTGATCCCGTTATTGTATATGATGGTAATGATGGGTCAAGTCTTTTGTATATTTGACTCATCCTTGCGCCACGAACGTTCAAACGCAAATGTTCTGGCAGATTAGCGTTAAAGGCGTTTTGTCCGGGCAGAATGTGGTTTAACCGTTCAACAACAATCGCTGATTGTGTTGTTTGCTCGTTATTGGCAGTTTTTTTTGAAATAGGCGGATTCTCTATAGCGTTTTTACAAGAGACATCGCAATTAATATATGGCTGCGTTGAAGGAATGCTAAATTCAAAAGGCTGGTCGTTGCGGATGCCGACAATGATGATTCTATGTCGTGCTTGAGGAACCCCATATTGCTCAAATTTGTATAGATTGGGGTATATTTTGTAACCTGCTTTTTTCATGGAATCGAAAATGATTCGCATAGCACGCCCTTCGTTTGCACTTTGTAATCCACCTACATTTTCGGCCAAAAACCACAAAGGTTGTTTTTCTTGCAGGACTTTTATACCATAAGAATACAGAGCGCCGAACTGTCCGTCAAACCCTTTCTGTTCCCCAACAATACTGAAGTCATTGCACGGGAAGCCGAATGCCAATGCGTCAATATCACCGATTTGATAAAGCCGTTCCAGTTCAAGTCTTCTAATATCATCACAAACGACAGATTCTGGTCTTGTCGGACAAATGTTTATTATGTACGTACGACAAGTGTCGAAGTCATAATCATTTGCCCATTGGTGAGTTATCTTCCAGTCAGGATTGCCAATATCTGCGTTTATAGCACCTTTTGCAATACCACCCGGACCGGAAAATAGTTCTCCAAGTCTGAAAATCATTTTTATATTCTTTTAATGGTATAAAACTCATAACAAGCCATGTGTCAGAAAATTATGACACATGGCTTGTTCAGTATTTTTTATTTTTTGTTACGTTCTTTGCGTGCCAAGTGGCTGGGTTCCAATGCCATGCGGTCGGTTTCGAGCAACGAGGCCACGCCTTCGTCGATGCGGCGTTTGCTTTCGCAGTCGGGACAGTGGCATTCTTCTTTGTAATCGGTAGGCTCGGTGTAGGTGGTGATAACGCCTTCAAAGTTGCGGAGTATCACCTTGTTGGGACTTTGCGAGATTACATAGTTGGGCATAACGGGGGTTTTGCCGCCGCCGCCGGGAGCGTCAACCACAAAGGTGGGTACGGCGTAGCCCGATGTGTGTCCGCGCAGGTTCTCGATAATTTCGATGCCTTTGGAAACAGGGGTGCGGAAATGCTCCAATCCCATCGAAAGGTCGCACTGATATATATAGTAGGGGCGTACACGGTTTTTAACCAGCAGGTGCACAAGACGTTTCATAATGTGAACGCAGTCGTTCACGCCGCGCAGCAACACACTTTGGTTGCCCAAGGGGATGCCGGCGTTGGCAAGTTTTGCAAGGGCTGCCGAGGCTTCGGGAGTCATCTCGTTGGGGTGGTTGAAATGGGTGTTGAGCCAGATGGGGTGGTATTTTTTGAGCATGTTCACAAGGTCGTCGGTGATGCGCTGCGGGCAAACCACGGGGGTGCGGCTTCCAAGGCGGATAATCTCCACATGGGGGATAGCGCGCAGACGCTGGATGATGGATTCCAGCATTTTGTCGCTTACCATCAGAGCGTCGCCACCCGAAAGAAGCACGTCTCTAACGGTGGGGGTCTTGGCTATGTAGTCTATGCATTTCTGTATGCGTTCCGACGGCGACTCGCAGTCGTTCTGTCCGGCAAAACGGCGGCGTGTGCAGTGGCGGCAGTACATCGAGCACATGTCGGTGATAAGGAACAGCACGCGGTCTGGGTAGCGGTGTGTGAGGCCGGGAACGGGCGAGTCCTCGTCTTCGTGCAAGGGGTCGGTGAGGTCGGCGGCGGCGATGTGAGTCTCGGCTGCCGTGGGTATGGCCTGACGGCGCACGGGGTCGTTGGGGTCGTTGGGGTCTATCAAACTCAGGTAGTAGGGAGTGATGGCCATGCGCAAGGTTTCGAGCGATTTGCGTACGCCTTCCTGCTCCTCGGCGGTGAGGTTGATGTATTTGTTCAGATCTTCGAGGGTC
>CALGGY010000127.1 GCA_937915785.1 uncultured Bacteroidales bacterium
GGATCTGTGTCTGGCCTTGGGTATATAGTGTACAAAATGGGGAATTCTTTAATAAAGTGACAATAATTCACGATTTACAAGACGCGATGTTCGCAAACGTGTGTTTTGTATTGCCTCTTTGATGGCTTTTACAGCCTGTATGTAGTCCGCTTGTTGGATAGATGTTTCCATGCAATATGTTACTTATTGACGTAGTTAATCAAATCTTTAGCCTCAACACCCAACACACGGGCAATGTCGAAAAGCTGTTCGACGGAGGGTTGCACTTTGTTTTGCACCCAACGAGAAAGAGGTGGTTTGCTCTTGCAAAGATACGATTTTTTTATTCGTTTCGTTCAAAATACAACAAAAACATTTCCATCAAAGCGCAAAGCTCCATTAAACCGTTCCTCAAACGGCTACTCCCCGAAATACTTTTTCAAATATTTGGCCGTGTACGACTGTTTGCACTTCAGCAGCTCTTCGGGGGTGCCGGAGAATACCACGTTGCCGCCGCCCACGCCGCCATCGGGACCCATATCCACCACATAATCGGCCACTTTTATAATATCCGGGTGATGTTCGATAACAATGATGGAGTGTCCGTTGGAAACAAGCTGGTTGAACGAGGCTATAAGTTTCTGAATGTCGTGCAGATGAAGTCCTGTCGAAGGTTCGTCGAAAATAAAGAGCAGAGGGTTGGTGGCGGCACCTTTCACAAGAAACGACGCCAGTTTCACACGCTGTGCCTCGCCGCCGCTGAGCGAACTCGACGACTGTCCAAGCTTGAGGTACCCCAAACCAACGTCCTGCAAAGGTTTCAGACGGTTCACAATGCGCTGGGGGGTGGAGGCGGGGTCGGCACCAAAGAACTCAACAGCCTGGTTCACAGTCATATCCAGCACTTCGGATATATTTCTGCCGTTGTACAGTATTTCGAGCGTATCTTCGCGGTAACGCTTGCCGTGGCACTCCTCGCAAACAAGGTGCACATCAGCCATAAACTGCATTTCGATGGTAACGGTGCCTTCGCCCTGACAGGTCTCGCAGCGTCCGCCCTCCACGTTGAACGAGAAATATCCGGGCTTGTACCCGCGTTTCTGGGCCAGTGGCTGCATGGAGTAAAGCTGACGTATCTCGTCGAAAGCCTTGATGTAACTTGCGGGATTTGAACGTGTTGAGCGTCCTATGGGGTTCTGGTCTATCAGCTCCACGCCCGATATGCGGCTTAGGTCGCCAGATACTTCGGTGCACTTGCCGGTGTAGTCGGCCATACCGTCCAATCGCTTGTGCAGCACGTCGTACAAAACGTTTTTCACCAACGATGTCTTGCCCGAGCCGCTCACGCCCGTTACCACAACCAAATTGTGGAGCGGAAAAGCCACGTCAACATCCTTGAGGTTGTTCTCCCACGCCCCGCCTATACGGATAAAGTCGTGCGATTTGCGACGCGCCCCTGGAAACTGGATTTTTTCCTCGCCACGCATGTAAGCCGCTGTAAGCGAGCGACTTTTCTCGGCAACCAGATGGTCGAAAGTGCCAGCAAACACTATCTCGCCGCCAAGGCGTCCGGCATAGGGCCCCACGTCGATAACGTAGTCGGCAGAGCGGATAATGTCCTCGTCGTGCTCCACCACGACCACGGTGTTGCCGAGGTCGCGGAGCTGTTTCAGCACTTTTATCAGCCGGCCGGTGTCGCGCGGATGCAGGCCAATGCTGGGCTCGTCGAGGATGTACATGGAGCCCACCAGCGAGCTGCCAAGGCTCGTGGCAAGGTTGATACGCTGCGACTCGCCGCCCGACAAGGTATTTGAAAAACGGTTCAGCGTAAGGTAGCCCAATCCCACGTCGAGCAGATACTGCAAACGGTTGCGCAACTCCACCATAATGCGCTGCGACACAGACTGTTCGTAAGGCGTAAGCTCCAAATTGGTGATAAACTGATAAAGCTCGTCGACGGGCATCAGCACCAGCTCGGTGATGGACTTGCCGCCAACTTTCACGTACGACGCATCCTTGCGCAATCGCGTGCCACGGCAGTCGGGACACACCGTTTTTCCGCGGTAGCGCGCCAGCATAACGCGATACTGTATTTTATACGACTGACTTTCAATCCATTTGAAAAAACCGTAGATTCCGGGGAATTCGCCGGCGCCGTTCCAGAGCATATCTTTCTCATGCTCATTGAGTTTCAGATATGGACGATGTATCGGGAACCCAATTTTGCCCGACTGTTTGATAAGAAACTGTTTCCATTCGTGCATTTTTTCGCCACGCCAGCACACCACGGCATCCTCGTAGATGGAGAGCTTTTTGTTTGGCACAACGACACTTTCATCAATGCCGATGGTGCTGCCAAAGCCCTGACAGGTAGGGCAAGCCCCGTAAGGATTGTTGAAACTGAAGAAATTGGGATTCGGTTTTTCGAAAGTGATGCCGTCGGCCTCGAAACGGTTGCTGAACTCGTGCCTGCGCTTACCTTCGGTGGTCTCGGTTTCGATATAGCACAGTCCCCTACCCTCGTAGAAAGCCGCTTCGATGGAGTCCGAAACGCGCACTATCAGCTCGTTTTCGTTCTCCGACTGCAGGCGCAGCGTCATTCTGTCTATAACAAGCAGCACCTCTTTGGCGGATTTCAGTGCGGTCTTGTCGTTCATAAAATCCTCGATACGAACAACTTGTCCATCCACCAGCAGTCGAAGGAACCCTTCCTGCAAAAGTATTTCGAGCAGGGGTACCAAGGCTTTGGCATTGGCGTTTTCGATTGGCGAAAGCAGCATCATGCGCGTGCCGTCGGGCTGCGATTTCACAAACTCAATCACATCGTTCACCGAATGGCGTTTCACCTCCACTCCCGAAACTGGCGAAAAAGTACGTCCAATTCGGGCATAGAGCAGTTTCAGGTACTCGTAGATTTCGGTGGAGGTGCCGACGGTGGAACGCGGATTGTTGGTTTTCACCCTCTGTTCGATGGCCACGGCTGGCGAAATGCCGTGGATATAGTCCACATCAGGCTTGCCCATGCGCCCCATAAACTGACGTGCGTACGAGCTGAGGCTCTCCACGTAGCGGCGCTGCCCCTCGGCATACAGGGTGTCGAAAGCGAGTGACGACTTGCCGGATCCCGACACGCCGGTTATCACCACAAGTTTGTTGCGCGGTATGGCCACATCAATATTCTTGAGGTTGTTCACCCGTGCTCCCTTTATATATATGTATTCGTCTGACTGCTGGCTGTTTGTGCTCATTTTGCAATAAAAAATAAAGTGTGCAAATATACGATTTTTTTTTGGCAACAACGAATAGGCTCACCCCGATGTTGAAACATTTTTATCCACAGTTTCGGCAAAATGAAAAAAAAATCCCGAATTGCATAAACAACCCGGGATAATGACTATGGAAAAATGAACTCATTTCAGCTTGGAATAAACCTCGTCGGTAACGGCTTCGAGCCATTCGTTGCTGGCGTTGGGTTTAACGTCGGTGGTGTAGGTAAGGTGCTGCATCCAGCTGTCGGCGGCGGCACCGTGCCAGTGTTTCACGCCTTCGGGCACTGCTATCACCGTGCCTGGCACCAGCGGAACTGCCTCTTTGCCCCACTCCTGATACCATCCGCGGCCGCTAACGCAGACAAGCATCTGCACGGCGCCGTGGTGTATGTGCCAGTTGTTGCGGCAGCCGGGTTCGAAGGTAACGTTGCACAGCCCGCTTTTGTCGAGAGGCGCAAGGTAGCTGTTGCCGATAAAATATTGTGCGTAGGCAGTGTTTGGTTCGCCCAATGGCCATGCCGACGGCGAGAACACCACATCTGTTTTGCCGTCCACTGCCGTGGCTATGGCCGTTTCGCAGCGCAGGGCCTCGGCCACAAGTCCGCAGGCTTTCAGTGCCTCTGGTATGGCACGCAGCTGTTCTTCCGTAACGCCCATGTTCAACGCGCCGCGCACATGTGCCTGAAGCTGCGGCATAACATTCTCCAGCCCGCTCAGGGCACTAACGGTGATAAGTTCGCGGTCGGCGTGGGTGAGGTTGTCGCGGGCAAAGATGTCGCCAAAAAGGTGGGCCTTGAGGTAATAGTCCTCGGCGGCGCAGAATTTGTAGTCGAACGGCTGGCCGGAGAGCTTGGTCTGCACCTCGGCGCCCTGTTTCAGAGCGTCGTAGCCCGATGGCAGTGGCGAGGCGTCGGCACCTTCGACGGAGGTTTTGCCATCGGCCGTACGCTGTTCCACAACTTTTTGTAGTGTGCCAAGGGCATTCAGTGAACGCGGGAAACCGGTGTAGGCATACAGTTGCGACAGGGCTTCTTTTATCTGGCTCACGGTAAGTCCGGCATCCAAGCCGCCATCAATGGCAATGACAAGCGACGAGTTGTCGCCACGGGCTTCGTTGCAGGCTATCGCCGACATGGCAGCGGCCTGCTCGGAGGTGAAAGATAGTTTGTTCATGTCTGTAGATTTGTTTGTTGTCTGGTTTTTGGAGCCGCACGATGCCAGCAGCAGAAGTCCGGCAATAGCGGCAATTGATGTAAGTTTCTTCATGTCAGAATAAATTATCCGTAGTTTTCGAGAAGGTATTTCACAAAATTAACGTCAGTAAAGTTCACGGTGCCGGTGTCGTTTTGGTTCATGTCGGAAATTTGCTCCATATCGGCTGTCGAGAGTTCAAAATCGAAAATGTCTGAATTTTGCGCCATGCGCTCTTTGTGCGTGCTTTTGGGTATGGCCACAATTCCGCGCTGTGTGAGCCAACGCAAGGCCACCTGCGAGGCGGTTTTTCCATACTTGGCACCTATGCCGGAGAGCAGCTCGTTCTTGACAATGCCGTCAACACCCTGACCTCCGAGCGGCCCCCATGCCATAATGCGGCAGCCAAACTCGGCAAGGGTGGGCTCAATGGCCTTCTGCTGTATCAAAGCGTTTCACTGTAGCTGGTTCACCATGGGTTTCACATCCACAAAATGTGCAAAATCGAAAAACCGTGCCTGCTGGAAATTGCTAACGCCAATGGCTCGCACCTTACCCTCGCGGTAGGCTTTTTCCATGGCCCGCCACGTGCCGAACACGTCGCCGTAGGCCTGATGTATCAGCAACAGGTCGATATAGTCGGTACGCAGCTTGCGCAGACTCTCGTCGATACTTCGGGCGGCTTTCTCTTCGCCGGCACTGCTTATCCACACCTTGGTGGTGAGGAATATCTCGCTGCGCGGAATGCCACTTTTTGCCATGGCATTGCCCACGCCTTCCTCGTTGGCGTAGGCCTGAGCCGTATCAATAAGCCGGTAGCCAACACTTAGGGCGTCGGTTACACAACGTTCACATTCGTCGGGTGTTACCAAAAAAACTCCGTAGCCCAACAAGGGCATCTCCAATCCGTTTGACAGTTTAATGGTTTGCATATCAATATTTTATCGTATTTCAAAACTTTATTTCCAATATTGCAAAATTACAAAAAATGTACCGCACTGAGGTGACACATTTTTCGGTTTTTATTGTCAAAATGACGGAAAATATTTGGGAACGTCAGCTTTTTACTGCCAGCTATTCCAAATTAGGGAACTGTTTTGTCAGTCCAACGGGTGGTTGCGATGCTTGGCCTTGCGGGTGTAGAGCTTGCGGCTGCGTTTGGCACGGGTACGACTGTGGAAACCATCGCCAAGGGTTTGGCGCTCCAGCTCGCGGTTGGCAATGCGCGCCGCTATCAGCTCGGGAGGAATTTTCTTGCGTTTTTTCTTGCTTTTCAAAGCGTTGGATAGTATTTTAAAAGTTTCCCAGAGTTATTTGCCACACATATATTATTACTCACCAACTATGATGGTTTGTACAAATCGTTGCCCGTTAATCACTACCGAAAGCACGTAGCTTCCGCTATGCAACACACTGACATTCAGCTTATAGGCATTCAATCCCAGTAGCATACGGCCGCTCTGCACTACCACGCCGGCATGGTTGCAGATAGTGTATTCGGCAATGCCGGTTTCGTCGAGTTCCACATTTACTACACCTTTGGCTGGATTGGGGAACACCTTCATCTGCGAGTTGGAAATGGCCGATGGTGCGGCGATTCCCACGGGGTCGGAAGCATAGCGTCCCTCGAGGTAGCTCACGTTGGAGTTTGTGGGGTCGAGCCAGTCGGAAAGACGTGTGTCTGCGGTACCGCCGCCCGTCCACGAGCTGTAGAACTTGCCATACCAATCGGTACCGTCGAGGGTGTCGCAATAAGAGAGCCCTGCATAGAGCTGACCGATTATACGCTTGTTGGCGTTGAACAGCGGCGACCCCGACGAGCCCTGCTCGGTAACGCCTTTGTTGGTGGCAGGATTGGTAATCCACTGCACCTCCCACATTGGCGTGTTGGCACGCGACATGTAGTACACACTTTGCGGTATGCTGATTTTTTTGATGTCGCCGCCCGGATGGTGGATGCACGAACCCACAAGGCCGGTGTTGCCGTTGGTGCGGTCCCAGCCGTTGAAATACACGTTGAACGCAGGGTTGATGGTGCCGGTAACTTTAAGCAGCAGAAAATCGGATCCGGATATGGACCAACCCGTACCGGCAGAGCGCTTGGCCACGATAGTGGCACCCGTGGCCGATTTGTTGGCCGGCCCGTAGGTGCCCGAGCAAGTTGAAGATTCGTAGAGAAAATAGAACGTCCAGCGGCGCACCGTTATGCCGTCCTGACAGTGATGTGCCGAGAGCAGGTACTGTGTGCCGTCGTTGGATGTGTTGTTTATCATGGAGCCGGAGCAGGAGTAGATGCCGTCGGTGGCGGTTATCTCCATACACACCACGCCGTTTTTCTGGTCCTGCCAGCTGGCGGCATCGGGACAGGCCACGTTGATGTGGCAGTCGCCCTCGGCATCGCCCAACGAGCCTTTGGTGTGGTAGGCGTCGGAGCCGAAAGCATGGCGGTGTCCGCGTGCCACCTGCGACATGCTCAGGCGACCGGCGAAATCGGCGTCGGCAGGCTCGTAGTACTCCACCACAAAGGTCTCGCCCGGGAGGATCTGCGTATGGAACTGCCCTTCGTCGGCGTTGGCGGAGGTGAACTTGCCAAGTACGAAATCCCGCGAAGGTGTGTAAACAAAGAGCTCGGCCCCTTGCGGGATAACGAACGTGTCAAAAATGGGATGTACAAAAGTAGCCCCTTCCGACGAAACGGCCACACGCCACAGGCGGCCTCCGTCGGGCAACATGTCCCATGTGCCGTGGGTGGATGGAGTTATGCGTACATCGTGCACTGTACCAACACGATAGGGACGGCCTTTGAGGTTCAGAGCCTCGTCCTCGAGCCGCAGTGCGGCGTTGTCGATTGGAGGCAAGGCTATCATTTGGGGTTCGGGGGCATTTTTAAGGTCGCCAACATGCGGATGCCCGCCATAGCTCATCTGGGCCGACATGGTGCCAAAAACGGCAATCATGGTGCCGAGCAACATTTTTTTTGCTATCTTAATCATCTTTCAAAATCGATATTTATCAGGTTTACAATTACTTATCAAACAATATAAAAATATTGCATTTCGGCAAAAATATGATTTTTTGTTGATATCTCATCAAAATTTACACATAAAAAATCATAATCAGGGAAAGACGAATTGCATTTTTGCAAAAAAAAACGTATTTTTGTCGTTTGTTTAGCACTGAAGAAAATACGAGCCATTCACAAAGGCAAAGTGATGTGAAACAATATTTTACGAACATTTGAACGACTTAAAAAAAGGCATTTATACACTTATAAAATGAACAAAAACATCTTACGGCTGTTCGGAGCCGCCATAGCAATAAGCATTTTGGGCGTCACACTGAGCTGTTCGCACCAAAAGAGCATAATTCAGGACCCCCGTATGCTGCTGGACTACGCACTGATACCCAACGACTCCACCCTTACACACCTCTCCGACGACTATCGCACAACCATCGAAAAAACGGGCAAGCGCGACTCTGTGAAACCAGGCGTGTACGCCGACTACGCCGTAACCATGGCACTGCTGCTGAAATTCGATTCTGCCGACATTTATTTCGACAAAGAGATGGCATCGTACCCCGAATCGAGGCAATACGTAGAATTTCTGAAACAGCGGATGACCTCCGCTTCGGGACGCTATCGCGTGGCAAAACAGCGCATTCAGGACAGCATAGACCGCGAAGAAGCTCTGAAAAACGCCCTCGGCAACGACTTTGAATTCGAAAAAGTTCGCTATCCGAAAGGCTCCAAAGAATACAAACAGCAGCAAAAAGAAAAAAAAGCCGCCCGAAAAGCCAAGGAAAAAGAGAAAAAAGCCGCCCGAAAAGCAAAACAAAAAGAACGCGAACAGCTGAAAGAAGAACGCGACAACCAGAAAAAAATGGCACAAAAAGAACGCGAACAGCAAAAAAAACAAGCCCAGAAAGAACGTGAGCAACAACGCAAACAAGCTGCCAAGGACCGCATAGCCCAAAAAGAACAGCAGATGAACGAACGCGAACAAAAACGCGAACAGCTGAGGCTTGAACGTGAACAAAAACGTCAGCAGAACAACAAAAAAAATCAAACCCCTGCCCCTGCCGACAGCACCCTGAACAACCAATAAGAAAGGACAGCTCATGAGAAAAATATCCACCATACTGCTAATAGCCATAATATCGACTCTTGCCGCAGGCTGCAAAACCGAACGCAAAGCAACCCGATACCAAAACCTGTACACCGAAAAACCGGCAATGATATACATTGCTCCCATAATAGACAAAATACAACGCAAAAAAGGCACCTATGCCGACGACCTTGTGTTCAACCGCGAGATAAACGTGGCACACGCCTACATGTACCAAACCCTACAGGGGCCCGTGGTGCGCCGCGGATACTACGTCATCGGCCCCATGGCCGCCAAAGAAATAGCGCGAGCCGACAGCATCAGCACCGACGACCTCAAGTTTTCACCAAACCTTGCCAACTACAACACCCGCTACGGCATCGACGCAATACTCTTTGTAACAATCTACCGCTGGGTGGAGGAAAACGGCGAATGGATAGTGTACCTGAACTACACACTGAAATCCACCAAGACATCCAAAACCCTGATGAACTACAACGTGAAAGCCCACAAAACGGTGATACTCGACTCAAAACGCGACCCGCAGATGCCCGTAGCCGACTGGGACTTTGCCGACGAGATGGGCACCGACAACGGCACCACACAACGCGCCCGGATACTGGAATGCGTTAGCGACTACGTGCTGAAAAACCTGCCCGCAGGCTCGAAAAACAAAAAATTCGAACAGGACAACTACCATATCGCCAACCCCGAATGCTTCGACTATCTGCTCGACGAGGAAAACCTTATCAATTTCACAAAAATGGAGCTCGAAGTGTTCGAAAAAGAGTGCTTCGACCTTTAAAAAACACACTTACGGAAACGTGGAACAGATAATATTAGGCATCGACCCCGGCACCCGGCTCATGGGCTACGCACTGCTCGAAGTGGAAGGCAACAAAGCCAAGCTCATAACCATGGACGTGCTTAGCCTGCTGAAAATACAAAGCCACGAGCTGAGGATAAAAAAAATTTTCGAAACCACCCGCCATATCATTGACACCCACCACCCCGACTTCCTCGCCATCGAAGCCCCGTTCTACGGCAAAAACGTGCAGTCCATGCTCAAGCTCGGCCGCGCACAAGGCGTGGCAATAGCCGCGGCACTTGCCCGCGACATACCTTTCTGCGAATACGAGCCCCGCAGGGTGAAACAGTCCGTTACCGGCAACGGCGCCGCCTCCAAAGAACAGGTGGCATCCATGATGCAACGCCTCCTCAACTTCCGCGAAATGCCACAGCACCTCGACGCCACCGACGCCCTCGCCGTGGCCTACTGCCATTTCCTCTGCAACTACGGCTCCATACCGCAAGCGACACCGAAAACCAAGAAAAAAAGCACATCGTGGGCTGCTTTCATAAACGAAAACCAATCGAGAATAATAAAATAACCAGCCTATCACATGACAATAAAGCACCTCGCAACAACATTCGCCATCACGACAATAATCGCCACCCTTTTTTCCTGCTCCGACACGGTGAAAAAGAAATCCTCCTTCGACCCTCAGCTGGTAAACTTCCAAGCAAGCTACAACCGCAGCTTCGACAACACCCTCTACCCATCGTACATTCTGGCAATGGCCAACTACAACGGTAAAAAAGAAACCGACCTTTTCACCATGGCCATCACAGCCCCAAAAAACAACTCCGTGGTTAGGATAGTGATAGACTCGTCGAAACTGAACTACGTAACCACAATACAAACCACACTGAAACAATCCGGCCAGCGCTACAAAATAACCCCGCTCATAAAATGGAAATACGACGAACTCTCGCACATCAAACAGCCGGCAATGGTTGACCTCACCTTCACCCTATACATCAACGACGAAGAGGTGGACATCAAAAACATGCGCCTCAACTACCGCAGCGTAAACGAATGCCTGCTCGGACTTCGCGACTCCACCAACCAATACATCGACTACCGCTGGCTTTTTGTGGCCTTTGTGAACGAAGAACACCCCTACCTCGACCATATCCTCGACGAAATACTGCAACAAGGCATCGTAAGCAGATTTTCGGGCTACCAGATGAACGAAAAACACGTCAACGAACAGGTGTTCGCCATCTGGTACTACATACAAACCAAAGGCATACGCTACAGCTCCATATCAAACACCAGCAAATCCACCAAAACAGCAAACACTCAGTATATCAGATTTTTGGACGAGGTTTATCACAACAAGCAGGCCAACTGCATCGACGCCTGCGTTTTCATGGCATCGATACTCGAAAAAATAGGCATACACACCGTCATTTTCCTCGACCCGTCGCACGCCTACCTCGGATATTACAAAGACAAGAAAAAGAAAAAAATGGCACTGCTCGAAACCACCATCGCCGGAAACATAAACCTCAACGCCATTGTTGAAACCGGCGACCACGAGCAAACCCTACGGCTGCTGCAGAAATACAGCAAGTACCTGCAACACAACGAACTGCAGAAATACGAGAACGGCACCATCTCCATCAGCCAGATAAAGGAAAACATATCGCGCGAAAGCTTCCGCATTGCCACCAACTACGACATCGACCGCTACAACAAAAACAAAAAAATGTACAACGACCCCAAAGAAGACCGCTTTTCGATGCTCGACATCAGCGACTTGCGCGGAAAAGTCCAACCCATAGTAAGAGAACCCGACTTCTACAAACACAAATAAAACGGATAAAAAAACGTAATAACCAGACAAAAACATTTACAAAATACTGACTTGCAATTCAGAAAAAAAACATCAACAATGAAAAAACACGCATTAACACTAATCTTGGCACTCGTTGCCTTATCAACACAAATCGGAGCCGTAACAGCCTACCCCTACCCCATACGGTTCACCCAACCCGACAAAACCCAGCTCACCCTCACCATGAAAGGCGACGAGCGAATAAAATGGGCCGAAACCGAAGACGGCTACTCATTGGTTTACAACAACGACGGATTTTTCTGCTACGCCACCAAGGACGAAAACGGCGACATGGTACCGTCGCAACACACTGCCACCGACATTGCCAACCGCAGCGCCGAAGCAACAGCATTCCTCGAACGCACACCAAAACACCTGTTCTACAGCGAATCGCAAACCAAAATGATGATAGACATCTGGTTTATGGCCAACGACAAATCGCTGAAATCCAACGAAAAAATGGTAACCCTCGGAACAGTGAAATTCCCCGTGATACTGGCATCGTTCAGCAATAAAAACTTTGCCAAAACCAAAGCCCAGTTCAACAACCTGCTTAACCAAGTAGGCTACGGCACATCGGGGAGCGTGACCGATTTCTACAAAGAAAACTCATACGGCAAAATGCAGCTGGAGTTCGTGGCCATCGGCCCCATACGCCTGCCACAGACCATAGCCTACTACGGCAACAACAGCAACGGCAACTCACAGCAGTTTGCCCGCGACGCCATCAACCTTGCCAACGACAGCGTAGATTTCTCGCAGTTCGACAACGACGGCGACGGATACGTGGACGGAGTGCACATCTTCTTTGCCGGATACGGCGAGGAATCGGGCGGTGGAGCCGACTGTATCTGGTCGCACCGCGGTACCATAGCTTCCAACGTGCCAACCGTGGACGGCAAACGCCTCAAAGACTACTCCTGCTCACCCGAACTGCGCGGCAGCAGCGGATCCTCTATCACCAACATCGGAGTGATATGCCACGAGCTGGGACACGTGTTCGGAGCCCCCGATTTCTACGACACCGACTACGAATCGAACGGACAATACCCCGGCACCGGCGAATGGGACCTCATGGGCAGCGGCAGCTGGAACAACAACGGCGCCACTCCATGCCACCACAACCCCTACTCCAAATGCTATATCTACCACTGGGCCACACCTAAAATACTCTCACAACCCGAAGCCGTGGTGCTTAACAACGCAGAAGGCAACGACAACTCCTTCTACAGATACGAGACCTCCACAACAGGCGAGTATTTTCTCCTCGAAAACCGCCAAAAACAGCAGTTTGATGCAAACATACCCGGCTCGGGACTGATGATTTACCGCATTCATAAAAACGGAGTACCCGGATACAACGTAAACAACACCCACCCGCAAAAATTCTGCGTGGTCTCTGCAACAAGCAACAGCGACATACCCACATCAACGGCAAGCACCTACGGCAACCTCAACAACGCAAACACGCCTTTCGGCAACACCAAAAATGCCTTCAACGACACCACCCTGCCCTCGTCGAAAGCTTGGAACGGACTCCCCTCACAAAAACCCCTCAGCCAAATAACCAAAGTGTCGCGAAACAAAACCGTTTGTTTCCTATTCCGAAACGCCACCATAAATGTCGGCGAATTTGAAGCCAACGCTTCGTCGGCGACCGCCATAAAACTCTCGTGGCGACTGTTCAACTACCAGAAAGTGCTGCTCGTCTATTCCGCAAACGGCGTGTTTGGCACCCCGCAAGGCGACGTGTACAACGCTGGCGACAACATCGCGGGCGGCGGAGTTGTTCTCTATCAGGGATATGCAAACTCTTTCAACCACACCGGACTCTCGGCCCAAACTCTGTACAAATACAAAATCTTCTCCCTCGACAACGGCAACTGGACCTCAGGTGTGGAAGCTCAGGCCACCACATACGCCAACCCGCTGAACCTGCCATACAACGAAAACTTCGACGCCGACACCATTTACCCCGGCTTCTGGAGCGCCGAATACGACGACTCGGACTATCAATGGATTGTGGCCAACCGAGACGTAACAACATACACCGCACACAGCGGCGACAACTACATGCTGTGTTCTGCTCCCAACACAAGCTGCAACGGCGCCACCGCCACACTGCTCACAGCCCCGGTAAACACTTCAGGCGCTTCGCAACCCAAGGTGTCGTTCTTTATCCGCAACCAACGACGCATGTCGGACCTCGATGTGATAACAATAAAATACCGCCCATTGGCAACCGGCAACTGGGTGGTGCTTGCCACTCTTACAAACACTTTCTCGGGTTGGACACAACTAACTTACGAACTGCCTGCCAGAGAGTTCGTACAAGTGGCGTTTGAAGCCACATGCCACTATGGTCGCGGAATTGCCATCGACGACGTGATGTTCTACGACGAGGTTGCCGGCATCAACACCGCCACAGCCGACAACTCAAACATTGCCATCTACCCCAACCCCGCCACCAACAAGGTGAACATTGCAGCAACCAACAGCAGTCAAAACATCAGCTACGAAGTATTCGACCTGATTGGACGCTCCATGGCTCGTGGCAATGTGGAGGCAGAACATTCCGAACAGCTGAACACCTCCAACTGGAAACCCGGAGTTTATATCATCAAACTGCACTCCCGAAACAACGAAAAAACCAAACAGCTTATCATCAAATAAGCATTGGGTATCTCAAACAAAAAGAGCTTCGACCCTCGGCCGAGGCTCTTTTTTTTCATCTTTACGAAAAATACCACAACCAAAACAGCATATCATTCAACCAATTACGTAAGCACCTCTTTTATTTGAAATAAAAATCGTATCTTTGCACAACAAAACCAACCGACAATGTTAGACAAATTAGAAGCCATAAACGCACGCTACATCGAGCTGGAGAAAGAGATAAACGACCCCGGCGTGACGCAGGACATGAAACGATATGTGAAACTTTCCAAGGACTACAAAGACCTGCAGCCCGTTATCGAAGCATACAAGCAATACAAGGACATACTGGGCAACATAGCCAACTGCAAGGACATTCTCAGCAACGAAAAGGACGAGGAGTTCCGCAACATGGCCAAGGAGGAACTGGCATCGTACACCGAAAAACGCGACCGTCTGGAGGACGACATCCGCCTGATGCTTATCCCCGCCGACCCGCAGGACCACAAAAACGCCGTGTTCGAAATACGTGGCGGCACCGGCGGCGACGAAGCCAGCATCTTTGCCGGCGACCTCTACCGCATGTATGTGCGCTATTGCGAAAAACGCAAGTGGAAAATAGAAATTGTGGACTACACCGAAGGCACTGCCGGCGGATACAAGGAGATTGTGTTCAACGTGATAGGCGACGGAGTGTACGGCGTGATGAAATACGAGTCGGGAGTGCACCGCGTACAGCGTGTGCCGCAAACCGAAACGCAAGGCCGCGTGCACACCTCTGCCGCCTCGGTGGTGGTGCTGCCCGAAGCCGAGGAGTTCGACGTGGAACTGAAACAGTCGGACATCAAAAAAGAGATTTTCTGCGCATCGGGTCCCGGAGGGCAGTCGGTGAACACCACCTACTCCGCAGTGCGACTCACCCACATACCCACCGGCATTGTGGTTTCGTGCCAAGATCAGAAATCGCAGATAAAAAACATGGAAAAAGCCCTTGTGGTGATGCGAACACGACTGTTCGAGCGCGAATATAGCAAATATTTGGAGGAGATGTCGTCGAAACGCAAGACCATGGTCTCCACCGGCGACCGCTCGGCCAAAATCCGAACCTACAACTACCCGCAGAGCCGCGTTACCGACCACCGCATCAACTACACCATGTACAACCTCTCCGCCTTTATGGACGGCGACATACAAGACCTGATAGACGCCCTGCAGCTGGCCGAAAACGCCGAACGCCTGAAAGAAGCGGTAGGGTGATTTGGGAGTTAGGTGTTAGGTGTTGCTGATACACTTTTTGCAGTCTTTATTCTCAACTCATGCAAAAAAAAAAAAAACGCTTAATAATTATGAAAAAAGAACTATTAGCATCTAAGCCTTCTTTGCTCTGACAACTGTCGTCGCAGAGCAGGGGTTTACACCATTGCGCTGATATGCGACGGTAGCACCATCGACAGTAAA
>CALGGY010000128.1 GCA_937915785.1 uncultured Bacteroidales bacterium
GGGTCCCGTGGCCTCGTATGCCGGTGTGGATACGCCCGAAGCCCCGTTCCCGGGCAATACCGGCGCAAACAAGCTCAACGATACCACCACCCCGGCACTTATTTCCTGGGCGGGCAACAACTCCTCACACCGCTTGTCGTTCATCGGCGAGAACCACAACAGCCACACAGTGTCCTTTGTTTACAACGACGGCTGTTCGCCAGAGACCACCAACTTCAGCGGCGAGGGCGTGAGCGGAAATGCCATCCAGCTGTCTTGGACTCCCTTCGGCGGACAAAAAGTGATGGTTGTGGTAAACGACACCGATAATTTCACCGCACCTCAGCAAATACGTTACCATGCCGGCGATACCCTTGCCACCGGCGAACGGGTGCTTGTTGCCAACAGCAACGACATACACGCACTATGCACCGGCCTGCAGCCGCTGACCACCTATTATTTCCGCCTTTACACCATGCTCACCGACACCACCTACACTACGGGACTGCCTTGTGCGGCAACCACGCTGTGCCACAACCTCGGATATCCGTTCAAAGAAACTTTCCAAATGGCCGAAGGCTCCACCTTCAACTGCTGGCATCAGGATACCACACAAGGGGTGCATTGGCAAAAACAACGCGAGCGCATCAATATATTTCTATCACTTGTTTCAGACCCTGGCACACAAACCGGTTCGGCACTTATGCAAATATCACCGCTCAACCTCGATGGCGGCGGCAACCTTGTGCTGCTGCTCGACGTGCGCAACCCGCTCCGCTTCGACACAATCAACGACACCACCGTGCTGCCCTTACTCGACACACTGATAGTGAAATACCGCACCTCCGACATGTACCAGTGGCAGACCCTGTACATGCTCTTCAGCGATATCCCGGATTGGAAACAATTCGCCATCCCCCTGCCAAGCGTTTCAAACGATTATCTTATTGCCCTCGACGGACATTTCGGCGGACAAACACTCTCCGTAGATAATGTAAGGGTTACCACAGTGCACCTTGTGTCGGTTACCACCGACGGACATGGCGCAGTATATCCCGGCAGCGAACTCAATAGCGTGGCCGTGCCCGACGGCGAGTCCATCACATTCAACATAGTGCCCGACAACGGATACGAGCTGAGCCAGATTTTCGTCGATTATCAGCCGCAGCCACGCAGAAATCCCTTCACCTTGACCACGGTTTCCGAGCCACACGTGCTTTACGTGACTTTTGCCCAAACCCTTTCGCTGAACAACCCAAGCCATAGCGACATCTCACTTTACCCCAATCCCGCAAATACCGTTGTCAATGTGTCCGTAAACAACGGCCAAGTCGCACAATACTCGCTTTACGACATGTCGGGACACTTTGTGGCAAACGGCAACATAGCACCCGGAACACCCGCACAAATCAAAGTGCAGTCGCTTGCCGCTGGAGTGTATTACATCAAGGTTGTGGGACACGACTTCAAAACTACAGAGAAAATAGTTGTAACAAAAAGGTAATTCGTTGTTGCAAAACACATTAAGTACGTGTCTTTAATAAAATGCCTGTAGCATTATGACCGACGAAGAACAGGAATTGATAAGCGCTTGCAAGCGAAAAGACCCTCTGGCGCAAAAAAAACTTTACGAGCTTTACGCACCCAAAATGTTGGTTGTGTGTCGTCGCTATATGGGTTCGCAAGCCGCAGCCGAAGATGTTTTTCACGACGGTTTTGTGAAAGTGCTCACCAAAATAGGCACCTTTCAGGGCAACAGCTCTATCTACACATGGATTAGGACAATAATGGTGCACACAGCACTCAACGCACTCAGAGCCAACGCTGTAAGCCGGAAATATTCCGAAGAAACGGCAGAAGTTATGAACGATATTCAAAGCGACGAAATAATTTTTGCGGGATTCATGGCAAAAGAACTCATGGCAGCCATACAGTCGCTGCCCGAAATGTACCGCACCATTTTCAACATGCACGAGGTGGAAGGATTCGAATACCCGGAAATTGCCACACAGATGAATATGACCGAAAGCTACACACGAGTTTGCCTGGCTCGTGCCAAAGCAATGCTCAGAAAAAAACTGGAGTCTGATTACAATCATTAAAAAAAAACAAAAGAAATTGTAACAAACAATAATGTCTAATTGTCTATAAAAAGTGTTTTATGTGCCAACAAGGCATCATCGGCATCATTTGGGTGCAAGATGCTTGGCCGAAAATGCATTGTAAACTATTGATTTAGAATAATAAAACGAAACTATAAACAACTCTGAATACTATGAGTAGTTATTTTAAAAAAATGTTTGAAAACTACGAGGAACAGCCTTCGCCCGAGATGTGGAACAAAGTGCTGTCCGATGTGAAACGCCACAACACCATTGTGAAGGCACGCAAAATCGGCGTTACCACAGCCATAGTGGTGGCTGGAGGCGTTGCAGCCTTCTTGCTTTTGCGCAACGGTGCCGAAACACCCGCAACCGGCCAAATGGCAGCAAATCAGCAGGTAGTGGAGCAGCTCCCCGCCAATGTCGAAGCCCCCGTCGCCGATGTGGCGGAGCAGCCATACGTTGTGGCCGAACAACAAAGCGCCAAAGCCGTGGAAACTCCAAAAACTATCGCCCCCAAAGTGGAAAAATCTGCAGTGCCATCGGCAAATGCAAACGCTAAAACCTCCAAGACGGAAACCGCAGCTGCTGCAAATCAGGAAAAAACAACCGTTGCCCCCCCCACAACCAACAGCAACTCCGTTTCCCAATCGTCCGACAATACAGTATCCGCAATAGGCACAACTGCCACTACCGTATCCGCAACCACAGCCGTATCTGCAACCCGACAGACTGCCACAACCAATGTGCCATCCAAAATGCGCTCCGGCTCCAACCCCGACACCAACACCGTGGTAACCGACAGTCCAGTTAAAGTTCAGATACCAACGGCCATAACCCCCGACAAGTCGGAAAACAACATTTTCAGCGTAACTTTCGACCATCCGGAGATGGTAAAATCCTACGAACTCAGCATTTTCACCCGCAACGGCCTTATGGTGTTCCACTCCAAGGACATCAACCAAGGCTGGGACGGCAAGTACAAAGGCCGTGTGCAGAACATGGGCGCATACGCCTACGTGCTTATCTTCACCACAGCCAACGGCCAGCGGCAAGTGAAAAAAGGCACTGTTACCTTGGTGCGATAAAAGCCACCTGAAAAGGAGCTTGACAAATAATAAACGTCTGTTCGTCACGTTTTTGCGAACCGACGTTTTTTTTATTGTATTATGTCAAAAAAAAAACGTATATTTGTGCAAACTCTGTTATCAATAAATAATACGTAAATAAATGGAAAAGAGAGATTTACTGAAAGATGTGGTGAAACACATTGACATTAAAAGCTACGATTCGACACAATTGATAGACGCAATGCGCAACATGTCGTTCACCTCGCGCGACACCGCCCGTGCCGCCGACATTTTCATGCAGATGATTGCCGAAAAGGACTGCACCAACATACTTACCATTGCCGGTTCCACCTCGGCAGCGGGCTGTATGCAGGTGTATGTGGACATGGTTCGCAACAAAATGGTTGACGTGGTGGTTTCCACCGGTGCCTCCATCATCGACATGGACCTTTTCGAAGCCCTCGGTTTCAAACATTATATCGGTGAAAAAGAGAACGTTATACCCGACACCACACTGCGTGAGCTCTACATAGACCGCATTTACGACACCTATATCGACGAAGAGGAGCTGCAGGCCTGCGACAACGCCACCTACGAGCTCTCCAACATGCTCGAACCCCGCCCATATTCCTCGCGCGAGTTTATCCACGAGCTGGGCAAATGGCTCCACAACGGCCGCGCCGTGAAAACTGACAGCCTCATACAGACCTGCTACGAATGCGGCGTGCCCATTTTCTGCCCCGCTTTCAGCGACTCGTCGGCAGGTTTCGGCATCGGCAAACACCAGTGGGAACGCACCCACAAAGGCGAAAAATACGTGTCCATCGACTCGGTTCGCGATTTTGTGGAACTTACCGAAATTAAAATGCAAGCCCCCGAAACCGGACTGTTTATGGTTGGCGGCGGCACTCCCAAAAACTTTGCTCAAGACACTGTGGTTTGTGCCGAAATCCTCGGCTACGAAGTGCCCATGCACAAATACGCCATACAGATAACCGTGGCCGACGTGCGCGACGGCGCCTGCTCCTCGTCCACACTGCTCGAAGCCGGCTCGTGGGGCAAGGTTAGCGAAAAACTGCAGCAGATGGTTTACGCCGAAGGCACCACAGTGATACCGCTCATAGCCTCCTACGTTTACCACAACGGCGACTGGAAAGCCCGCGAATACAAAAACTGGCAGAAACTTTACGAAAGCCGTTAAACCTCAACAACTTACGTGGGTATGGACATGGCCGAACGCAAAAAGATAATACAACTCATTCACCGCGAGGTGGTTATGGCTACCGGATGTACCGAACCGGTGGCCGTGGCCCTTGCCGCAGCCAAATCGCGCGAAACGCTCGGCGAACTGCCCGACAAAGTGCAACTATTTCTTAGCAAAAACATATTCAAAAACGCCATGGGGGTGGGCATTCCGGGCACCGGCATGATAGGCCTGCCCGTTGCCGTGGCTATGGGCGTGGCCAAAGGCAATTCGGCACGCCTGCTCGAAGTGCTCGACATGGACAGCTCTGACGTGGAGGCCTCCAAACAATGGCTCCAGCAACACACGGACGACATACACATCGCCGTTAAGGACAATTGCGACAAGCTGTATATCGAATGCGTGTGCGGCAAAGGCTCCGACACCGCCACGGCAATTATAGCGGGACAGCATACCTGCTTTGTGCACATATCCAAAAACGGCAAGGTGCTGTATGAGAAAAAAACTGTTTCTGCCGCCAACTGCGACGACGGTCTCGACATCCAGCTTACAGCGCGTAAGGTTTACGACTTCGCTACCACCGCTCCGCTCAACGAAATTTCGTTTATCAACGAAACGGTGAAATACAACATGGCTGCCTCCGACAAAGGTCTGGCCGGCGAGTATGGCCTTACCACCGGCAAACTGCTCATGAACATCGCTCACGGCGACATAGTGCATACCACCGTGGCCAAGACCGTGGCCGCCTCCGACGCCCGCATGGACGGCTGCACAGTGCCCGTATACAGCAACTCGGGCAGCGGCAACCAAGGCATTGCATGCACCATACCCGTTTACGAATTTGGCAAGCTGAAACACTGCTCCGACGAAACCATCACCCGCGGACTGATAATGAGCCACCTGATGTCCATCTACGTGAAACAGGGCATCGGACGCCTGTCGGCACTGTGCGGCGTGGTGAACGCCTCCATCGGCGTAACATCGGCTTTGACCTATATGCAAGGTGGTGATTACAAGCAAATTACTTTTGCCATCAAAAACATGATAAACACCCTTACGGGAATGCTGTGCGACGGTGCCAAACCCAGCTGCGCGCTGAAGGTGGCCACAGGTATCTACTCGGCTTTCGTTACCGCTGAATTGGCCATCCACACCAAAGTGGTGGACGAAACCGACGGCCTCTCCGAAGCCGACACCGACCGCTCCATACAAAACGTGTGCAAAATAGGCAAAGAGGGCATGAATGAAACCGATGATATGATTTTGGAGATAATGACAAACAAAAAACACTGCAAAGAGAGCTGATTGCCAATATGTTGCGATAAGCGGCTCACAATCGGCCTTTTGGCAGAAACCAACAAACAGCGAACATAGAAAAAATAAATACAGAGATGGAATACAAAAACAGAGACAGAGAAGAACTATTTTCAAAAGTAGTCAAAGCGGGAAAAAGAACCTATTTTTTCGACGTTAAAGAGACACGTGGGGGGGATAAGTTCATCACCATTACCGAAAGCCGCAAAAATTTCGATGAACAAACGGGCCGCTTTTATTACGATAAAAGCAAGATGTTCCTTTATCCCGAAGATTTCGAGAAATTCGCCAACGGCCTCAACGTGGCGCTGAAATTCGTTGAAACCGGCGAGGCACCCGAAGAACCCGAAGAGGAACCACGCAGAGAGCCGGTGCCCGACATCGACGAGAAAATCCTCGACGACATTTCGTCCATCGACACCAATTTCTAAGCCGACGAACATTAAAACGATAGTCCTATGGGAAAAATAATAGCAATAGCAAATCAGAAAGGTGGAGTGGGAAAGACAACCACGGCTATCAACCTTGGCGCGGCCCTTGCCGTGCTCGAAAACAAAGTGCTGCTCGTAGATGCCGACCCGCAGGCCAACGCCACGTCGGGAGTGGGGGTGGACCCCGACTCGGCAACAACATACGGCACATACAAATGCCTTATGGGCGAGGTGAAAGCCCGCGATTGCATCGTTGAAACCAACACCCCCAACCTCAGCGTGCTGCCCACATGCATCGACCTTGTGGGCGCCGAAGTGGAGCTGGTGGAACAGCCCCGACGTGAGTTTTACATGAAAAATGCCCTCGACGAGGTGCGCAACGATTTCGACTACATCATCATCGACTGCTCGCCATCGTTGGGAATGATAACAGTGAACGCTCTCACCGCCGCCGACTCGGTGATAATTCCCGTGCAAAGCGAGTATTTTGCCCTCGAAGGTCTGGGCAAACTGCTGAATACCATCAAGATAGTGCAGACACACCTGAACACCTCCCTTGCAATCGAAGGCATTGTGATAACCATGTTCGACTCGCGCCTGCGCTTGGCCCGTCAGGTGGTGGAGGATGTGCGCTCGCATTTCCAAGGCATGGTATTCGACACCCTTATCTACCGCAACACCAAACTCAGCGAGGCTCCAAGCCACGGCGAAACTATCATAATGTACGACGCAAGTTGCACAGGCTCCGTTAATTACCTTAACCTTGCCCGCGAAATTATCACCAAAAACCAACATTAACACACACTGCAAATGGCCACAAAGAAAGCACTTGGACGCGGATTGGAATCTGTGCTTGGAGGCACCACGCCTGCCGGCGAGATATCCGTAGGCACAGAAATTGGCAAACTGAAAATTGGCGACATAGAGACCAACCCCTACCAGCCGCGTAAGGATTTCGACGAGGAAAGTCTTGCCGAACTCGCCGACTCCATACGTCAGCAGGGTGTGATAACGCCCATCACCGTGAGGAAGATCGAGACAGGCAAATACCAGCTTATTGCAGGCGAACGACGTCTGCGCGCCGCCAAAATGGCCGCACTCACCGAAATACCGGCCTACATACGCACCGCCACCGACCAGCAGATGATGGAAATGGCTATTGTGGAGAACATACAGCGCGACAACCTCAACGCCATGGAGATTGCCCTCTCGTACTCCACACTTATCGACGAATGCGGCATAACTCAGGAGCAATTGAGCGAAAAGGTGGGCAAAAAACGCTCTACCATCACCAACTACCTGCGCCTGCTGAAACTGCCCGCCGAGGTGCAGATAGCCCTGCGAAACAACACTATAAGCATGGCTCACGCCCGCGCCATGATAAGCATCGACGACGTGGACAAGCAGATGCTGATGTTGCACGAAATAGTGGGCAAGGACCTTTCGGTGCGACAAGCCGAAAATCTGGCCAAAAGCCTGATGGCCGAAGCCGCCCCAAAACCCGCAGCCAAGAAAAACGCCAAACAGCAGCTGCCCGAACTGCACGAACAGTCGAAAAAAATGTTGAAAGACTACATACAGTCCGAGGTGGAGATAAAACGCTCGCGCAAAGGCAAGGGCAGCCTAACTATTTATTTTAACAACGATTCTGATTTTCAACGTATTGTAAAAATTATACAGAATAAATGACCCGTTTTGTGGATACCACAACTGCAGTGCAGAGGGTAAGGACGGCGGTCTTTGCTCTCTGTGTTGTTATTCTGTTTTTGCAAAATGCTGTAGCTCAGGACACTGTGCGTATTGTCGAGCCAAAGACCATCGGTGTGGCGTCCGACACCGGCAATGTGGTGCGAAAAAACGCCGCCATTAAAAAAATGCGTCGGCACCGAAGCGGGGGCACACGCGTGGAGATGAACAACGGCGACCAAAAGGCCGTGCTCACCGTTGACACCACCACCACCGTCGCTGCCACGCCGCAGCACTCGCCAACCAAAGCCCTGTGGATGTCGGCAGTGCTGCCGGGACTGGGACAGGTGTACAACCGCCAAGCATGGAAAATACCCATCATATATGTGGGAGCTGGTGTGGTAACTTATTTTGCCATAACCAATTACCAAGGAAGGGAAAAATTTAAGAATGAATACATAAACCGCCAGAACGGCAACACCGACGCCCTGCTGGAACGCTACGCCAACTACCCCGACGCCAACATATACAGCCTCTACCAGTCGTACAACCGCAATTTCCAGCTCTCGCTGATAGTTGGAGGGGTGGTGTACGCCCTCAACCTGCTCGACGCATACGTTTACGGACACCTGTTCGATTTCGAGATAACCGACGATGTGAGCATGAGCATCCGTCCCAATGTGGAGATGTTTTCGATGCCCAATTTCAGCACCCCCGCCACAGGATTGACGCTGCAAGTAAGGTTTTAGGATTTGAAAGGTGATAATTGAAAGTTGAAAATTTGATAATTACTAATTTATGATTCTAAATTGCTAATTTACACTATGGCATCAATAAATGACGAGTACGACAAGCTGATGCTGATAGGGCAGGGCAGTTTTGCCAATATATGGAAAGTGCGGCACAAGCGTCTGGATTATGTGCGGGCGCTGAAAGTGTCGAAAGAGGTTGTGGCCGACGAGAACGACAAGGCGTACCAGCAGTTTCTGAAAGAGTGCCGGGTGCTGCTTAAGATAGGCAACGGCGGTCATCCCAACATTGTGCGCATCTACCAGCCGCGCTTGCTCGACGGCTGTGCCTCGGTGGAGATGGACTATGTGAAGGGTTATACACTGTGTAAACTTCTTGAAAAAGAGCCTTTTATGCCTGTGGATGAGGTGCTGCGTTTTGTCAGCGAGATAGGCGGTGCCTTGGCCTACTGCCACCACGACATATACGAGTTTCTGATGAACCCCGACGTGGACGACCTCACCCCCGACCCCAACGACGGACAGCACTACCTTATCGACCCTGAGACGGAACGCCGGCTGGTGGCCAAATACGCCGTAACACACAACGACCTGCACAGCAACAACGTTATGCGCCGCGACTACGACGGACATTACGTGCTGCTCGATTTCGGGCTGGCCATACTTGGAGGCGAGGCGGTGAAAAGTAGCTCGCGACACGGCGGCGCCTTGGAATATATGGCCCCCGAAAAATTCAACGACAACAGCGTTA
>CALGGY010000129.1 GCA_937915785.1 uncultured Bacteroidales bacterium
GTTGAGCACTGTGGCGGTGTATTCGGGGTCGGTCTTTATCTGTTTCCACGGCTCGGTTTCGGTAAGGTATTTGTTGCCTACGCGGGCAAGGTTCATCAGTTCGGCCAAGGCCTCGCGGAAACGGTAATTTTCGATGGATGTGCCTATGCTTTCGGGGAATTTGGCAACATCGGCGGCCACCTGTTTCTCCAAAGCGGTGGTACGGCCAACGGCAGGCACCTTGCCTCCGAAAAACTTGTGGGTAAGCACCACGGTACGGTTTACAAAATTGCCGAGAATGGCCACCAGCTCGTTGTTGTTCTTGTCCTGAAAATCCTTCCAAGTGAAGTTGTTGTCCTTGGTTTCGGGGGCGTTGGCGCAAAGGGTGTAGCGCAGCACGTCCTGACGGCCGGGAAATTCCCGCAGGTATTCGTGCAGCCACACAGCCCAGTTGCGCGAGGTGGAGATTTTGTCGTTTTCCAGATTGAGGAACTCGTTGGCGGGCACGTTGGCGGGCAGTATGTAGCTGCCGTCAGCCTTGAGCATGGATGGGAAAATGATGCAGTGGAACACTATGTTGTCCTTGCCGATGAAATGTACAAGCTTGGTGTCGGCCGATTTCCACCAGCGTTCCCAGTCGTTGCCTTTCAGCTGTTTGGTGAACGATATGTAACCGATAGGAGCGTCGAACCAAACGTAGAGCACTTTACCGTCGGCGCCTTCCACCGGCACTTTCACACCCCAGTCGAGGTCGCGGGTTACGGCGCGGGGTTGCAGGCCGGCGTCGATCCACGATTTGCACTGTCCGTAAACATTTGTTTTCCAGTCGTTTTTATGACTTTCGAGAATCCACTGACGTAGCCACGGCTCGTCTTTGTCGAGGGGCAGGAACCAGTGTTTGGTCGCTTTCAGCACGGGTTTGGCACCGCTAAGGCGCGAAGTGGGGTTGATAAGGTCGGTGGCGTTGAGCGAAGTGCCGCAGGCCTCGCACTGGTCGCCGTAGGCATGGTCGTTGCCGCAGTGCGGACAGGTGCCCACAATGTAGCGGTCGGCAAGGAACTGGTGCGCCTCCTCGTCGTAGTACTGCATCGACTCTTTTTCGATGAAACAGCCCTTTTCGTACAGGTTGCGGAAATACTCGGCGGCGGTGCGGTGGTGCTCGTCGCACGAGGTGCGCGAATATATGTCGAACGATATTCCGAATTCGGCGAACGATTTTTTGATTATCTCGTGGTAGCGGTCCACGATGTCCTGCGGAATAACGCCCTGTTCGCGCGCTTTTATGGTGATGGGCACGCCGTGTTCGTCGCTTCCGCCGATGAAAATAACGTCCTCGCCCTGCGAGCGCAGATAGCGCGCATAGATGTCGGCAGGCACGTAAACGCCGGCCAGATGGCCTATGTGCACAGGACCGTTGGCGTATGGCAGCGCCGAGGTGACGGTGTAGCGTTTGTTCTCCCCTTCCTTGTCAGTGTAAGTCATTGTAAGATATATTATTAAGTATTTATTTTCTGTCTTTACAAAACTGCAAATATACGAAAAAAATGCGACTTTTCGGAAATAAATGTATAACCCTAAATTCCGCAAGTAACCATGCAATTGGCTTGTT
Organism: uncultured Bacteroidales bacterium; assembly: GCA_937915785.1. Taxonomy (GTDB): domain Bacteria; phylum Bacteroidota; class Bacteroidia; order Bacteroidales; family P3; genus UBA1219. Next base: position 1,589 of record CALGGY010000129.1, read on the forward strand.
GATAAATGGACAAGT
>CALGGY010000130.1 GCA_937915785.1 uncultured Bacteroidales bacterium
CTCCCATTTTATTTTATCAACTATATTTTAGAAAAAACGTTTTGGACACTATTGACTTTTGGCCATTTCTTTTATGTATCTTTGGCCAAAATGGTATTTCTTTTCCACTTTTGGCGCAAAATAAATTTTGTTGGCTATAGTATGGCAAAAGACAGTTTTTTTCTTGTCGCCTCTCTCCGAGAGGCCATCGCACAGGGTGATACTTTCGTGCACCACACTACGCCTTGGCAATTCTCCGCTTCGCTATCGAAACGGCCACTGGCAGTTTCTTCATATGGTGTTAAATGCACTGCGTGCGTTTGGCCTCTCCGAGGCCATTTTCCTGCAGTAACTGGTTAATTTCGTTTTTATCAAAAAAACAGTCATGGTATAAACTAAAGCGATTTTGTTTTAGGTGCAGAAAATCACTGCGGGTCCACATCGGGGACAATGCGCAGGCGGCTGTATTCCTTTTGGTTGAGCATCTGTGCGGCCTGCCGCTCTATCTCCTGTTTGGCTTGGCCAAGTGGATAGGCACGTTCCAACCGTATCATTATGTTTTTGATGTACATATTGCGCACCCGCGACACCATGGGGTATTCGGGCCCCACCACGCGGTTGCCGAATACCTGCCTCAGGTTTGATGCAAACTCGGCGGCAGCCTTGTCGAGCACACTGGAATTTATGTGCTTAAGTGTCAGATAAATAAGTTTTGCAAAAGGCGGGTAGCCGAACACTCGCCGCTCGTTTATCTGGTTGCGATACATGGCTTGGTAGTCGTTGCGCAGCACGTAGTCTATAACCTGATGGGCAGGGTTGTAGGTCTGGATGATAACGATGCCGCGTTTGCCATGACGTCCGGCGCGGCCGCTAACCTGCGTCATCTGCTGAAAACTGCGTTCGAAGGCCCTGAAATCGGGGAACGAGATCATATTGTCGGCGCTGATGATGCCCACCACGCTCACGTTGTCGAAATCCAGCCCTTTGGTAATCATCTGTGTGCCAACAAGTATGTCGATGTTGTGGTCCTCAAAACGGTTTATTATGTCGGCATGTTTGTTTTTTCCGCTCGAAACGGAGTCCAGATCCATGCGTTCGATACGTGCTTCGGGAAACATGATGGAGAGTTCGTCTTCTATCTTTTCGGTACCGAACCCTCTCATTTTCAGATAGGTGTTGTGGCACTGCGGGCATTCGGCGGGCACTGGTATGGAGTATCCGCAATAGTGGCACCGCAGGCTGTTGGTTTGTTTGTGGTACACCAGCGACACATCGCAATGGGTGCAGGTGGGTATCCATCCGCAGGTGGGACATTCGAGCCTGAGCGAAAAGCCGCGGCGGTTCTGGAAAATAATCACCTGCTCGTTGTTTTGCAGGGCCTCGCGTATGGCGTCGGTCAGCTGTTTGGAGTAGTTGCTCAGCACCTTGTCCTGTCGGCTGTTGCGGCGCATGTCGGCTATGCAGATTTCTGGCATCTGCACATCGCCATAGCGTTTGTCCATCTGCACAAGGCCATATTTGCCGTTGGTGGCGTTGAAATAGGTCTCCACCGATGGAGTGGCGGTGCCCAGCACCACTTTGGCGCCGCAGCGGTGAGCCAGATATATGGAGGCGTCGCGGGCGTGGTAGCGAGGGGCGGGCTCGTATTGCTTGTACGAGGAGTCGTGTTCCTCGTCAACTATCACAAGTCCCAAGTTCTGAAAAGGCAGGAACATGGCCGAGCGGGCTCCGATAAGCACCTGATAGCCATCTGTTTGGGGGTTGAGGGTTTTGGTCCACACCTCGGCACGCTCGTTTGCCGAGAATTTGGAGTGGTAAACGCCCACCTTTTTGCCAAAATATTTTCGCAAACGGTTGATAATCTGTGCAGTGAGGGCTATCTCCGGAAGCAGGTAAAGCACTTGGCGGCCCTGTTTCACCACCTCGTTTATCAGTTTTATGTACAGCTCTGTCTTTCCACTCGACGTAACGCCGTGAACCAGTGTTACTTGAGGAGCGTCGGGGTTGAGCACGTCAATTTTGTCGAAAGCCTGTTGCTGTTGGTCGCTGAGTTTTATGGTGGTCACGCTTAGCGTTTTCTCCACATCTACAAGGCGGCTCTCCTGCTGGTCGAAAGTTTGCAGTATGCCGTTTTTGATGAGGGTTTTCAGCGATGAGGCAGAGAGGTCCTTGTCGGCGGTGAAGATGTTTTTTCGGATGGATTGTTTGCCAAAGTCGGTCTGTTGGAAAAATTTCAGCAGCACCTCTAGCTGTTTGCGCGACGAGGCTTTGCCTTCGAAACTGTCGAACAGCTGGCGTCCTTTTTCGGGGTCGAGGTACTGGGGGTTGAGCCTGAGGTAAGTCTCCGTTTTGGGGGTGTAGCGTTGTTTCAGCTCTTCGTCCATGATAATTATTTTTTTCTCTATCATGGTTTTTAGCAGCGGCACTATCTTACGGAAATCCACTATTTTAGCCACGTCGGACACCTTGACTGTGGTGTTTGCGGCCAGCACGTCGAGCACTTTGATCTCGTTTTGCGAAAGATTTCCTATCTCGCCCGAAAAGTCGGGGTGTATTTGTATAAACGACTCACTTTGAAGCCGGTAAGCCGATGGCAGGGCCACTGCCATAACATCGCCCACGCAGCACATATAATATTGGGCTATCCACTCCCAAAACTGCAACTGCAGCTCGGTAACCACGGGTTGCGGGTCGAGTATGGCCATGATATATTTGACGTTGGCATAGCCGGGAGGCTGCTGGTGCACCTTGCGTACCACGGCGCTGTACACCTTGCTGCCGCCAAACTGCACCACCACCCGTTGCCCTACCTTGATGCCATCGTTGTACTCCTGCGGCACGCGATAGGTGTAGTATTGCGGCAGATGCAGCGGCAAAACCACATCCACATATAGTGTAACCAGCTCGTCCATAGCGCGTTGGCAGTGTGGGGGCTATTCGGTTTTCTCCTGTTTTTCGAAAGTGAGCACCACTGTTTCGTCCTGCAAAAGCTGCAGTAGTCCGTCCTCGGCAATTTGGTAGCCGTTAACCTTGCGCAGGGTCGAGAGGAATGTTCGTTCGGTGTCCATCATAGGCTGTGGGCATGCCATTTTGGTGGCCATGATGGGCTGGAACTCCAGTTTTCCCAGTTTGGGCTCGCTATAGCCGCCAAAATAGGTGTTGCAACCCGAACATCCGCCCACTTGACCGGCCTCGGCATTGAAACTGATGGTTACTATGCGGTCGTTTTCGCCAAAGGCCATGATCTTGTTTTTCATGGTTTTAAGGGTCCATACGGCGTTGGGACCCTGCGATTCGAGGCTAACAGTGCCGGCAGTGTTTTTGGTCGATTTGCAGCAGACAAAAAGCATGGTGGCGCAAAGCACGAAAAGAAATTTTTTCATTTTTATTCCTGATTTATCTTTTACAAAACGTTGAATGTCGGGATTTTATTGCTTTAAGCGGAATTTAATCCTTACAAAAATCCAAAATACAAAGATACGATTTTTTTTGCTTGACTTGAAAAATAATAACGTTAGCAGTCCTATTTTTCGCAAAAAAATGGTACTTTTGCAGTTTCAAAAAACAGCTGCAATATGTTCCAACGACTGATAAAGTTTTGTGTGAAAGTGGTTCAGCGGTATTTGCCGGAGCCCTTTATCTTTGCCATAATACTAACCCTTGTGGCCGTGGTGCTGGCCATGCCAATATGCCGGCAGACGCCTGTGGAGGTGATAGAGCACTGGGGCGGCGGCGTGTGGTCGTTGCTGGCATTTGCCATGCAGATGGCCTTGGTGCTGGTGTGCGGTAGCACTCTGGCGGCGGCCCCTGCCGTAAAGCGAGGCATACGTTTTTTAGCATCGCTGCCCAAGACCCCGGCAGGAGCCATAGCCCTTGTGTCGGGTGTTTCGGCAGTGGCCTGCTGGATAAACTGGGGGTTCGGACTTATTGTGGGCGTAATCTTTGCCAAGGACGTGGCCCGCTCGCTGCGCGGCGTGGATTACCGTCTGCTCATAGCCTCGGCCTACAGCGGTTTTGTGGTGTGGCACGCGGGACTTTCGGGCTCCATACCCCTTACCATGGCCACACCAGGCGCCGCACTGAAAGAGGCAACCAACGGCATACTCACCCAGCCGGTGCCCATTTCTCAAACTATACTCGACCCACACAACCTTGTGATGGTAGCACTGATTATTGTGGTCCTTGTGGTGGTGAACACCCTGATGCACCCCAAAGGCAACCAAGTGGTGAGCGTAGACCCGCTGCTGATAGCCGACGATGAACCATACACCAAACCCGCCACCAACACCCCCGCCGAAAAACTCGAACACAGCCCCGTGCTAAGTTATGTGGTTGCAGCACTGGGTCTTACATATTTGGCAATACATCTGTTTGTACGCGGCGGCACCTTGGACCTCAACTCGGTGATAATGCTTTTCCTTTTCATTGGCATAATACTGCACAAAACCCCCATGGCCTACGTGCGGGCTTTTGGCAACGCCTCAAAAGGCGCAGCCGGAATTCTTCTGCAATTCCCGTTCTACGCCGGCATTATGGGCATCATCACTGGTGTGGGAGAGTCCGGCATCTGCTTGGGCACCGTTATCAGCAACGCCTGCATAAGCATCTCAAACCCACACACTTATCCACTACTCACATTCCTCTGTGCCGCAGTTCTGAACATGTTTGTGCCGTCGGGCGGAGGGCATTGGGCCATACAGGCACCAATAATGTTTGCCGCCGGAGCCGACCTCGGTGTGGACCCCGGACTCACCGGAACCGCCATCGCTTGGGGCGACGCATGGACCAACCTCATACAGCCTTTCTGGGCCATCCCTGCTTTGGCAATAGCCAAACTCAACGCCAAGGATATTATGGGCTACTGCATTATAGACCTGATTGTTACGGGGATAATTATCTGCGCCGGACTGGTAATATGGTCGTTTTAACAAAAAAACTTTGCAATGAACAACGAACTTCTGCAACGCTTTCTGCGATACACCGCCATCGACACACAAAGCTCCGAAAACAGTACCCGGCAACCCTCCACCGCAGGACAATGGCAACTGCTGAACCTCTTGCAGGAGGAGCTTACCGCAATGGGCATACACAACAGCCTGAGCAAGCACGGATACCTGTATGCACACATTCCTGCCAACACCGACAAACCCTGCGTCAGCATAGGTTTTGTGGCCCATGTCGATACTTCGCCCGATGTGTCGGGAAAAGATGTAAAACCTTGTGTGATAGAAAATTACAACGGTGGTGACATTTTGCTTAACGCCGAACGCGACATCTGGCTGCGAACATCCGAAAATCCCGAACTTTTGAAATACCGCGGACAGACCATCGTTGCCACCGATGGCACCACGCTTCTCGGCGCCGACGACAAAGCGGGTGTAACCGCCATAATGCAAGCCGCGAAAACACTAATTTCCAACCCGTTGATAAAACACGGCCGTGTGTGCATTGCCTTCACCCCCGACGAGGAGGTGGGGCGCGGTACCGAAAATTTCGACATCGAACAGTTCGACGCACAATATGCCTACACAATCGACGGCGGAGCCGTGGGAGAGCTGGAATACGAGTGTTTCAACGCCGCCTCGGCCACCATTTCCATCTGCGGGCACAACATACACCCTGGCTACGCCAAAGGCCGGATGACAAACGCTTTGCTCGTGGCAATGGAGATAAACGACATGATACCCGCCGAACGTCCCGACAACACCGAAGGCTACGAGGGTTTTTATCACCTTACGCAGATGGACGGCACCGTGGAAAAGGCCACCATGCATTACCTTATCCGCGACCATAGCAGTAACGAATTCAAACTGCGCAAACAGCAGATTTTCAATATTATAGACACAATAAACAGCCATTATGCCAATGTGGCCACGGTGCAGATAACCGACAGCTACCGCAATATGCGACAGTTTGTTGAACCGCACATGGAGGTGGTGGATTGGGCCAAAGAAGCCATGCGCATGGCCAGCGTGGAACCCGTGGTTGTGCCCATTCGCGGTGGCACCGACGGAGCGGCACTCTCGGCACAGGGGGTACCCTGCCCCAACATCTTTACCGGCGGACACAATTTCCACAGCCGCATGGAATATGTGCCACTGCAAAGCATCGAAAAAGCTACTGAGGTGATACTGAATATCTTACAGATAGCACAAAACGATACCAAAAAACGTAATAACTAACACTAACACAAATACTTATGCACTGGATAATACTGATAATAGCAGGACTTTGCGAATGCGGGTTCACCTTCTGCCTCGGCAAAGCCAAAGGACTTACAGGCCTGCCCTATTGGGAATGGATGGGCGGTTTTGCCCTGTTTTACGTGCTCAGCGCTGTACTTTTGGCCAAAGCCACCGAGGCCCTGCCCATAGGCACCGCCTATCCAGTGTGGACCGGCATAGGAGCCGTGGGCACCGTGCTGATAGGCATTTTTGTGTTCCACGAACCCGCCACATTCTGGCGTATGTTCTTTATTTTCACCCTTGTGGCCTCAATAGTAGGATTGAAAATGGTGTGACAATGGAAAATGAACGATGAACAATTTATAATGGACTATGGAACGCCCAATTCCTAACTCCTAATTCCGACCTGAGCCAACCGCCCAATTCCTAACTCCTAATTAAAAACCTGCTCCCACCCCATTCCGACTTCCTAATTTTCAATCGGACACCAATGAAAAACTCCATTTCGGTTGGCAGTTTTCAACAATCGGGCAACAAAAACAAGAACAAACTGCATACAAAAAGCTACAAACGCTTTTGAAGGCAAACGAAAAAGAAGTAACCCCCGACTATTTGCGTAAGCAATAAACTGTATTTCAACAATATACTAAATGTAAATTAAAAAAAACAGCACAAAAACAAAGCAAATATTTGGAAAAATGCAATAAAAATCGTAGTTTTGCCGTTAATTTATGCGCTTTGAATTTTAGGCTTCAGAGCATTAAAAACAATTGAAATATAGGCATTTAAAAAAATATCTGTTATGAAAAAGACTTTGAAAATTGCGGTTATGCTTACCATGGGAGCAATTATTTGCAGTTCTTTAGCTTCGTGCAAATCGTCGAAATCGTCGGAAGGCGTGATGTACAACCAAAAACGCAAAGGCTCGCAGGCCATCAAGTCGAACTACCGTGTGGTAGGCGAAAACGTCATAGAATATTCCTCCAACGAACAGCCTGCAATATAACGCTCGCACAACAATTTGTCACCCAATAGTTTGACAGTTCAAAGACGGGGCTATGCAACAAACGTACGCCATCTTTGAAATACGATGTAATTACAATGAAAAAAACATTATTCATATTGCTGCTGTCGGTGATATGCATGGGAACAGCCCTTTCGCAAGGATACACCATCAAGGGCTCCGTTGGCAAAACGCACCTCAAACGTGTGTTTCTGCAGCTGTACAGCGCCAGAGACTCGGTGGTGAAATATCAGACACGCATCGAACCCGACGGCACCTTTGTTTTCAAAGGGTCGCTGCCCGAACCACGGCTGGCCGAAATCCGTCTGGCAAGCACCTCGCGCGGCTTCTTCTTCTATCTGGAAAACAACGTGATCACCCTCAAGGTGGACCCCAACGACATCGACAACACCCGCATCAACGGCTCGTTCAGCAACAGCCAGTATCGCTGCATTGTGGAAGAGTGTGCCGAAAATCAGGACAGCATCAACGCCTGTCTCGAAGGATACATACTGCAAAACCCCGAATCTATTTTTGCCCCGCACATTCTGGCCACACAGCCCACCTTTGCACTGCTCACCCCCAAGCAACTTACACGCTACGTGTCGCGTTTCAGCGGAGCCGCCACACGCACCTACTACTACCGCTACCTGCAAACAAAAATACACCAGCTTAACCGCGTATCGGTGGGACAAAAAATGCCCGACTTTGTGCTGCCCGACACATCGAGCCACGACATAGGCTGCTACGAAAACATAGGCAACAACAAATACCTTGTAATAAACATCTGGTCGTCGAAAGACCTCACCGAAAACGACAAAAACACCCTCTGCTCGCTGCACCGCAAATACAAGAGCAAGGGAGTGGAATTTTTCTCGGTTTCGTTCGATGTGCACCGCGAAACATGGATACGCACCATACTCGACAGCAAGTTCTCGTGGCCACACGCCTCCGACCTGCTCGGCTGGGAGAGCGTAATTGCCAACACCCTCTGCATACCCTACATACCCTGCAACATAATTATCGACAGCCAAGGCACCATAGTGGCACGCGATATACCCATCGGACAACTGGCCGACGAGCTCCAGAAACTTTTCAGCAAAAAAAAGCACTGAAGCCCCCCCCAAAAAAAAACACACATCCGAGTTCAACACATCTAACCAAAAACAATGAACCGACTTACTAACATACTTTGCCTGTGTGTTGCGATGTCAGTTTTTACTACTTTGAGCGCACAAAACAACGCGCAGCTGGCCAACCACTATTTCGGCAACCAGGAATTCGACAAAGCCGCCGAAATATATGCCAAACTCTACAGCTCGGAGCCCAACGATTTTCACTACCGGCGGCTGCTGCAATGCTACACCAACCAAAAACTGTACTCCGACGCCGAAAAAACAATAAAAAAACGCATGCGACAACAACCCGACGACCTGTCGCTCTTTGTAGACTGGGGACAGCTTGACGAGCAACGCGGCAAGAAAAAAAAAGCCGATAAACATTACCGATCTGCCCTCGAAAAAATAGGATACAACAAAAGCAGCGCCATCAGGTTGGCCGAAGCTTTCGACAACATTGGCCAATGCTCGCTCGCCGTGGAGACCTACCGCCTTGCGGGACAAAAAGTGGGCAACCCCAATATCTACACCATAGAGATGGCCCAACTGTATGAAAAATACAGCGAATACGAAAAAATGACCACCCTGCTCTTCGACTTCCTCGACCAATACCCTTACGCCCTGTCGCAGGTACAACTGCTGCTGCAGCCACTAATAACGCAGAACTCCAACACCGAATTCGAGCGGGGACTGAAAAACACCTTAGCACGGCACATTGCCAACGCACCCCAAAACCAGACTTACCAAGACCTGATGATATGGTTTTCGCTACAGAAAAAAGACTTCGTATTTGCACTGCAACAGGCCAAAGCCATCGACCAACGCTTTGCACAAGACCAAGGCGAACAGGTGTACCGTGTGGCACAGATAGCCTCCGCCAACAACGACTACGTCACAGCCATTGAAGGGTACTCGTACCTTATGAAAAAAGGCGACAAAAGCGACTACTATTTCGACAGCTACACCGGACTGCTAGGCGCCAAATACCTGCAAGCCACCACAGCAACCATTCCCGACCCGCGCGCCATAAACGCCCTTGTGGCCGACTACGAGAAAGCCCTCGGCACCCTCGGCACCAACCCCGAAACAGTGCCCCTGCAACGCAACTACGCACAACTGCTGGCCATGCACAAAAACAACACCGGCAAAGCCACCGACATGCTTTACCACATACTCGACATGCCATCGGTGCCGGCACAGCAAAAAGCCGAAACAAAACTCCAGCTGGGCGACCTTCTGCTTTTCTCAGGCCAAGTGTGGGAGGCATCGCTGCTGTACATGCAGGTGGAAAAAGACTTCAAAAACGACATCATAGGCTCGCAGGCCAAATTCAAAAACGCACAGCTGTCGTACTACAACGCCGATTTCCAATGGGCCAAATCTCAACTCGACGTGCTGCGCGCATCCACCTCCAAACCCATTGCCAACGACGCAATGCAACTGTCGTTGCTGATAAGCGACAATATCGACGACGACAGCACATTTGCCATGCTGACCTATTTTGCCAAAGGCGACATGATGATGTACCAGAAAAAATACGCCGAGGCCTGCCAATACTATGACTCGGTAACCGTGCGCAACCTGCAGCACCCCCTGCTCGACGAAATACTGATGCGCAAAGCACAGATAGCCCTGCAACAAGGACAGTACACCCACGCCGAAAGCCTGCTTACAGAGCTTGTGCAAAAATACCCCTACGACATACTTGCCGACGACGCATTTTTTATGCTCGCCACACTGTGCGAAGGTTCTCTGGCCAACCCAGCCAAAGCACTGGAATATTACCAAAAAATAATACTCGACTACCCCGCAAGCCTCTACGTGACCGAGTCGAGAAAAAAATATAACACATTGAAGAATAAACAAATAACAACATAACTATGTTTACATCAGAGCTTTTGTTTTTTGGCGGATTTCTGCTACTTGTGGCTTTTATGCTTTTCTTGGATCTGGGCGTATTCCACAAAACCGACCATGTTATTTCTTTCAAAGAGGCCGGCATCTGGACCATAGTGTGGATAGGCACAGCACTGCTTTTCTGCCTTTTCATTTTCATGAAAGCCGAATGGGTGCACGGCATCACCGACAACGCCAGCCTGCAGCATTACTACGACAAATACTACCAAGGCAAGCTGCACAGCGGCATAAGCATGGACCAACCTTTCAAAGAAAACCTTAGCGTTTACCGCCACAGCCTCGGCATGGAATACCTTACCGGGTATTTCATCGAAAAAGCACTGTCCATTGACAATATCTTTGTGATGATAATGATTTTCATCAGTTTCGGCATCGACAAAAAGTACTACCACAGGGTGCTGTTCTGGGGCATACTCGGCGCAATAGTGCTGCGTTTCATCTTCATTTTCCTTAGCTCGGCGCTGATACAGCAGTTCTCGTGGATTTTGGCCATCTTTGGAGGGATTCTCATTTTTTCCGGTATCAAAATGTTTTTCGATAAGAATGATGAAAAAATCGACACGGAAAATCACCCGGTGGTGCGTTTCGCCTCCAAGCATTTCCGCGTCCTTGCCAAAGGTCACGGTCACGATTTCTTTGCCCGCGTGGATCATAAACTTTATATCACACCGCTGTTTGTGGTATTGTTGGTGATAGAGTTTTCCGACGTTATTTTCGCCGTGGACTCCATCCCGGCCATTTTTTCGGTAACGCAAGATCCGTTTATCGTGTTCTTTTCCAATATTTTCGCCATTTTGGGACTGCGGTCGCTGTTCTTTATGCTGAGCAACGTGATGGACCGTTTCTGGCTGCTGAAATACGGTTTGGGTGTGTTGCTTACCTTCATTGGTGTGAAAATGCTGCTCGGCCATTTCGAAATACTGGAAATAGGCACTGGGGCTTCGTTAGGCATTATTTTGGGGATACTTGCCGTAAGTATAGTGCTTTCGCTGATGATACCCCAGCCCCAAAAAGCTGAGGCTGAAACCGGCTCCGACAACCAATAGCACCATGCCCGCCCCCATTTACCACAACGGCATCGGCTACCGCCTTGCAAAACACACGGTGAATTTCGGCCTGTGGGCCTATTTCGGACACATCATCACAAAAGGCACGGAAAATCTGCCCCACACGCCCTACATACTTGCACCCAACCACCAAAACGCCTTTCTCGACGCCCTGCTAATGCTGCAGCTGAACAAAAGGCGCCCCACGGTGTTTGTGGCCCGTGCCGATATTTTTGGCAACACTCTGGCAAACAAAATTCTACGGTTTTTAAAGATAATGCCGGTGTACCGCGCTCGCGACGGACGGCAGTTGCTGCAAGGCAACGACGCTGTTTTCCAAATTGCAGAAAAGGTGGTTTTGCACAACGTGCCCTTTTGTATGATGGCCGAAGGCACACACAACAACCACCGGCAACTGCTGCCGCTGAAAAAAGGGATGTTCCGCATTGCCTTTGCCGCCCAGCAAAAAATGAACGGAAAACCACTTTTCGTCGTCCCTGTGGGAATAGACTACGAAAGCTATGACACCCCTGGCCACCCGGTTATCATCAATATTGGCAAACCCATTGCCGTAGAGAGCTACATGAAACAATATCTGCAAAACAACGCTCTGGCAATCAATTGTTTGAAAGATGATTTGCGGACAGCGCTCACAGCCCAGATGCACAACATACAGTCCACCTACTACTACGATGAGTTCTACCTGCTGTCGGTGCTGTACGCCCGATGGCAATGCCCCAAATATGGCAAGACAAACGATTGGAGGCGGTTTGAACTCCGACGGCAGGCATCGCAAAAGCTCGACCTTTTGGAGCAACACAATCCACAGAAAGCCAGACAGATAGCGCAGCAAACCGTGGAAATACGTAATTTTTGCAACGCCAACGGGGTAGTTATTTCAAGGCTGTTCGGTACACGAAACAAACCATCGGTATTGGCACGCGTCCTGCTGATGGTGTCGGTAGCGGTGGCACTTGCTTTGGCCGACTGGCGTCTACTAACAATGCTACTGTTGCTATGCCCCATACCTTTTTTGCCCACACGGCATTTGTTTGCCAAACAGAGCGACCCGCAGTTTGTTGGCTCGCTTAATTTTGCCCTGCAGTTTGTGTTTACCATTGCATACCTTGTTGCCATGGCGGCGATGGTGTGGATTTTCGAAAAATGGTATTTTGCCCTTGCGGCATTGCTGATGGGGGTTGCGGCATGGCGCATGGGACATTTGGCTGCAGCATGGGTCGGTGGTCTTTTTGCCGATTGCAAGGCAACGGTTTTCCGCAGCAAAGCCACAGCCAAGGCCGAAAAGGCCCTGTTGGATGTTTTTTCCAAAATGGAATAGCTTGTGGGTTGCATACAATAAAAAGGGCCACTGCCTTTGGCAGCGGCCCCAAGTCTTATCGCAGATAAAGAAGTTTATTTGGCCAGTCCAAGAGCTTTCATGCCTTGGTTGTAGCGTATGTCGACAGGGATGTTGGCAGCGGAGATTTTGTCAAGGCTTTCCTGCAGCGAGGGACGGATAACGCCGTTTTCGGCACGGTATGCTTTTGCACCTTCGTAGTCGCCTTCGCCTTCCACCTGTAGGATTTTGGCGGCCCAGCCTTTCAGGGCTTCTTGAGCTTTTTCCATATTCACTTTGTATTTTCCGTCTTTGGTGCGTTCAAAAACACCGTTGTCCTCGAAATAGTTGAAACACATCATGTTGGCTTGTCCATGAGCCTCACCGGCACCGAAACGTACCGAGCGCAGCAGTCCGGCGATGAAGGTTACGTAGGCGTCCTCGACGGAGATGTTGGTAATTTCGCCTTTTTCGATAAGCGACTGGACCATGTAAAGGCCAAGTATGTCGGCTTTGCCTTCTTCCCAAGCGCTGTACTGTTCTTTGAGGGCTTTGCGCAGGCTTTCGCCTTTGGTGGTGGTTTTAACACCCAACCCGTGTGCCACTTCGTGGAAAGTAACGTCGGAGAAGAAAGCGTCGAATTTTACGTTGTCAATCTGCGAGTCGTCGATAAGGAGCTGTGCGATGGGCAGCAGAATGTTGTCGAATTTGGCTTTCATGGCGTTTTTCAGCTGCAGGCGGCGAGTGCCTTTTTTCACATGCACGTTTTCGTCGTTGGGCAGGTTGATGGCGATGGTTTTGCTGGCCGAGTTGCAGTCGCCGGCATAGTAGATTACGTCGTAAACGTTGAGGTCGGAGTCGGTGCCGGGCAGTTCCTTTTTGTATTTGGGGTCGCAGGGCAGGTTTTTCTGGAGTTCGGGCAGCATTTTGGTGAATTTGGCGAGGTCGTCGCTCCATTTCTGGTCTTTTACAAGTATGAAAGCTTCGTAGGCGGCTTTGTAGCCGAAGAGCTCGTCCTCATAGTTTTCGATAGGACCGACAACAAAGTCGAGCAGGCCGTCTTTCATGTCCATCCAAGCTATGTCGCTTTCGTAATATTTGTCGGTTTTGAAAGCTTTGCGACGTTCGGTGAGGTATTTCTTGAGACCGGCGTTTTCGGCCAGAGCAATGGCTTCGCCCAAGAGTGAGTCCACTTTGGCAAGCTGTTCTTTGTAGGCTTCGTGGTAGGGCACCACGGTGAGTTTGCCCTCGTCGTTGCGGCGCAGTATGGTGTAGAGGCTGGTTTTTTCTTTATCGGCCAGGGCTTCGAACTCCTCTTTGGTCATGTCGGTGGGGTAGAAGCAGGCGCCCTGCGGTTTTTCGCCATAGCCGGGCACAAAGGGTTTGTTGCTGTTGAGGCGTTCCCACGGGCCGTAGTTTATCATTGCAAACTGTTTCATCCACGGGTCGCTGATGGTGTCGAGGATGGTTTTGTCGCCGTAGGTCTGTTGCCAGAACAGGTCGTCCATAATTTCGGCAATCTGGATGAAGATGGGGATGATCTGGCGTTCTTTTTCGCTGAGCACGTTGAGGTCGGTGGTGAGGGTTACTTCGGCAAATTCTTCCACTTTTTTCTGCATTTCCGATTTCTCGTCGGCGGATGCGGGTTCGGTGTTTTTGCTACCGCAGCCGCTCATAAGAGCAACGGCCACGGTGGTTAAAAATAAGGCTGTTTTTTTCATTTTTTGATGTTTTTTTTTGTTGTTTGAATTTGCAAAGATACGATTTTTTTATGAGACGCATGTAGCGAGTGTTCTATTTTTTGTTTTGTATCCGGCACTACCCCACGTCAGCATGCGGGGGTATTGAGTGTTAGCCTTTTCGAGGCTATAACAAACAAATAAGTTTTCCTCTTATTACTTACAATGGGTAAATTTGTAGATGGTTGGTATTCAGGTGGTTGTGGAAAGAGTGGGGCATCTTGCGTCGGTCTTCCGAGTGTTGGAAAGCGGTGCGGAAAATGGTTTTGACAGTTCGATACGCCGCAATTTTTTTCTGAAACCGCAAAGAAATTCAGAGAATTTTTTTATTTTTTTTGCAGGGGGGTGATTTTTTGTTTGATTGTCGTTTATCTGTCGGTTTGGATGAGGTGGGAGGGGGAGGCTACAGAAGTGTAATTATAAACCAGGGTCAACCCAAATCAGGAAAAGACATTATATCATCGAACAAAGGAAAATGGGGGTTTTAATGTATGTCCGCCTATCGTTCCATTGTTCAATTCGTAAAACAATAAAATATGCCCCGATCATTTCATGACCTTGATGGTGTTTGACAACGAGTGTGTCAAATTCATTTATTTCAGGATAATTTTCGATAATCTCCTCAGCTAATTTGGTATAGAAAAGATTATAATCGTCTGTTTTATATAAGGGTATTTTGGCTTCATCCATTGGACCACAATCAAAATGATATTCTCTTGTGACTTTAACCAAACTGATGTTTTTATTAACGCTTTCTTTTCTAATCATTTCTTTATTAATGCTTTCTTTAAATCAATATTTGAGCGTTTTATTGCTTCCAACCTTTCGCGGAGGCCCAAAGCTGTGTTTATGTCAAACGGCATTTGTGGATAATTATTGTTTGCAAACAGGTCGGCGAAAAATTCCCTTGCTTCAATGTCGGGATCGTTCAATGCATTATAATGATAGTTTATAGGCATATATAAGAAAGTCCTATTGGACAAATTCCGAGTATCAAAGCCGTCTGCAATATGGCCCAATTCGTGCGAGATGCTCCATCCATCTAAAGTGCCTTTCGGTATATAGATTAGTTTATCATTATGTCCGTATTGTTTATCGGTAGCAATTTTCATTTTTTTGATGCCCTCAACCATTTTAGAAAGTTCTTCGTCGGTCAGTAGTCCGTACGACTTTCGTGCGGCACTGTTTGTCAGCAATCTGATAGCTTCGGCATTGAACGGGTGCAGCAATTTGTTCATGGCGTTAGTTCGCCAATAATCCATAAAAGACATTTGCGGAATGTTGCTTGCAAACGAGCTTTCCAATCTAGGGTCAACCCTTGTGTAAAAGCCTTTGCCAATAAAAGGGATATTGTGTTTTTTGTAGAATGCCACATCGGGGTGGTCTATACTCATCGGGTATTTCAACGTCCAGTGTTCACCCAAATGTCCAAAATCGGCACCTGATATTCCATGTTTTGCAGCATTTCTTATTTGCACGGCATAGTCGCCCCTGAACAAGGAGTTGTTCTTGATATTCTCTCCTTTGAGAGCAAATGTCGGTTGTGGAGTCCCTTCCCAATTATGCATAATTTGCTCTGGTGTAACAGCATTGAAGTTTGTTTCATTCAATAATTTAGCTTGTTTTGTTAAGGCTTCTTTGCCGGCAATGTATTCTTCGTATGTTCTGGGCAATGCACCTTTTTTTCTTAACAATATAACTCCATCCTGCAAATCTTTTTGGCCGTCAAATATTAGGTCGGGAGCCAATAGTGTCCAAAATAATTTTGGGAGATTTTTGTGAATAGACAGAGAATGT
>CALGGY010000131.1 GCA_937915785.1 uncultured Bacteroidales bacterium
GCCATCGAGAGTGGCTTGCAGCAACTGCTCCGACTGACGAAGCGCATTGACGACAACAGCCCAATCCGACGCTTCAACGGCATTGCGAAGCTCGCCCGAAACCTCGTAGTTTGGGACATAGCACTCGCTTTTCTCCCAATCGAAAGCCAAATAGCCCAAATGTATAAGCACAGTCAGCACATCGTCCTTGCTTTGGATGACCGACATGTCGTTTTGGAACCTTGTGGTATTCACTTTCACACGGCCTCCGGCAAGCATCTTGATGACATCGTCTTTCAACCCCTCGTAGTTCATCTTGATGTAGTTCGCGACGGCATCGTAGGCTCCCGTGCCAGCCCAGTAGCTGCGGCATCGGCGGCGGTATACGGCCTGCATCACCGAGTTGGGGTTGAACATCGACAACTCGTCGCCAATACGATAGCCGTCGTACCATTTCTCCAACTCGTCGAAATCCATGCCGTGCCTTTCGGACAATGCGCGCACCTCGGCCTTGGTGAATCCGTAGAACGACGCCAAATCGCCAGGGTCAACCATCGAATACTCGACAAAGTTGTTCAGTGCCGACTCCGTCTTGTACTTCTTGATGGGCAGGATACCCGTCATGTAAACGCCGAGGAACACATTGCTGGAATTCACATCTTTAAACATGCGGCGCAGCCAGTTCACATAACTGTCCATTGCCTTCGAACCCGCCTTGAACTCGCGACAGATGGCGTCCCACTCGTCAATGATGAAGAAAAACCTGTCGCCTTCCGCTTGCGCGATGCGTATAAGGTAGGCCATCAGGTCGTCGTCTGCCGCGACGGGCACGTCGGGATAGGCATCGTGGATGTCGGCGATGATTTCTTCATTCATCTTGGCCACGATGCTCTCGTCCTTGAATCTCGTGACGAAAGAAGTCATATCCAGATAGATGACCGGATGCTTGTTCAGGTGCTTCTCGAACGACGGGTCCTTGGCCACTTGCAAGTCCTCGAAAAGACGGCGCGAGTCGCACGAGCGGTCGTAGTAGGCGTTGAGCATCTCTGCGGCCATGCTCTTGCCGAACCTGCGGCAGCGCGACACGCAACTGAATCTTTGCTTGGTCTCCAATGTACTGTTGACCACCGGTATCAGCAGCGACTTGTCGACATACTCGCCGTTGCGCGATGACTGGAAGCCGGCGTTACCGATGTTGAGGTATGTTCCCATGATGTATGATATGTGTTGTGTAGATAACTCCTAACTGATAACTGAATCGCACCACACCCACAAACATCTTCTGCACCTTGCTATCAAGTTCTATCGCTCGGCCCGCATGGGATTTTCCAGAAAATCTTTGTATGCCAGACGTATGCCGTCTTCGAGTTCGGTTTTGTAGGTCCAGCCCAGTTTGGCGGCCTTGCTCACATCGAGCAGTTTGCGGGGAGTGCCGTTGGGGCGCGTGGTGTCCCACTGTATCTGGCCTTGGTAACCCACCACTTTGGCAACAAGCTCGGTAAGGGCTTTGATGGTGAGCTCTTTGCCAGTGCCGGCGTTTACCGTTTCGTTGCCGCTGTAGTTGTTCATCAGAAAAACGCACAGGTTGGCAAGGTCGTCCACGTAGAGGAATTCGCGCAGCGGACTTCCGTCGCCCCAGCAGGTTACGGTGCTGAACCCCTGCTCTTTGGCTTCATGGAAACGGCGTATCAGCGCGGGCAGCACGTGGCTGTGTTCGGGGTGATAGTTGTCGTTGGGACCATACAGGTTGGTAGGCATCACGCTTATGTAGTCGGTGCCGTACTGACGGTTGAGGAACTCACAGTATTTCAGCCCGCTGATTTTGGCCAATGCGTAGGCCTCGTTGGTCTTTTCCAGCTCGGAGGTGAGCAGGCAGCTTTCGGACATAGGCTGCGGTGCCATACGTGGATATATGCAGCTGGAGCCGAGGAACAACAGCTTTTTGCAGCCGTTCTGCCATGCCGAGTGTATCACGTTCATCTCCAGTATCATGTTCTGGTACATGAAATCGGCAAGTGCCGACTGGTTGGCCACAATGCCACCTACTTTGGCGGCGGCAAGAAACACATATTCGGGTTTCTCTTCGGCAAAGAAACGCTCCACAGCCTCCTGACGCTCCAAATCGAGCTCTTTATGGGTGCGGGTTATGACATTAGTGTAACCCTGACGGGTAAGCTCACGCACAATGGCGCTGCCAACCATACCGCGGTGCCCCGCAACATATATTTTAGAATTTAACTGCATTGTATGAAAAACAACTAATCTATCATTAAAAAGACATCTAAAAAAACAAAAGAAACAAAAACAATAGCTTTCGCTATTTTATTGTTTTTCAGATACTATTGTCCACAAATATTGAGTCAAAAATCAATATCGGATTATCCGTTCAGGATTAACCTTGATTGAATTAAAATTAACAAACAACCCCAATTTATAGCCAGTTATAGCCAAGTAGTTAATCACTTGAGCTTTGTGTACAGGATGTAGTTCCTCTACTGCTTTTAATTCTACTACTATCTTATTATAACACACAAAATCAGCTACATATTTCTCTGCCTATTGCATACCTTTATACATGATGGAAAACGATTTTTCTCGCTCGTATGGAATATTCTGAAGATTAAACCCTCTTTCCAAAGCATCTTGATACACTTTCTCTAAAAGGCCAGGACCAAGTTCTTTATGAACTTCATAAATCGCTCCGTTTATCTTATAGCACTCCTGTGGATAATAAAAGAGACATCGCCAATTACCACGTCACAATCTCAAAACACGTATTTAGCAATTTTTCGAGTTTTTCGATGTTCAATATTTACTTCACAATTCCTTTTTCGAGGTATTCTTCGAGGTTGATGCGCACTTTTTCGCCGGCGCGCTCCACCGCCACTTTGGCCATGTCGGCCTGCACCATAAGTCTCACCAGCTCTTCGAAACTTGTCTTAGCGGGGTTCCATCCCAGTTGCCGCTTGGCTTTCGACGGGTCGCCGAGGAGGTTCACCACATCGGTGGGACGGTAGAAATCGGGGCTCACCTCCACCAACACTTTACCTGTGGCTTTGTCGATACCCTGTTCATGTATGCCTTCGCCGCGGAACTCCAGCTCGATGCCGGCTTCACGGAAAGCGGCCAGGCAGAACTCGCGCACGCTATGCTGCTCGCCGGTGGCTATCACGTAGTCGTCGGGACGCTCCTGCTGCAGCATAAGCCACATGCACTCCACATAGTCCTTGGCATAGCCCCAGTCGCGCAGCGAGCTCAGGTTGCCCAGATACAGCTTTTCCTGCTTACCCTGTTTGATACGTGCGGCGGCAAGAGTTATCTTTCGCGTTACAAAAGTCTCTCCACGTCGCTCGCTCTCATGGTTGAACAGTATTCCGTTGCAGCAATACATATTGTAGGCATCGCGGTACTCGCGTATTATCCAAAAGCCGTAGAGCTTGGCCACAGCGTACGGACTGTAGGGGTGGAAAGGTGTTTCCTCGTTCTGCGGCACGGCCTCCACACGTCCGTAAAGCTCCGAGGTGCTGGCCTGATAAATGCGGCAGGTCTTTTCCAGACCGCAGGTGCGCACTGCCTCCAGCACACGCAGAACGCCCGTGGCATCCACGTTGGCGGTGTATTCGGGCGAGTCGAAACTAACCTGCACATGACTCTGCGCCGCAAGGTTGTATATCTCGTCGGGACGCGTCTTAGCAATAACCTGCATAATACCCAGAGAATCTGACATGTCGCCGAAATGCAGGTGAAAATCGGGGTGCCCCTCGATATGGGCTATACGTTCGCGATAATCGGTGGAGCTGCGGCGAATAACGCCGTGCACCTCGTAGTTCTTTGCCAACAGAAACTCCGCCAAAAAAGAGCCGTCCTGTCCGGTAATGCCAAATATAACTGCCTTTTTCAAAATATCTATTATTAAATTGGTTACTAATTACTTACCACTAAGCCAACAGAGCTCTGCTAAAAACGAGCCGTCCTGTCCGGTAATGGCAAATACAACCGTTTTTTCAAAATACATCATTATTTGATTGCCAACTGTCAAATACTAATTACTAACTACATCACACTGTGTCCATGAAACTTTTCTGCACTTTGTTGAAAATCACTATTCCCAAAGCCAGCAGCGCCGCCATGAACACAAAGCTGTATGCAAGCCATCCCCAGCCCACGAACTCGCCGGCGCCGAGGGCTCCGTATTTGAAAGTCTCTATCACAGGGGTTACCGGATTGAGGCACATCAGCGTTTCCAGATGGAAACCGGCCACCACCTTGCCACGCACTTGGCTGAGCGGGTAAACAATAGGTGTGGCGTACATCCACAGCTGAACCACAAACGAGAACAGCACCTGAAGGTCGCGGTACTTGGTGGTCATAGACGAAATAATGATACCAAAACCCAATGCCAGGCCAGCCATCATAACCACCAGCACAGGAAACATCAGCAAATACCAGTTGGGACATGCCGCAGAGCCTGCAAAGGCATAGTATATGTAAACTATAACAAACAGCCCCACCTGTATGCCGAACCTCACAAGGTTGCTCAGGGTATCGGCAAGAGGCATGATAAGACGTGGGAAATAAACTTTCCCGAATATGCCCGAATTGTTCACGAACGTATTCGACGTTTTGTTAAGGCAGTCGGCAAAATACTGCCACATACACACGCCGCCAAGGTAGAACAACGGCTGCGGAACGCCGTCGGTAGGTATGCCGGCAATGCCGCCAAACACCACCATGTACATTATCACCGTAAGGGCAGGCTGTATTACAAACCACAGCGGCCCAAGTATTGTCTGCTTGTATTGGGTTATAATGTTGCGTTTTACAAAAAGTGTGAGCAAATCGCGATAACGCCAGATCTCTTTCAAATCCACTTCGAAAAGGCCGTTGCGCGGCTTTATCACCGTGGTGAACTGCTGGTCGTCGGTTAAGTTCTGTTCCATATATTTTTATTGTAGTTTATGCCGAACGTTTGCGTTTCAGCACTATATTTTTCATTATCAGCCAAAAATATTTCCAGTCGGTGCGGAAAGGGTGTTGCAGATACTGCTGTATGTAACGTTTTTCGCTTTCCTGCACATCTTCCAGCGTTTTTGGCATATCCACATAGAAAGGTGGCAGCAGGCCGGGTTTCACCTTTATGTGCATTTCCTGCATCTCGGGGGTGTAAAGCCCGTAATAATGGAAACTGAGCGGACGCACGCCCACAAGTTTAAGGTCGCCTTTCAGTATGTTGAGCACCATTGGCAGCTCGTCGAGCCAGAACTTGCGCAGAAAATGCCCTACGGTGGAAACGCGGTAGTCGTCGGCTATCTTGCCGCCCTCCTGCAGGTTGTTGTGGTCGTAGATATAGGCCTGCAGATACTCCGAATAGGCGTGCATTGTGCGGAACTTGTACACTCCTATGGTCTTGCCACCCTTGCCAACGCGGCGCAGACGTATCAGTGGACCATACGAAGGATTGTGTATGTCCAAAGGCGGACACACTTTCTGCACCGCAACAAAAAACTTGTTGGCTATAACCTGCTCCATCTTTATCTCAAAACCACAGCTGCACAAACGCCCCATAATCTCGGGTCGGGGAAAAACCCTGTGCTTACCCTTGGTTACGGCAAAATAGAGTTTTTTGAAAAAGTTCATCTTCGGGAAAAGCCGGTTCCATATAAAATCGAAGAAATACACTATCTTGTTGATTATTACAGGATACGACTTCATGATGTTTGCTTTGCGCACGTCGCTCACTTCGCCACCTATTATAAACAGGCCTTTCTCCGGTATCACCTCGTTTACATGTATAAAATAGCGGTTTATATAGCGAATGTCGTTGAAATTGCTGATGCTGATAAGGTTGCGGGCACCTTTTGCCTTGGCTTCGTCAAGCTCGGACGTGTTGGGGGTAGTGAGTATCACTGTGTCGGCACCAAACTCGTCCTTGTGGACGTTCCTCCAATTTTCGGCATCGGTGGGAAAATCATTTGCCATTGCCGACACAAAACTCTGCAATATGCTGTTGACATCGGTGCTGATATCCGACTCTTTGTTAATAGTTTGTATATCAACATATTGCCTTATAACATCCTCTTCCAGATAGTTTACATGTTTTATAAAAAACAGCTGGTACAGCGAGTAAAGACCACATTCTAAAAGGGTGATGCCAACAGGTATTACCAAATAAATGCTCCAGAACTTGAACGAAGACTCTATCAGCAACAGCGACAGACACAGTATTACAAAAACAAGAGCGTTTGTAATTATTGTGGCAATAAGCAGATAACGGAATTTTTTGTAGCGCTGGTAGTCAAATTTGCCAAGCAGCACGCTAACCACTACCCACAGCAGCGATGCCATTATCCAAAAAAATCCCAGCGATATATGGTTGGCAAAATACTGCCACAAGCCAAATCCCAGCAGTGTTATTAGCAAATCACTGATTATCAGTATGATTTTTGAATTTTTCATCTTGCTAATGATAGTTTTTTCGTACTATTCGAAAAACTGCCGTATTGTGGAAATGATATAGTCTTGTGTTTCTCTGGTTAGCTCGGTGTGCATCGGTAGCGAAAGCACCTGTGTGGACAGCTGTTTGGCGTTGTCGAGGCTCTCGGCGGTACGCGTTATAAAATGGAATGCCTCCTGCTCCTGTAATGGCAGCGGGTAATATATCATGGAGGGTATGCCGTTTTCTTCCAAGTGCTTTTTCAGAGCGTCGCGTAAGCCGTCGGCCACTTTCAGGGTGTATTGGTGGAACACGTGGGTCGAGTTTCCGGCTTCGAAAGGCACCTCAATACCTTTCACGTCCAGCAGGTTTTGGGTGTAGTATTGGGCGGCATCGTGGCGTGCACGGCAGTATTCGTCTAAGTGCAGCAACTTTACGCCAAGTATTGCGGCCTGTATAGTATCCAAGCGCGAGTTGCAGCCTATCACAGAGTGGTAGTATTTCTTTTTCTGTCCGTGGTTGGCCACCATGCGTATGCGTTCGGCAAGGGCATCGTCGTTGGTGCACAGTGCGCCGCCGTCGCCGTAGCAGCCGAGGTTTTTCGATGGAAAGAAGGAGGTGCAGCCTATGGTGCCCATGGTGCCGGTCTTGGCTTTATGTCCGTCGGCGAAAGTGTAATCGGCACCGATAGCTTGGGCGTTGTCCTCTATTACGTACAACCCTTGCTCCTTGGCCAATTCGAGTATCGGCTCCATGTCGCAGCTCTGGCCATACAGGTGTACCGGAACTATTGCCTTGGTGTTGGAGGTGATGGCTTTTTCCACGTTTTTGCGCTCCACAAGGAAAGTCTGCGGGTTTACGTCCACCATAACGGGAGTAAGTCCCAGCAGACCAATAACTTCGGCAGTGGCCACATAGGTAAACGCCGGAACTATCACCTCGTCGCCAGGTTTCAGTTTCAGGGCCATCATGGCTATCTGCAAGGCGTCGGTGCCGTTGGCGCAAGGTATCACGTGCTTGGCTCCGAGGTATTTGGCCAGATTGTCGGCAAATTGTTTCACAGCAGGTCCGTTGATAAACTGGGTACTGTCTATCACCGTCTGTATGGCGGCGTCCACCTCGGGTTTAATCTTCTGGTACTGACCTTTGAGGTCCACCATCTGTATTTTGTCCATAAAGAATTTTCAAAGACAAGTTTTAGACAAATCTTTATCAGTATAAATTTACCAACCGAACGGGTGTTTCGACAAAGGATATTTGGCCATCGGGTGGTAATCGCCTTTAAGTCCCACGGGAGCCGCGTTGCGTATGGTATGCACTATGTTGATGCAATTGCGGGCCTCGCTTACGCGGAAGCCTTCGCCAGCAAGTATTTTCTCGTAGCTTTTGGTGTGCAACTCGGTGAACCCTTGGCTGAACTCGAACTCTTCGCCGTCAATCATTATGGTGCGGTAGGTGCGTTTTTCGCCCTGAACGGCGTTGGAGGGCAGGTGCTCAGCGTTGATACTGAGAAAATAACGCACACGGGCGTTTTTCAGTCGCAAAAATCCCGCTACGCGGTCGTGGCTGGCCACGTGAACGATGTTTTCCTGCACCGGCCCGAAAATCCACGACAGCATGTCGTAGAAATGCACCCCTATGTTGGTGGCCACGCCGCCGCTCTTGTGCTCGTCGCCTTTCCACGAGGTGTAGTACCATTTGCCGCGCGAGGTGATATAGGTGAGGTCCACATCGTAAACCTTGTCCTTGGGACCTTCGTCAATCTTCTTTTTCAACGCCACTATGGAGTCGTGCAAACGCAGCTGGAGAATGGTATATACGTTGTGTCCGGTCTCCTGCTCCATTTTCTCGAGGGCATCTATGTTCCACGGGTTGAGGACTATAGGTTTTTCGCAAATCACGTCGCAGCCCAGACGCAGACCGTAACGGGTATGCGAGTCGTGCAGGTAGTTGGGGGTGCATACAGTTACGTAATCCAACCGATTTTCGGTGCGCTGCAGTTTGGCATTGTGGCGGTCGAAAAGCTCCTGTTCGGTAAAAAACGAGGCGTCGGGGAAATAGCTGTCCATAATGCCCACGCTGTCGAAACGGTCGTAGGCCGAGAGCAGGTTGTTGCCTGTATCTTTTATGGCTTTCAGGTGTCGCGGGGCTATGTATCCGCCCACGCCTATTATTGCAAAGTTTTTCATTGGGTTTGTAGAAAGTTCAAATTGTCAAAAAAAACTCTTCGGGGCTTCCGTTGAACAGTACACGAACATTTGTTGCAACTATAAAAGATTGAAAAAGAGTTATATATGTTCCTCAAATCCGCGGAAATGTACGTTCAGTTCGTGCAGATGTTCCAAAAGTGTTCCAAGCGAGGTGCCTTCGGTCATTTTGGCAAAAGCGTTGACATCCTTGGGGAAACATTTGCCGCCATAGCCGAACTTTCCGTCGGGTCCGGGGACGTATGTGTGTGTGTCGTTGATATAGCCCGAAAGGAGTACTCCGGTATGCACCTTGCGCCAGTCGGCACCCATTTTCTCACAGTATTCACGGCAAGCGTTGAAATAGGTTACCTTGTACGCGCCGAACACATTGTGCATATACTTGGTAAGCTCGGCTTCGAGGGGTGTCATAACGGTGAACTTTTTACCCACGAAAATTTTGGTGAGCAGCTCGTGTGCGCCGGTGAATACCATAGTCTGTTTTTTGAAGTCCTCAATAAAGGTGCGCTCGGTAAGGAATTCAGGCATATAGCATACCTGATGGCCCGTTTCTTTCGAAAGGCGGTCGCTTGTGCCGGGGAGTATGGTGGTGCGAACAAACACTGGCACATCGGGGAGCTTGGTGATAAGCTCTTTCATAAGTGTGAGGTCTTGCGTACCGTCGTCTTCGGTAGGCACGTGTATCTGCAAAAAAGCGATGTCGATATTGCTCAGGTCGTCATTGTATCCTTTTTGGGGGTCGCTGATAAAGAGTTTGCACTCGGGGTTGTTGTGTTCAAGCCAATCTTTCAAGGCTCCACCCACGAAACCGCATCCAATAATTCCAACGTTAATCATAATCTATGTTTTAAAGTGTTTTTTTTCAATTGTTATTTGTTTCTTTTTGATATAGCAGCTGTCGGCCTTTATTACCTGTTGCCATACATGCTTTCGTAGTATTTCTCGTACTCGCCGGAGGTTATGTTGTCCATCCACTCCTGATTGTCGAGGTACCAGCGCACGGTTTTTTCGATGCCTTCCTCAAACTGCAGGCTGGGCTCCCAACCGAGCTCGTTTTTCAGCTTGGTGCTGTCTATGGCGTAGCGCAGGTCGTGTCCGGCGCGGTCGGTAACATAGGTTATCAGTTTTTCGGAATAACCTTCGGGGTTACCCAAAATTTTGTCCACAGTCTTGATAATCACTTTGACAAGGTCTATATTTTTCCATTCGTTGAACCCGCCTATGTTGTATGTTTCGGCTATCTTGCCTTTGTGGAAAATAATGTCGATGGCACGTGCGTGGTCTTCGACAAACAGCCAGTCGCGCACGTTTTCGCCCTTGCCGTACACCGGAAGGGGTTTGTCATGACGTATATTGTTGATAAACAGAGGTATCAGTTTTTCAGGAAACTGGTAAGGACCATAATTGTTGGAGCAGTTGGTAACAACTGTGGGCAGACCGTAGGTGTCGTGGAAAGCACGTACAAAATGGTCGCTGCTGGCTTTGGCTGCAGAGTATGGCGAATGTGGCTGATACTTAGTGTCTTCGGTGAAAAACTTATCACCGTATGGCGGATTGCCTTCGGGTTTGGTAAGCTCAAGGGCGCCATAAACCTCATCGGTGGAGATATGGTAGAAACGCTTGTTGTCCCAATGGCCGTCCCAGGTAACTTTGGCTGCCTGCAACAGGCTCAGGGTGCCCATTACATTTGTTTTGGCAAAAGTGAAAGGGTCTTTTATGCTGCGGTCCACGTGGCTCTCGGCGGCAAGGTGTATCACGCCGTCTATATCGTACTGCTCAAACACTTCCAACATTTTGTCGTAGTCGCAAATGTCGGCCTTTACAAAAACATAGTTGGGCCTGTTTTCCACATCTTTCAGGTTAGCCAGATTGCCGGCGTATGTAAGTTTGTCGAGGTTAACTATCTTGTAATCAGGATATTTATTTATAAACAAACGAACCACATGCGAGCCTATGAAACCAGCGCCGCCGGTTATCAAAATATTTTTCATTTACTTGATTTTAAAAGTTTTATACATGTTTTTAGGGAGTCTTTCCAATAAGGCACCTTTGCTCCTGCTTGTTTAATTTTTTCTTTAGACAGAACACTGTATGCCGGACGCTTTGTTGGCGAAGGGTATTTGTCGGATTCTATGGCATTTACGGTTACACTGATACCACTTTCCTCAAAAATTGCCTTAGCAAAATCGTACCACGAAACGGCACCTTCGTTGGAGAAATGGTATATATTGAATCCATTCACCCCGTTGTCAAGCACGGTCATCAGTGCGCGTGCAAGGTCGGTGGCGTAGGTGGGCGAGCCCACTTGGTCGTAAACCACGTTTAGCGAGTCGCGTTCGCCTGCCACACGCAACATTGTTTTTACAAAATTGCCCCCAAACTCGGAATAGAGCCATGCGGTACGGATTATTGCCACGTCGCAACCCGTTGATTCCAAAGCTTTTTCGCCGTTGAGTTTGGTTTTGCCATAAACCCCCGTTGGTGCTGTGGGGTATGTCTCTTTCAGTGGGTGGCAACCCTCGCCGCAAAAGACGTAGTCGGTGGAGATGTGCACCAGCGGAATGGAGTAGTTTTTTGCCACCTCTCCCAACACCTTGGTTCCATGACAGTTGATTTTTTCGGCCAGCTCCGGTTCCGTTTCGGCACGGTCCACGGCGGTGTAGGCGGCACAGTTCACTATTGCTTGCACACCGTTTTCCCGCACAAAAGCCTCAATCATGACTTTTTCGGTAATGTCCATTTCCGGCATATCGGTGAAAAAGAATGTATGCTGCGGATATTCTTCACTTATCTTCCGCACCGACCTGCCAAGCTGACCGTTGGCACCTGTAACGAGAATTTTCATCGGCAGTTAATATTTAAACCCCAAGGTATCAGCAACATCCGAAAGCAAAGGATGATGTTTGTCCTTTTCGGAGAGGATAACTTCGTTGGCAGGTATTTGCCAGTCTATACCCAAAGCAGGGTCGTTCCAAGCAATGGCGCCCTCGCTCTGCGGTGTGTAGAAATTGTCGCATTTATACTGAAACACAGCCTCTTGGCTAAGAACGGCAAAACCATGTGCCATACCCTTGGGCATAAAAAACTGGCGATGATTTTCGGCACTCAGCTCCACTGCCACATGCTGGCCGAAAGTGAGCGAGCCTTTGCGTATGTCCACGGCCACGTCGAGCACCGTGCCGCTAACCACACGTACCAGCTTACTTTGGGCGTAGGGTGGTTTTTGGAAATGCAGTCCGCGAACCACACCGTATCGCGATTTGGACTCGTTGTCCTGCACAAAATCCACATTCACCACCTTTTCGGCAAAGTCGCGTGCGTTAAACGACTCGAAGAAATATCCCCGTTCGTCGCCGAAAATCCTTGGTTCTATGATAAATACGCCCGGAATAGCTGTTTTTATCACTTCCATTGTTTAAAATCCCTTTTCGGCCAGACGCATAAGGTACTGACCATATTGGTTTTTAATCATTGGCTGAGCTATCTCTTTCAGCCGTTCGGCGGAAATCCACCCTTTTTCGAATGCTATGCTCTCGAGGCATGCCACTTTCAGTCCCTGACGTTTTTCCAGCACTTCGATAAAAGTTGAGGCTTCGGAGAGGGAGTCGTGGGTGCCGGTGTCGAGCCAAGCGAAACCACGTTTGAAGATATTCACTTTCAGCTGTTTGTCTTCCAGAAAACGCTGGTTTACGGTGGTTATCTCCAGTTCGCCACGTGCCGAGGGTTTTATGCTTTTGGCCACCTGCACCACCTTGCTGGGATAGAAATACAACCCCACCACGGCGTAGTTGCTTTTGGGGTTCTGCGGTTTTTCCTCAATAGAGAGGCAGTTGCCATTTTTGTCGAACTCGGCCACGCCGTAGCGTTCGGGGTCGGCCACCCAGTAGCCGAACACCGTGGCTTTGTTTTCTTTCTCCACATTGTCCACAGCCTCTTTCAGCAGCTCGGAGAACCCGTTGCCTTGGAAAATATTGTCGCCAAGCACGAGGCACACCGAGTCGTTGCCAATAAACTCCTCGCCAATGATAAAAGCTTGTGCAAGTCCATCGGGCGATGGCTGTTCGGCGTATGAGAAATTTACGCCGTAGTCGGAGCCGTCGCCAAGCAGACGTTGGAAACCCGGCAAATCCTGAGGGGTGGAGATAATAAGTATGTCGCGGATGCCTGCCAGCATCAAGGCCGAGATGGGGTAGTACACCATCGGTTTGTCGTAAATGGGCAGCAATTGTTTGCTGACGCCTTTGGTAATGGGATACAGCCTTGTTCCCGACCCTCCGGCCAAAACTATTCCTTTCATTTGTTTTTTTTATTTTTTCAGACGTATACGTTTTTTTGTCTTTGTTCCATCTTCGCCGTAAACATAGCCGTAGCCGTAGCCATAGCCGTAGCCACTGCCGTAGCCATAGCCGTAGCGGTGTTTGAGCAGCGGCACGTCGGTGAGCACAATGGCCATGTTGGCAAGTTTCTTGTCGTCGTAGAGTTGCTGTACAAACGGGAACATGCGTTTGTTGAACACTTTAACCCTCATCACATACAGTGTAAGGTCAACACAACGGTTGATGATGGCGGCGTCGGCAACAATATTGGACGGAGCCGAGTCGAACACCACATAGTCGTAACGTTCTTTAAGCTCGTTGATAAGCTGGTCGAAATCTGGCAGATACAGCAATTGGGTAACATTGGGCGCTATTTTTTCGCACACTATGTAGTCGAGGTTCGACGACAAATTGCTGTGGTTTATGATGCTGTCGAGATTTTTCTCGTTGCTTATCAGATATTCTATAACGCCGTGGCGGTTCGACTTGTCGATTATTTTTGACAGCGAGCGTTTGCGGCAGTCCAAGTCTATAAGCACCACCTTTTTGCCAAGATAAGCCATTGTGGTGGCAAAGTTCATGGCAGTGTAGGTCTTGCCTTCGTGCGGCAACGACGACAGGAACTGAATAACCTTTTTGTCGTTTGAACGAAGGAAGAACTGCACGTTGGAGTACATTATGCGGAAAGCCTCGGTAATGGTGTCGGTGCCACTTTCGGTAACAACGAGCTCCTGTCCTTCTTGTTCTTTGCTTTTCTGCGGTATTTCGCAAAGTATTGGGATGGAGAGACTTTTTTCCACTTCGGTCTTGGATTTCAGGCGGTCGTCAAGCAGAACAAGGAGCAGCATAATAGCAAGCGGTATGGCCAATCCGGTAACCACACCCATTGTCATATACTTGCGTTTGTCGGGCGATATGCGCGATGTGGCGCCGGCTGCCTCAACGGTTTTAGCCACGTCTTCGGAAACGGCAAGTGCCAAGGCCACTTCCTCACGTTTGTTCAGCAGGTAGAGGTAAAGCGACTCTTTTATTTTCTGCTGGCGCATAACGTCGGCCACGGCCTTTTCGCTGTTGTTGATGTTGCTTACAAACTGGCGTGCCTGATTTTCCTGACGGTGGGCGTTTTGTATGCGCATACGCAGCGACTGCTGCATGTTTTTCACCACCACGTTCACTCCTTCGCGTGCCGATTCCAGCGACTGTGCCAGACGTTTTGTGGCGGGGTTGTTCTCGCCGTGTATCGAGAGCGACTCGTCGTACTGCATCTTGGCGTCGTTGTATTTTTCTATAACGCGTTGCAATGCCGAGTTTTGGGCATCTACCAGCGGCAGGTAGTCGTTGCGCTTGCTGGGGTCGTCGAGCTGGGCTTTCACATAGTTGAGACTGGAGAGCTCCGATTCGAGCAAAAGGGCGTCGTCCTGATATTTGTTGCTCTTTTCGATATACATCTCCGAGGCTGTGGCAGTGGTGGAGGCGGCGTATGGCACTCCCGATGCGCGGCGAATGTTGTCTATCTTCGACTCCACCGTTTCCAGTTCGCCGTATATGGCACTGATACGTCCAAGTATGAACTCCTCTGTGTTACGTGTTTTTTGTTTTTTGTCTTCGTTGGCGTCTTCGTTGTAGGCGGCAATCAGGGTGTCTATTATCTCCCTCGATTTGAGGTAGTTCTCGCTTGTGAGCGAAATCTGCACCACGCCTTTGGTGGTTGAGCTGATGCTGTTCACTGCCAAGTTGCCGACAATTTCGGCGGCACGCACGTGCGACGGCTCGTAGGTTATGCTGATTGGGTGAGCGTTGTAGAAACAGGCTCCGAGCTGGTCGGTGCGGTCGATAACAAAATTGTGGTTGTCGTCGAGTTTTTGCGCCGCTCCGAAAGAGGCCTTTTTGGTTCCGCCGCCATTTATGGTGTAGGTGTATTCGTTGTGCGACACTGGCACCACATCCATCGCTACCGACACGTCGTCGGCAACATTGTTGTTTTTGTCGAAAATGGCCAGTCGCACCGGGGTGTCGTCGTAATATTCGTATTTTTTGAACAGCGAAACATACTTGTATGCCGGCTGCAGGTTCAGACGATGGACCACATTTTCCATCAGGCGTACCGAACGCAGGATATAAATTTCGTTTTCGATTTTGTAGCTCATCTGGCGGTCGCCGCCTCCGGGGCTGTTGCTAAGCAAGCTCGACACGTCCTCGGCTTTCGACATATTGTCGGCCCTGATAAGGATAAGCGCCGACTCTTGGTAGATACGTGGTTTGGTTTTGTAGATAAACATGGCCACTCCCACACATATCACTATCGATATAACGAACCAATACCAGTTGTTTATGAACATAAACAAGAGGTCCTTGAAAGAGAATCGCGATGTCTCTTTGTCGAAATCGCTGTTATGCTGGTTGGTCAGCATTCCATTGTTGTTTGTTTCCACGGCTAATACTAATATTATTTAAAGAAAATGTAAACAAAAGTAAGAATCGATGTTGCGAAGGAGAGCACGCTGGTAACCACGGTGAGCGGGGTGAGGTCGAGTGTGGCCTGACGTTTCATGCGGTCGTTGGGTTCCACGTAGATGATGTCGTTTTGGCATACGTAGTAGTAGGGCGAGTCGAAAAGGTCTTTCGAGGTGAGGTCCACGGTGCCTATTTCGCGGTATCCGTCCATTTCGCGGATGATGGTTACGTTTTTGCGTTTGCCTGAGATGTCGAGGTCGCCGCACATGGCGATGGCTTGCAGCAGCGTAAGGCGCTCACCTTTCATCATGTTGGTGTTTCCGGCGTTGTTCATCGTCATTTTTCCTGTGGCGCCGAGGGTGTAGAACCTGAAATTCTGCAAGTTGACGGTAACACGGGGTTCGGGCACCAGTTCTTCTTTAGCCAGAAGCACTTCGAGGGTGTCGCGCAGCTGTTCGCGGGTCATGCCGGTAACTTTCAGCAGTCCCAAATACGGGAAATTTATTTCGCCGTTGCGGTCCACGAGGTAGCCTTGTGCCGAGGAGCTTGACCCACCGTTGGAGCCACCAAAACTTCCGCCAGTTTCGTTGGTTTTGTTGAACGATGCCACATTGGCGCCGAGCACTGTGCTCGAAACATAGATGCCAAGCAAGTCGTCAACCTGTATTTTACTAGAGTATTGAGCGGCTATTGCCACTTTTTCGTCGCGAGGGGCGTCCTGTATGTACACAATGTCCTTGGGCACGGAACACGAAGCCATTACTGCAACAATTGAGCCTAAAGCGATTAACTTGTTGATTTTCATTGTTTTTAAATATATATCAATACTGATTTTGTTTCGGATTAGACGACGTAAAGGACAAAATTAATGGTCGAACACGCATGGAAGCTTGATTTTATCGT
>CALGGY010000132.1 GCA_937915785.1 uncultured Bacteroidales bacterium
ATGAGAATAGGAAGAAGCGACAGCTCTTCCGAAGAAGGGCGGCAATCGAGCCGCTCATCGGACACCTCAAGTCAGACTGCCGAGCTGAGTATCAGGGCTATTACTGACCCCATACTGCGAAACCTATCGGTTTCTTTTATGGGGTTATTGAGATTCAGCCTCTTCGAGGCTGTTGAAAAACAGTCGAATATAGGATAGGAGCCTTGTATAATTGTTTATCAATAACCCCTAATTTCTCAACTTCCTAATTTCTTAACTCTAATCTCCTAACTCGGAATCAGCTTCTTATCTTGGCTCCGAGCTTGGTTTCGAAAGTTTTCTGCAGTTTGGCCATTACAGCATCTATCTGCTTATCGGACAGGGTTTTGTCCTTATCCTGCAACACAAAACTTACTGCGTAGGATTTCTTGCCTTGTTCAATGCGGTCGCCTTCGTAAACATCGAACAGGCCGACTTTTTTCAGCAGTTTGCGCTCTGTTTCGTAGGCGGCACGTTCTATCTCGTCGAAGGTAACGGCCTTGTCGATAACCAACGCAAGGTCGCGGCGCACCTCGGGGAACTTGGCCACTTCGGCGTACACCACATCCTTGGCGGGAAGGCTCTTCAGCACCAAATCCCAGTTGATGTCGGCAAAGAACACCGGCTGTTTGCAGTCCATACGTTTCAAAGTGGCTTTCGATAGTTCGCCTACGGTGGCCAACACCTTACGGTTATCCTTGAAAATCAATGCAATACCTTTACTATAATATTTCTCCGAAGCCGGTTCTACCACCACACGCGACAGGTTGATGCGCAGACGCTGCAAAATGCTCATCACCCGTGCCTTAAGGTAGTAGAAATCAGTCTTTTCCGATTTCAGCTTCCAATTTTCGGGCACTTCGGCACCGGTTTCGAACAGCGACAGGTGGCGTTCCTCGAAATAATGTTTGGTTACGTCGCTATTCTCCACTTGGTCGGGATTGTAGCGGTAAATCTTGCCAAACTCGAACAGCTTCTGGTTCAGTATTTTATGGTTAAGATTGTAAACCACGCATTCAAGACCGCTGTACAGCAAAGTCTGACGCATAACGTTCAGCTCCTTGCTCAACGGGTTGAGAATCACCACATTGTTCTTCGGGTCGAAATCCTCGTTGTTGTCGTAGTATTCCGATTTGGTTAGCGAGTTGTTCATTATCTCGCTGAAACCATTGTCGGCCAAGTAGTTGCCAATAACATTCTGCACCTTGTGCGGATTGGGTTTGGGGGCGTACGACAGGCAACTGTTCAGGCTTTCGCCGAAAGCTATGTTGTTGTAGCCGTAAATACGCATAATCTCCTCAACCACATCGCATTCGCGGGTAACGTCAACCTTGTTGGTGGGCACACTCACGGTCATACCCTCGGCATCGTCGGCAAGCACCTTTATGTCGAGCATGGAAAGTATTGATTTGATGGTATCTACAGGTATAACCTTGCCCATCAGCGCAAAAATGCGACGGTAGTTTATCTCCACCTTGCAAGGTTCTATGGGTTTGGGGTAAATGTCTGTAATGTCGGAACTTATGATGCCACCTGCCAACTCTTTTATCAGCATTGCCGCCCGTTTGATGGCATATATGGTGATATTGGGGTCGCAGCCACGCTCGTAGCGGAACGAGGCATCGGTCTTAAGTCCGTGAAATTTAGAGGTTTTGCGTATGCTCACGGGATTGAAGTAGGCGCTTTCGAGAAACACGTTGGTGGTGTACTTGGTTACGCCCGATTTTTCGCCGCCGAACACACCGGCAATGCACATGCCTTCGTTTTCGTTGCAAATCATCAGCTCGTTGCCGTTCAGTTTGCGCTGAACGCCGTCGAGGGTGGTGAACATTGTTCCGGCAGGCAATTTCTTCACTATCACGTGGTTTCCGTCAATTTTGTCGGCATCGAAAGCGTGCAGTGGCTGTCCCACTTCCATCAGCACAAAGTTGGTGATGTCCACCACGTTGTTTATCGGACGCAGTCCTACGGCCACAAGTTTGTTTTTCAACCATTCGGGCGACTCGGCCACCTTAACGCCGGTGATGGTGAGGCCGGTGTAGCGGGGACAGTTTTCGGTGTCCTCAACAGTGATTTCGGTCTTGCGGTCGCTGTTGTCCTGTTTAAAGTTGGCAACCGAAGGTATGTCGAGTTTCAGGTTGCCGCCGTGCTGGGTGTTGTAGGCGGCCACAAGGTCGCGGCCCACGCCGATGTGCGAAGTGGCGTCGGAGCGGTTGGCGGTGATGGCCACCTCAATGGCGTAGTCCTCTTCCACATGGAAATACAGTTTAGCGGGCATTCCCACGGGAGCGTCGGCGGGCAGCACCATAATGCCATCGTGCGAGGTGCCGAGTCCAAGCTCGTCTTCGGCGCAGAGCATGCCTTCCGACACGCATCCGCGGATTTTCGATTTCTTTATCTCAAAAAATTCAGTGTCGGAGGTGTAAATTTTTGTGCCTATGGTGGCCACAACCACTTTCTGTCCAGCGGCCACGTTGGGTGCGCCGCAAACGATGTCAAGCAGGCGGTCGCCGGCCACATCAACGGTGGTAACGTGCAGATGGTCGCTGTCGGGGTGTGGCTCGCAGATCATCACCTGACCGATAACCACATGTTCGAGACCGCCTCTGATGGTCTCAACTTTTTCAATTCCTTCTATTTCGAGGCCGCTGAATGTTAGAACATTGTCAATCTGTTCGGGAGTGAGGTCGGATTTTACGTAATCTTTCAACCATTTGTACGATACTATCATATCACTTGCATTTTCCTATTATTCAATTTGTTGTATAATTCAAAAACGACAGTTTGCCGTTTTTTTCAAAATTTCAAAGATACGATTTTTATTTTTATTTAGCAAGAAAAAAAACGGCGGAAAAAGCATTGCCGCCTCCGCCATGCTACACTTGGTAACGAAAATATTTTTTTTCAGAACACCTCGACAATTGTTTGCTTCACCCCGTTGAACGAAAAGGTGTCGCCCTCTCTCCTACCCTTTATTACCTGAAACACAGGCACATTGGCCGAAATGCCGAAATAAACTTCTCCGCCCGACGTAAACTTGCCCATCCCAACGGAAACGAACATCCGCTGTTTGTCGGTAACCACAATGGAGCCGTAGTCCACCATCGATTGAGGTTTCGAATTTTGCAGCTCCTGCAGGTGCACTATGCTTTCCAAGGCGTTGGAGTATTGTTTGGCAAACATGTCGCGCGAACGCATTATTTTTGTGCGGAACGAGTCGTAGCGGTCTTTGTTGGGGCCGTAGTCGTTGGCCTGCTGTTGAGCGGCGTCCATCTCGGCCCTGGCGGTTTGGGCCACATGGCGCTGGTGCGCGATGCTGTCGGCAATAACGGCGGCGCGGTGTTCTTCTTTTGTCATAATGCAGTGGTTAAAAACAAGGCAGGAGTCCGAAAAAACAGACGTCCTGCCTCGATAGCGTTTTATTTAATTATCAACCAATTACAAAGTTCTGCCTGGGTACACTTTCAGAGCCTCTTCCAAGCATTTGATGGCTTTTTTGAGGTCCTCGATGCAGATGCAGTAGGTGATACGTGCCTGATGGCGGCCGTTTTCGGGATTTACATAGAAACCGGTGGCCGGTGCCAGCATCACTGTCTCGCCGTTGTAGTTGAAATCGGTGAGCAGCCATTGGCAGAAACAGTCGCTGTCGTCGATTGGCAGGTCCACCACGGTGTAGAAAGCTCCTTTAGGATTGGGGCAGAAACAGCCGGGGATTTTGTTTATGCCTTCCACAACCACGTTGCGGCGTGCTATGTATTCTGCCTGCACCTTGTCGAAATACTCCTGCGGGGTATCCACTGCGGCTTCGGCAAAAATCTGACCAAAGCTGGGAGGACTCAAGCGTGCCTGTGCCAGACGCATGGCAATGCTGTAAACCTCGCTGTTGCGGGTGACGAGGCATCCCACACGGGCACCGCAGGCGCTGTAGCGTTTCGAAACGGAGTCGAACAGCACCACGTTGTTCTCGCATCCGGGCAGGTTAAGCACGCTGTAGTGCTCGTGCCCGTCGTAGCAGAACTCGCGGTAAACCTCGTCGGCAAACAGGAAAAGGTCGTATTTTTTCACCAGTCCTGCCACTTTCAGCAGTTCTTCTTTGCTGTACAGATAACCGGTGGGGTTGTTGGGATTGCATATCATGATGGCGCGGGTGCGCGGAGTGATAGCCTTTTCGAAATCTTCGATAGGAGGCAGTGCAAAGCCGGTCTTGATGTCGCTGGGGATGGTAACTATCTTTGCGTCGCACAGTTTGGCGAAAGTGTTGTAGTTGGTGTAGTAGGGTTCGGGGATTATGATTTCGTCGCCGGGGTTCAAACAAACGGTGAAAGCCATCTGCAGGGCTTCGCTGCCGCCGGTGGTAACGATGATACGTTCGGGGGTGAGCTCTATGCCGTAGCGTTTGTAGTATTCGCAAAGTTTTTTGCGGTACGACAAAATTCCGGCGGAGTGGCTGTATTCCAGCACTTTGATTTTGGTGTTGGCCAAAGCGTCGAGGGCTCCCTGCGGAGTTTCGATGTCGGGC
Organism: uncultured Bacteroidales bacterium; assembly: GCA_937915785.1. Lineage (GTDB taxonomy): Bacteria > Bacteroidota > Bacteroidia > Bacteroidales > P3 > UBA1219. The sequence continues at coordinate 4,538 of CALGGY010000132.1, forward strand.
TGGCCGATGTTGAGATGATAAATTTTTATTCCTCTTTCCTTGGCTGCGTCGGCAAAGGGCACAAGTTTACGTATGGCCGATTGCGGCAGTTCTTTACCTTTGTTTGAAATATGTGGCATGACGTGTTATGATTAAAAAAAAGAGAAAGTATTTCCGAAAGGACGAAAATACTTTCCAAAACTTAATATCTATTTTTCTGATTTCAAGACCCTTACTGTTTTACAGTTCCTTTTATTGTAAGAGTAACAGTGGGTGTTGTGGTGGAGTTGGAGTTCACCGTAACGCGTTTGCTGAAACCGCCGATGTTGTTGGTGTTGTAGCGCACTTTGATGGTGCCGGTTTTGCCGGGCATCACAGGGGCTTTGGTCCAGCTGGGGGTGGTGCATCCGCACGATGCTCTTACGTTGGAGAGTATCAGGGGTTCGTTGCCCACGTTGGTGAATGTGAACTCGCAGTTGCCGTCGCCGCCTTTTTTGATTTCACCGTAGTCGTGAGTGGTGCTTGTGAACTCAATCTTGGGACCGTTTTGTTCGGCCTGAGCCTCGGTGGCTGTGGCGGGCTTGTCTTGTGCATTGGCTATTCCAAACGAGAATAAAGCCATCAAACTTGCTAAAAGTATCTTTTTCATGACTTATGTATTTTTTATTTTATTTCGGACATTACTTTTGTTTGTAACAAAATCGGTTGCAAAATTACTATTTTTAATTGTGAAAAAGTAATTTTTTTGCCGATATTTTTTCACATCTTAGATAATAAACTATGTTTCAACGCCTTATCAAAGAGCATATGCTTCGCGGAACGATGGTATCTCTATGTTTTTGAAACCATTTTTATGCAGTGTTTCGCTAAAATTCAGCTGCGTTTGTTCCTCGCCGTGAACAAGGAAAATCTTTTTCAGTTTTTTCTTGTCCTGACAGCTTATGTAACGCATCATCTCCTCGTAGTCGGCGTGTGCGGAATAGGAGTCGATGCGGCGCAGGTCGGCGCGCACGGTATATTCGTGGCCGAAGATGGACACGTGCTCGTCGCCGCGCATTATGCGTGCCCCAAGGGTTGTTGGCGAGCAGTAGCCTACGCAGAGTATGGTGGTTTTGGGGTTTTCTATGTTGTTGGCCAGATGGTGTTTAACACGTCCGGCCTCCATCATGCCCGAAGCGGAGATGATGACGCAGGTTTTGTTGCGCACATTAAGTGCCTTCGAGGCCTCCACCGACTGTATGTACTGCAGTTTGTCGAAACCGAAGGGGTCTGGGTCGGATTTCATGCGTTCTTTTATTGTGTCGTTGAAACAGTCGGAGTGGATACGCATTATGTTGGTGGCCGAAACACTGAGCGGGCTGTCCACAAACACGTCGATGTCGGGCAGCAGTTTCTTGTTTTTCAAGCGGTTGAGGGCGTAGATTATTTCCTGTGCCCTGCCTATGGCGAAAGATGGGATGATGAGCTTGCCACGTTTTTTGGTGCAGGTGTCCAAAACGGCCTGCAGCAGGTCTTGCTCTGCGTTGTCAAAACCCTTGTGCTTGCGGTCGCCGTAGGTGGATTCCATTATCAGGTAGTCCACTTGTGGGAACGGTTCGGGGTCGCGCAGTATCTGGGTGTCGTACCTGCCGATGTCGCCTGTGAAGCAGATACGGATTTTTTTGCGTCCCTCTTTCACTTCGAGCATAATTGCGGAGCTGCCGAGTATGTGTCCGGTGTCGAAAAATTCCACCGTTACCTCGCCTTCGATATTGAATTTTTTGTGGTAGGGCACACTGATGAAACACTGCATGCAGGCCTGTGCGTCGGCAAGGGTGTAGATAGGTTCGACCTCCTCTTTGCCCTGAGCGCGCATTTTTTTGTTGAAAGTGTGGGTATCGGCCTCCTGAATGCGTCCGGCGTCGGCAAGCAGTATGGAACACAGGTCGCGGGTGGCGGGAGTGCAAAGCACCGTGCCGTTGAACCCCATCCTATATATATAAGGTATAAGTCCCGAGTGGTCGATATGCGCATGCGAAAGTATCAGATAATCAATTTCTTGCGGATTAAATCCGAGGTTACGGTTCATACTGTCGGTTTCGAGGCCCTTGCCTTGGTACATACCGCAGTCGAGCAATATCCTAAGTCCGTTTTTGGTGGTTATCAGGTGTTTGCTGCCGGTAACTTCTTTGGCGGCACCCATAAATTTTATCTCCATAAGGTAGTTTGTTTTTGTGTCTTTCTAAAACGTATGCAATGTTTTTTTATTTTGTACGGTACAGATATTTTTTTTTAGAAATAATACACCAAAAAACCTACTGCCCCGCTTGCAATTAAAAGCAGTATTGGACTTTTCTTGTACCTGAACGATGCCACGAAAACGCCTGCGAAAAGCAGCACGCTCACCACCACCTGCTTGTGCGACTGCTGCCACGAACCAAAATTTTCGGGCGAGGACAACGACAATGCCGCCGCTGCGATGAGTCCCACCACTGCAAGTCGCAACACCCTGAAAACAGTTTCTACCACGGGATTGTTGCGATGTTTTGCCAGATAGCGGCACAGCAGCAACATGGCTATGAACGGCAGCAGTATTACGGCAAACGACGCCACCAACGAGCCCACAACGCCCATCAGATGGGTGCCGCCACTGTTAAGCACCACTGTGTAGCCGGTATAAGTGGCAGTGTTTATCCCCACTGGACCAGGAGTCATCTGGCTAACGGCAAGCAGGTCGGTGAATTCCTCGGCAGTGAGCCAATGGTTTTTGCCAACCACCTCGCTCTGTATCAGAGCCACCATGGAGTAGCCGCCCCCAAAAGTAAATATCCCTATCTTACAGAAAATCAGAAACAAACGCAGTATTATCACCTCGCACTACCCTCCTTCCAGATTTTTATACGAGAATAAACAAAACCAGCGATGGCGGCTACAAGTATCACTATCACCGGCGAAACACCCAGAAGCCAAATCAGCAATGCCGAAAATATTGGAATCCAAACGTTTTGCCACGATATGCGTGCTGTTTTCGCCATTTTGAAAACTGGTGCGGCTATCAGTGCCACCACTGCGGGACGCAGTCCTTTAAATATCGCCTCAACCACCTGATTTTCACGAAATTGCCGAAAAAACATTGCCAATAGCAAAATAATAGCCACCGGCACGATGATGTTGCCTACAACCGCCACCACGGAGCCTTTCACCCCTTTGAGTTTGTAACCGATATTGGTGGCCATATTTACGGCGAACACACCGGGCATGGCTTGCGAAACGGACAAAATGTCCATAAACTCCTCACGGTCAAGCCAATGGCGTTTGTCAACGATTATGTCTTCCATCAGCGGAATCATGGCATATCCGCCGCCAATGGTGAAAGTGCCAATTTTGAAAAAGGAATAGAACAAATCTCTGTATCGTGCCATAGTGCAAATGTTGTGAAGTTATTTCACGCGGATACGTCGTCCGACCCTGAGCGTGGTGTTTTGGCCGAGTCCGTTCAGCTGGCAGAGTTTTTTCACCGTGGTGTGGTGGCGCCGTGCAATGCTGCCAAGGTTGTCGCCTTTTTTTATGATATAATATTTCGACGAACCATGGGTTGTGGTATTTTTTGATGTGGCATGATAATCGTTGTCCACAGCGGTATCCGCCTCCATAGTGCGGTATGCCATCATCCGTTCGGGCGGTTCCGAATGCACATTCACCCTGTTTTCGGACCTGATGGAACGGTAAACGCTGCGGTTCATGTTGCTGGGTGTTAGCCTGAAGTTGCGGTTCACCGGTCTTCCGTTGTCGGCAAGGCTGTGTGAGAAAAGCCACTGGTAGGTTTCGTGCATATAAAAAGCGTACACCAGCTGTCCGTGGTTCATCCCATTCAGGCGTGTCCAGATAAGGCGGTTGGCGGTGTCGCGGCACGATGTGATGGCGTCAACCACCCGCTGCGACTGCGAAATGCCCACTGCCCTGTCGGCGGTGCCGTGCAATATCCACAGCGGCACATCGTTGAGCGGACACAGGTTGCGGTTGTTGCCTCCGCCACACAAAGCCATGGCAGCGGCAATTTTTGACGGATACGACGCCGTGAAATCAATGGTTCCGTAACCGCCCAAGCTCATGCCAAGCACGTAAATGCGGTTGGTATCTACGGCAAAGTGCCGCTCCACCCATTCCACAACTTTCCATACTTTGTCGGGTTTCCACGCCCCGCCACTGTTTTGCGGTGCCAAAACCAAGGCATCAATATCCATGCCCATTTCGATGGCGTTGAGGGGGCCGTAGCGGCGAACCCTGTCCAAATTGCTGCCGCACAGGCTGCTGCCATGCAGAAACACAACCAATGGCTTGTCGACGGTGTCGGCACTGTTGGTTGGGGTGTAAACCCAGAAATTGTATCCGCCATCGACAAATTTGCGGAAAGGATACATGTGCTGCGACTGGGCACCTAAAGCAACAATCACAAAAGCAACCATCAACAAATATCTTATATTTTTCATCTTTACAACATTTTTCATAAAAAAAATCTCACCACTCATACTTGGAGTTGGCATCTACAAAAGGATTTTGTTTCACTGTAAGCTTCATTATCTTGCGTCCGCGCGAACCTATCACTATGCTGTTTCCAACCACAATGGGCGAGGCCTCGAAATTGTCGCCAAACTTTTTACAAAAAAGGATTCCGCCGGTATATCCGTCGATAAGGTATATACGCCCTTGTGTATCGGCAGTAACCACGTACATCTCCCCCTTTTCGTTTAGCATGCCTATTGGCGACGACCATGCGTACCATTTCAGCGGGGTGCGGTAAACCACCTGTCCGTCGGAGCGTCGCACAGCCACAAAATCGCCTTTCATGCCAGGCGTGTCGTTAGTTACCAAATTAAAGAAAATCAAATCCTTGCAATTGCCCACACCGGGCAGTGGCGACGAGTATATGCCGCCGTCGAAGTGCTTTTCGCCGATATTCACCTTGTGGCAAGGGAATGTTTGCTGCCACACCCGTCGTCCCGACAGTGCATCAAGTTTCACAAAATAGCAAAGTCCGTTGGCTCCCTGCTGATCCACCTCGCAGCCGGAGTACAGGTACAGCGAGTCCCCCTCCTGCTGCAGCAGCAGCGATGCGTCGGTATCATCGTAGTTGTAGTAATGCCACACGGGTTTCATGGTGTTGAGGTTTACGCATACTATGTTGCCGAAATTGTCGGCAATGTATCCGTAGTTGCAACACACAGCCATTGAGGCCTCCATGCCGGCCGACTCGAATTTGAAATTGCGGTAGCGCATGGTATATTGCATGGTGGAGTGCAGCACCAAGCTATCACCCGAAATGCGGTATTTGTACAGTGTGCCGTTTTCGCCGGGACGGAAAAGGAATTGCCCCACCCTTATCGGCGACGAGTCGTAGGCACCCCAGTTGCGCCATGCCTTGCTGTCCTGACGCTCGAAATGCGTTATCTTGTGCTTGAAAAGGTTCACCACCATGGCACCGAAAGGCTTTTGGCAAGGAATGCCCTGCCCGATGTATATGTTTCCGTTGAAAAGCGGGTCCAGCGACGGGGTACCTTTTATCGGATTGCCGATGTTTATGGAGTGCCTCGAGCTGTCGCCCGTTTCGAAATTGATGAAATAAAGGCGCGAGCACAACGACGCCACTATCACTTCGCGAGGTGCGAAATGTTTTTTTATCACCTTGGTCGTTTTTGCGAAATGGCGATAGAGCGAGTCGGGCCAATGCACAAAGAGTGGCTGCCCTGTCCAGCCGTTGCCGCCACCCCAAACGCCATAGCTCGATGGTCGCGAGTCGTAGCCGGTGGTGAAAGTCCAGTCGAGAATCACCGTGTCCGGATATCCCGACACACGGCCCACAAAGGGCGCCGAGCGGAAGGCATCGCCACGGAAAGTGAGTATGTTCTCCGCAGAGGTGTACATGGTGGTCAGATTGTCCAAAATGCCAGAATGTGCTGTGTCGAAGACAGTTACGCGACTGTATATGTTCAACACGGAATAATACATGGTGTCTGGGAATGGCCGCAACGTGGTGCCGGGCATAGCCGACGGGCTCGTGGCCTCTGCAGGCACCCCGCATACCGAGTCGCAAACCACAGTGGCCACCACATGCCTGCCTTGCCCAAACAGCAGCAGAGGCAAAACAAGCTGCACAGCCAATAGTATATGTTTGTACCGTATCAAATCAGTATATTCCTTTTTTTTGGTAAGAAACCTTTTTTACGTAAAAAACTGGAAAAAGTTATATACTTCCGTCGGCCACAGTCCTCTGAAGATAATCCTCCGTTCGATGTCAAAGGTGGGGTCATCGACGTTTGGAAATTCAGAACAGTCAGCGACTTACCGACTCTTCCGTTCAGTACTCTTCGGCATCGGGAACTGGCGTGAGCTCATGCGTGTGGTATTGGCTGACGGGCCGAAACAATGCGTTAACACTGTCGTGCACTGCGTTTTGACGGGCTATATCCTCGTGGCGTTGCCTCTCCGTGGCCGAAAGCGGTTGCGGACGGTTTATTTTCGATGGCTGACGTTTTGCCGGCGAATACACATCCACAGTGCCACCTGCAACGGCACCGCCATACTCCGTGGTGTTGTCCGAAAGATTTTTCTGGCCGCCAGCGGGAGCTTTGTCGAGAATGCGGCGCGCGCCAACGTAACGGTCTTTGTAGTATGGCTCGGCGGAGGAACTGATGCATATTCCGCTGGAGGTTGACGAATGTATGAATTTAAAAGTACCCTTTGCATTGTCAGCTTCGGTAACTATGCCCACATGACCAATATTTTTTGAGTGTCGGCGTCCACCGAAAAATACCAGGTCGCCGGGCTGCAACTCGCTGCTACTCACACTGCGGCCATGGTGCCACTGACCGGGGGCCGAGCCGGAAAGGTCGTAGCCGAACTGGCTGTACACATAACGTGTGAAACCGGAGCAGTCGAAACCCTTAGGGGTGCGTCCAGCGGAACGGTAGGGAGTGCCTATATATTTGCGGGCCTCGCTGATAACGGCGTCGGCAGTGGTCTGAGCAAAAGCCGAAGTTGCCATTGCAAACACCATCATTATCGTCAACAATCTTAATACTTTTTTCACTTTCTAATTCTCCTCAATTATTTTTCCGCTTGCCACATATTTGCGCCATTTTTCCACCACCGAGGCAAAATCCTGTGGCAGAGGCGATTCGAAATGCATGTGCTTGTGGGTGGTAGGGTGTTCGAAACCAAGCACCACTGCGTGCAACGCCTGACGGGGCATAAGCTGGAAACAGTTGGTAATGAACTGTTTGTATTTGGAGAATGTTGTTCCTTTCAGTATCTGGTCGCCGCCGTAGGTGTCGTCGTTGAACAGCGGGTGGCCAATGTGGCGCATGTGGGCGCGTATCTGGTGCGTGCGTCCCGTCTCAAGCACGCATTCCACAAGGGTTACGTAGCCGAAACGTTCCAGCACATGCCAGTGCGTTACGGCGTGTTTGCCCTCGCTGCCGTCGGGAAAAACGGTCATCACGCGGCGGTCTTTGGGCGAGCGGCCCAAATTGCCGTCGATGGTGCCGCTGTCGTCGGCAAAATCGCCCCAAACCAAAGCGTTGTACTTGCGTTCGATGGTGTGGTCGAAAAACTGTTTGGCAAGAACCGTCTGCGCCATCTCGTTTTTGGCAAGAATTATCAGTCCCGACGTGTTTTTGTCGATACGGTGTGCCAGATATGGGGTAATGAGATTGCCTTCCTTGTCGGTTTTGCCTTGATAGTAGAAAGCAAGGGCGTTGAGCAGGGTGCCGTCAAAATTGCCGTAGCCGGGGTGCACCACAAGTCCGGGCTGTTTGTCCACCACCAGCACGTCGTCGTCCTCGTAAACAATGTTGATGGGTATGTCCTCGGGGGTAATCTCTATCTCGCGCGGCGGATTGGGCAGCAAAACGCTTATCACATCCAACGGTTTCACACGGTAGTTCTGTTTCACGGGTTTTCCACCAACAAGTATGCACTGGGCTTTGGCGGCATTCTGTATCTTGTTGCGCGAGGCGCCTTCGATGCGTGCCATCAGGAATTTGTCGATACGCAGCAGGGCCTGACCTTTGTCCACCACAATGCGATAATGTTCGTAAAGTTCATCGCCTTCGGTACGTTCTTCGACTGGTATGTCGGGAGTTTCGTCTGTCATCGGATTATCGTCATTTGGTTATTATAAACTTCTTATTTTCAACAATTTGACCATCGGCAGCCACTATGCGCAGAATGTAAACGCCGGCACGCAATACCGATACATCTATCTGTTTGTCAAGCAATTGACGCATCACCGTTTTGCCATACATGTCGCAAACATACAGCTGAGCGCCATACAGAGCTGGAGTTTGTTCAAAATCCAAAAACAGTATGCCTTTGCAGGGATTGGGGTAGAGCCTTATGCTAACAGCATTATTTTCAACCTGTTGCAATCCCACAACAGCCTGATGTCCAAAATAGGGACGCATCATCAGCGAACCGCTGAGATAGCTCTGCTGCCACTGGCCGGAGGTGTGGTAAAAAATCTGGTCGGCGGTGTTGTTGCCGCGGTCGAAACCAAGATTTATGTAGCTTGTTGAATGCTGTTCGAACCCGATGTAAATAGTGCCCCGCACTACCAGCGGCTGATCGAGCGGATATCGGCAGTACTGGTTCAATTGTTCGAAACGGGGATAGGCATATTGCACGGCCTTGTAGAGCAACGAGCCCGGCTTGCCGCCGTCGTCGGACCAAACGCAGATGTAGAAAGGAATTCCGGCATTGCCGTTGTTGTATGTGCGGTTGAAATAAAGGTCAATGGCGGTGAGGGTGTCGGTGATGGCAAGTGGGAAACGGTATGCCAACATGCTGCGGCTGCCCACGGAAGAGAGTCCGTAGCCGTTTTCGGGAACGCCGTCGTCGTAGGCGTAATAATTGTCGAAAATCTGGTCAAAAACGGCAGTGTCGTTCTGTGGGTGGTTGTCGCTTGTATAACCCTCGGTAACGGCATGCACAATGCGGAAAACATTACGCGGATTGCTCATGGCCGGCCACGTAACGCTGAACGGCGGACGGGCATGCGCCGGCGAGCTCTGGTAGCGACGTGTGGAAATGAACGGCGGCACATTTTCGAAACCACCGGCGTACGAATGCACCACGTTGCCCTGTTCGTCGTACACATTATAATTATAATTCGATGCCAACTGCTGCGAGTAAAGGTTGGTGATGGTGTTTTGCAGGGTATCGCGCAGGTCGGTGGCAAGAAACTGGCATGTAGGCATGGCGTAGAAACGTTTCAGCATCGATGAGGCGGGGGTTACAAAAGCCACGTCGCGGAAATAAGGCCTGCTGCTGCGACTGTAGTCGAGGTAAACGTAGTCGATGTTCCACATGTCGCAGTTTGCGGAAAGCCCCGGTTTTGTTATGTTGTTCACACTCACCAGATTGCGGAAACGGAACTGGAAAGCCGATTTCAGATAAATGTCCTGCACAATGGGAATTGCCACGTATCGGAAAAAAGTGCTGTCGTGGGCGTAGAGGGTGTCGAGGTCCATGCCGCCAGTGGCCCACACGCGGTTCCAGCGTCCGGCAGTGGCATCGAGGAATTCAAGTATCAGGCTGTCGCCAACCGACGGGGCAGCCCCTACCCTTTCCCACATGTTGCCATATCCGCCTCCGGGCTGAAAATAAAAGCTGAAATAGATGGAGTCGGCGGGGGTGAGCTGCCGCTGATAGGGCGAGAATAAAGAATCCAAACGTATTGGCAGCGAGGTAAGCGTGTCGGCGGGTATCGGCTCCAAGCCAATGCCGCTGTACAGGTTGCCGTTGGCGTCGATAGCGTCGAGGGTAGCCACGCCTACAGTGGGCGCAAACACGGCATAACCGGTATTTACAAAAGCGCTGTTGTCGGCCCAGCGGTTACTGTCGGGATAGCCACTATAGTCGGAAAAATCGTCGAAAAAAGGCAACGCGAGCGGTTGCTGTGCCGACTTGGCCCTTGTGCGATGACGTTTGGCAAGACGTTCCACAACGGGATTGCCGCAGAGAGGCAACAGAACCTCCTGTGCCACTGCACCTGCGACAAAAGTCAGCATCAACGTTATTCCTAAAACAGTTTTCCGCATTGTGTGATTGATTTTCGGATTATCAGATTTTCGGATTTTCAACTTACCAGTCGAACTCGTCGGCGGATTCGGATTTCGACTCGGCCGGCGTTTCAACGGGGATTTCCTCGGATTCGGGGGTTTCGTCGCGTTTGTAGTTTTTCACCACTTTGCCGAAATCGGTCGAAGATTCGGAGCGGTACCACAGCTCGATGACGGTGCCGAAAGGTACGCGGGACGTTTTGTTGGGCTGCATGTCGTAAACACGCGAGTTGTTTTTGTCGTCGGGGTGCTCGTAGTGCTCCACGCCAACGTTGAGCGAGGCGGTTTGCAGCATTTTGCGGGCTTCGCGCGGAGTTTTGCCCACCACAAAAGGTATTTTGGTTTTGGCGTTGGGGTCGCAACCCACCGTGAGGTCGATGCGCGAGCCTTTTTCCAGCACCTTGCCGGGCGACACGTCGCGACCCTTGTGCATCTGCCGCATAACTATGTTGTTGCCCAGATCGTTTTCCTCAAAGGTGATGTATCCCCCTTCGAGGCCAACGCTTTCGAGCTGCGATATGGCCTGTTTGAGCGACAGCCCGCCGGTGAGGTTGGGCACCACAGCCTTTTCGGGATTGTACGAGCTGATGGTAACATACACCTTGCGGCCTTTCTTTATCTTGCTTTCGGCCTTAGGATCCTGAGTAAGGATGTTGCCGCCGGGGGTGTTGCCCACAAAAATGGAGTCCACCACAACAAGTTCTATCTTGTCCACACCCGCTATGGTGTCGATGTCGGCGATGTTTTTGCCCACAAGGGCCGGCATGTCGTACTCGTCACCATGACGGCTGTAAAGGCGCTGAAACATATATACCAAAAGTATTATCACAACCGACGCCGCCAACATAAGCAGCAGGTTGGTTACCAACGGGTGTTCTTTGAAAAAATTTTTCTTGCTCATAAGCTGATATTTCGAGTCGTAATTAAAAATAACACCGTTTCAACATATTTATTGCATTGCAGATTGTTTTTTTCCGTCATCACAAAACAAAACTGTTTTATGTATTTTTTTCGTAACTTTGCCTAAATTCCGCAAGTTAAAAAAAATGAACATGCTGGCAGAAAAACAGTGGTGAA
>CALGGY010000133.1 GCA_937915785.1 uncultured Bacteroidales bacterium
CGCGGCCCGACACATTTCATCTATAATAACGAATATTCCATTTTACATCAGTCCCATCAGTTTCTGGAATGCGGTAAGGCATTGCAAAGCGTTGGTTTTTACATGGATAAACTCGTCGATACCGGCGGCTTTGAACTCTTCCACCTGCTCTTTGGGGAATCCGGCCAGCACGATGCTTTTAACCTTGCCTTTCAACCCTTTGCAGGTGTCGGCCACTATTTCGGCATATTCGTCGTCGCTGGAGCAGAGCACCACAATGTCGGCATTGGCCTTAATGGCGGCCTCCACGCCTTCGGCGGCAGTGGCAAAGCCCACATTGTCAATAATTTCGTAGCCCACCACGCCAAAGAAATTGGTGGCGAAAACCGAACGTGCGCGGCGCATGGCCACATTGCCGTAGGTGAGCATGAACACTTTGGGACGGTGTCCGGAACGCTCGGTGGCCAGACGCAGTTCCTCGAACGGTTCGGCGCCACGGTACTGGTGCAGCTTGCGAATGGGGCCTTCCTCCTTTTGGCAGCAACAACAGCATTTTTCCGACTTTGTTATCTTCTCGCTCATATTGTCGTTGAGGTTGGGATACTGGTTGGTGCCGAGTATAACGGTCTTGCGCATGGCAATGTCGTTGTTGCGTTTGGTGGCTGTAGCCTCGATTTCGTCCTGAACGAAACCCTGACGGATAGCTTGGGCGAAACCGCCTTTTCCCTCAACGGCAAGGAAATTTTTCCATGCGTGTTGGGCTATGGAGTCGGTAAGGTTTTCTATATAATACGAGCCGGCGGCGGGGTCGGCAATTTTGTCGAGGTACGACTCCTCTTTCAGCAGTATCTGCTGGTTGCGGGCTATGCGGTACGAGAAATCGTCGGGCTCCTTGTAGGTGATGTCGAACGGTGCCACAGAGATGGAGTCGGCGCCGGCTATAACCACCGACATGGTCTCGGTAGTGGTGCGCAACATATTCACGTAAGCATCGTACAACGATTTGTTCCACACCGACGACGAGGCGTGTATGAAAACTTTGTAGGCGCAGTCGCAAGCGGGATGGTACTGCTCCACAATTTTGCTCCAAAGCATACGTGCGGCACGTACTTTGGCCATCTCCATAAAATAGTTGGAGCCGATGGCAAAGCTGAACACCATATTCTTGGCCACTTTTTCGGGAGCCACGCCCCTGCCGGTAAGTTTTGCCATAAGCTCGTTGGCGGCGGCAAGATTGAAACCCAGCTCCTGAACAATGCTGGAGCCGCTGTTCTGGAAAAGGTTGCCGTTCACCGTAAGCACGCGGAAACCGGGCAGGTTGCTGTCGGCAAATTCGATGAGGCTTTTTGCCAGAGCGTACTCCCCTTCTTCGCCACCGCAGAAATCGCCGTGGTTGAGGGCATGTTTGAACATGTCGAAATTAACGCTTCCCTGCACTGACTTGGGGTCGATGCCTTTAGTGCCGAGATACTCCACAAGGAGTTTCAGCAAGGCCACAAAATCGTTGGCACAGTTGAAGTTTATCTTAACCTTGGTGGGGTCGATGCCGTTGAGCAGAGTTGCCATATCGGCAGGGGTGGAAACTTGTTTTGCACAGAAACCCAGCGAGTTGCAACCGCCTTTCACAGCCTCGAGGGCAATGCGGTTGGCTTCGGCGGGGCCCTTCACTTTGATGTCCTGACGGATGTCCCAAACATTGGAACGTGCCTGTTTACCGCGGGTGAAGGGAAACTCGGCGGGGTTGGTGTTCAGATACGAGAGGTTTTCCAAATCCTCGGCGCGATAGTAGGGTTTCACGTTGAACCCTTCGATGGTACGCCACACCAACTTCTTCTCGTAGTCGGCACCTTTGAGGTCTTTATTTATCACTTCCTCCCACTGCTTGGTGGAAACTGGCGGAAATTCCGCAAACAACTTGTTATCTTCCATTATATTAGCTATTATTTTCCATTGTTTATGAAAATGCAAATATACGAAAAAAAAGTGAGATATGGAAATTGTTTTTTTTCGAAACGAAAATGCAAAATTTGACATGTATTATTATATAGTGTTACAACCAACCTCGAATAGGTTGCATCCCAATAACCCCTGACAATCGAAGCGCAGTCTGGGGACAGACAATCGAAGCGCAGTGTAGGAAAAAAACACCTTACCATAAAACAATTACAGCAGCAGCACGTTATATATCATCAAAAAAACGACAAATCATGCCAACAAAAAAACACCAACTTGGAGTGGCTTTCAGCGGCGGTGGTGCCAAGGCCGCGGCGCACTGCGGAGCCATAAAGGCTTTGGAAGAATACGGGCTGCGTCCCGACGCCATTGCCGGCACCAGCGCCGGATCGCTTGTGGCCGTGCTCTACGCCTCCGGATACCGCCCCGAACAGATGATTGACCTGTTTTCGGGTCTGAAATTCTTTAAGGACATTGTAACCCCCGGCATGCCCAAAGGGGGATTTTTCGACTCCAAGCCCCTTGTGGAGTACATACGCCAGCATGTGCCGTTCCAAAAGTTGGAGGATCTGCCCATCCCAACCTTTGTGGTAGCGTCGGACATAGAACACGGCCGCACCAAGGTGTTCACCCGTGGCGAACTGGCTCCGCGCGTGGTGGCGTCGTGCTCCATACCAGTAATTTTCCGCCCAATGGCGATAAGCGGCACCCACTATGTTGACGGCGGAGCTTTCCAAAACTTGCCCGTGCCTGCCATACGGCAAAAGTGCGAAAAGGTGATAGCCCTGAACCTCAACCTGATAAACGAGGGAGAATACAAGGAAAACATCGTCGCGGTTGCATACCGCTCGTTTTCGATGATGTTTATGAGCAACACCATTGCCGACGCCCGCAGCGCCGACCTCGCCATCAACCTCGACACCTTGGGATGCACCGCTTTCGACATGTCGAAACTGGAAGAGCTGTTTTTCCGCGGATACAACAGCACGGTGCAGGCTTTGGAGGAAAACGGCTACACACGGCAGCAGGAATACAAGGCTGTGGAGTTTGCACCAAAGAAAAAATCCAAGAAAGCCGACAAAAAAACGGAACCGAGCATGGCCGAAAAACTGACAAAAACCGTTACCCAGCGCATCGGCAACTTGCGCAAAAACAACAAACTGCTTCCGCAACCAAAGGAAAATCAGCCAACTACAAAAAAAGAACGGTAGACAGCACTTTTTTTCGTACTTTTGCAAGACAAAAAACCGCAGCTGTTCTATCGCCGGCCACGCAAGTGGCGGGAGGAAAGTCCGGGCAACACAGGGTTCCATACTTCCTAACGGGAAGGTGTCCCGCAAGGGGCAACAGATAGCGCCACAGAAAAAATACCGCCTGCGCAAACACGGCGCCGTTCCGGAGCAGGTAAGGGTGAAAACGCGAGGCAAGAGCTCACGACGCATGGCAGCGATGCCTGTGATGGCAAGCCTTATGGGTTGAAAGACCAAATATACCGGCAGTAAAGGGCTGACCCGTCCGTTGCCGGGGGGTAGGTTGATTGAGGCGTCGGGCGACCGCCGTCCTAGATAAATGATAGAACGCTTTGCAGCGACAGAACCCGGCTTACAGGCTGCGGTTTTTTTTTATAATAATTTGGTTTATCAAAAAAAAAATGTATTTTTGCAGAATAAACACAAAAACTTTAACAATATGTAAATACGTAATATACAAAGACATATAAAAAGCGTTTGCGCTAAAGGATATTCTTGAAACGTTCCATTAATAGCAAGTTACAATCCTATAAAGCAGAAACGCCTACGTTGCTTATCGTGGGCTTTACTTAGGATTGTACAGGTCGTGGAACACCTCAAGAATATCGAGCGAAGTCCACGTATTTTTTTATTGTCTTTTTGGGAACTAATAATAAATGAGAACAAATACCAACCAAAGACAACCAAAACACACTACAACATTATGAGATTAGGATTATTGATAATCAGTCTTACCATACTCTTGGCTATTGGCAACGTATTATTTAAAATCACAAAGTCCCACATGTCAAATTACAACCAGGAAACTCAGTTCTTCCTCTCTATTTTTAAAAACTGGTATTGGATTTTGGCAATGGGACTTTCTTTTTTTGTAGCCGCAATACTTTGGATGTACATCTTGAAACACTTCGAAGTGTCGAAAGCTTACCCGCTTACCTCATTGAGCTACATTTTCGGCATGATATTAGCCGCGATTCTTTTCAAAGAGAAAATCACGGCTTCTCAATGGATAGGATCCGGATTGATAATAACGGGCTGTCTTCTTATTTTTAGTTACTAAAAACCAACAACAATTACTAATTTCAAAAAAAATCAAAAATCATGAAGAAAATTCTTTTTATCATCGCAGCTGTATTCACAATGACAGCAACAGCAAACGCACAGAACAACGCTCTTGGCGTACGTCTGGGCGGCGGACAGGGCTACGGCGCCGAACTTTCCTATCAACGTGGCTTGGGCGGCAACCGACTCGAACTCGACCTTGGCCTACGCACAGGAGAGCATTTCACAGCCTTCAACCTTACAGGCATCTACCAGTGGACAGGCACTATTGCAGGCAACTTCGGATGGTATGCGGGCGTCGGCGCCAGCGCAGGATTCTGGACTTGGGAGAGCGGGCACGACAGCGACGGAAACATCGGCATTGCCCTTGCCGCTCAAGGAGGCTTGGAATATGACTTCAAGGCCATTCCAATCCAACTTACCCTGGACATCCGTCCCAAATTCTACATTCTTCCATCCACCGATTTCCACTGGGGAGACATCGCACTCGGCATCCGCTACCGTTTCTAATAAATACAATGTAAACATGTCCTGCTTGAACCAAATATCGATTGATTCTAAAAAAGTCATGAACAATAAAAAATCTTTATTTTTGCAGCACATATTTCTTTTTAGTTATTAACAAAATTAATTGCCTATGATATAGATAACATTAGAAAACAATGCGCATCATAGAATAGGAAAAAGCTTAATAATTCACTCCAGAATCTTTGAATTCTGCGACAAACTCAATAATTCTGAGCCCAAGGGAAACAATAAGCCCTAGTAATCAATTGCCGTAATAGGTGTTGTGTTACCGAAGGCTCAAAAGAGCAATTTGAGAATAAACAGTGCCATGCTTTTTTTTATGTGCATTTCTCGATGGCACCAAAAGAATCATTACATAATCATCAAAATAATTAAAAACCGTTGGTGGCAATGGTATATAACCGCCTGTATTTAGAATGAAAAAAATATTTTTGTAGCAATGGGAGCCATCTCATTGATGATGTGTTCCTGCGCTTTGACTCCAAGTTCTTTTGTCAAAGCAGTTGACGGTGGTACTTGGAGTACCATCATGGTTCGCGATGACTTGACCTATGACCAGGCTTTCAATGATGTGCTTGATGTTGTGTTCAAACGGTTTGAAATGGACATGATTTCAAAGGAGGGAGGTTACGCTCGTACTAACTGGATTTACACATGGAATACCCGCGGCCAATACACTAATAAATACCGTACGCGTGTGATTTTCAAATTCTCCGCTGACCGCAAGAAAGTTGACATCAAAACCGAAGCTGAATATGGCGGAGACCCCAACTGGATAAAAGGCTTCGACACACGGCTACTGAGCACAATGAAGCAAGATATCAGTGGCGTGGTAGGTAGAACTGTTCTTTGATAGGACATCGCACGCATCAAAAAGGCGGGCATTGCTGCCCGCCTTTTGTTTCCCAGATCAACCCGACCCAAAAGCATTTTATCATTGGCACCAACCAAATCCCACAAAAGCAACTACAAAAAAAATCGATGAGACGACTTAGAAAAAACATCAAAGTTTCACATCAGCACTCACTCCAACTCCACGAAGATACCATCTCTCTCGAAAAAAAAACGGAACGGTGCAAAACCTCTCCAATGTAGTTTTTTTGAAGCAGTTAAATATCCGTTTGCCAAGATATGAATGGCTGAAAAGATTTCGAATTGTCGATTGTTTAATAGCTTTTGACAGATTAAAAACGAAAATTATTCTAAGTGGTATTTGTCTCAGACCGAAACTAAAAACAACACACACAAATTTAATTATCAACGCTTTACACCACAGCGGCAAAATCACACTGTAAATTACCGATGCAAACGGCATATTAATTCGGAAAAAAGTTGTATCTTTGCAAAAAATACCAACTACACTATGAGGGACAAGACATACATCAGTTTCGACTGGGCTCTGAAACGCCTGTTGCGCGACAAAGCCAATTTCGACGTTCTCGAGGGCTTTCTGTCCACCCTTTTGGGAACCACGATAAATATACACCGCCTGCTTGAGAGCGAGAGCAACAAGGACCGCGACGACTCCAAAATGAACCGCGTGGACATCCTTGCCGAAAACACCGAGGGCGAGCTGCTGCTCATCGAAGTACAGGGCGAGTCGGAATTTGCTTATTTCCAGCGTATTCTGTTCGGCGCGTCGAAACTGGTAACGGAATACATAGACAGCGGCAAGAATTACGAAAACGTGAAAAAAGTGTATTCCATAAACATAGTGTATTTCGACCTTGGGCAGGGCAAGGACTTTGTATACCACGGCAAAACGGAGTTCCGCGGAGTGCATTACGACGACGTTTTGCGACTTTCGTCGTTCCAGCAGCAGAAGTTCGGCGTGGACGAGGTTTACAAACTCTACCCCGAGTATTACATCCTGAAAGTGAACGATTTCAATCGCTGGTCGAAAGTTCCCATTGAACAGTGGATTTATTTCCTCTCCACAAGCGAAATACCCGAAGACGCCGATGCACCAGGACTGAAAGAGGCCCGGCAGAAACTACTATTTACCAAGATGAGTCGCGAGGAACAGGAGGCTTACCGCCGATATATAGACGACCGCGTGATTTTGGCCGACCAAATTTACACCGCACGGGGCGAAGGCAAACTCGAAGGACGCGCGGAAGGACGCGCCGAAGGACGCGCCGAAGGACGCGCGGAAGGCCTCGCCGAAGGCCTCGCCGAAGGACAGGCGCAAGGCAGAAAAGAAGCACTACTCGAAAGCGCACGAAAGATGAAATCTTTAGGAGTTGACATCAACATCATCCGCTCGGCCACAGGCCTATCCGAAAATGATATAGCGGAACTGTGATATCCTGTCTGCCGCCACACCCATTTTTTATGAAAAAATAAAGGCTGGTAGCAACTACAACTATCTGAACAACAACACTATACAGCAGCCAATTTCGCATTCCGGCCACCACATATTTTATACTTGTGGGGACTTTTTTTTTCGTCTGAAAGCACGTATTTCCGACACATCTTTCAGGCATCCAGCCGATATACACCGCATCAACATACTAGGTTATTGAGAGTTCGCCTCTCCAATGCAATTTATAGAACCATCTTTATATTTATTTGCAATTTTATAAAATGTTTTGTAACTTTGCACTTTCAAAACCCAAAAAAAATCAAAACTATGGATCAGGACACAAACCAACAATTCGAGCAGCAGCAGGAGCAGTTCCGCATTATGCAGGAAACGGAGCAGAACCGCATCAACTTGGAGATGCAGGATGATGTAAAGCCATCGAAAAACGGATGGAAGGTTGTTGCAGCCTTTATCATCATTGCAATTGCCCTGTTTTGGGCATTCAGCGCCAAGGCACAGACAACAACTTTTATCGACAAGCATGTGGAACAGTGCGCACTCCGAACCGGCGACACCGATGGCGACGGGCATATCTCAAAAGCTGAGGCCGACTCACTCAAACTCCTTAACCTCACATCTTACCGCACACACATGTTCAGGGTGGAAAGCTACGAGGATTTGGCCAAATTTCCCAACTTGGAAAAACTGTGGCTTGGCGAAAGCCTCTTGGACACTGTGGACATCTCCAAAAACCTCAATCTGAAATATGTGGCAATATAAAGCGACAACCTGAAAACAATCGTCATTGCCGTAGGCTGCCACCCGCAGTTCAACTATCCATACCACAGTGGCGAAATAATTGTAAAACGCATTTTAAATCCCGATGCACCGGGAGCAATGTTTTTCCAATACTAAATTTCACTATGAAACGTATTATCCTTACTGCCCTGCTTGGCTTTATAACAACAACCCATGCACAGATACCCACTCCCCCGACCCGAGTTGTGCCTCCTGCGGTGTGAACCTGCGAAAGAACGAACCCCACAAGTCGTGGTGCGAATACGTAACGCACTCCTCGGACGATGACGAGGCAACTCCACAGAAACCGCAACCCCAACCCCAACCATCCACCACAACTACGCCAAAGCCTCAGCCCTCCACCCATCTGCAGGACTACAAGCCGGCTCCCGAAAAAACTGAGGCACAGATACGAGATGAAAGGGGCGAGGGATATCAACGAATGTACCGCAATGGCGAAATTTCGTATGACTATATGGAAATGAATCTGTCGGATGTCATTGATTTTATTGGCGACTACTCTACTTACAACGTGGCAGGCAAGGGCGTGGGGATGTGGTTTCGCAACCCAAACGCCGACTATAAAACAAACATGAACAAAAAATGGCTCTACTCTCCGCACTACGAACGAATCCACATTGCAAACGGCAAAAGAGCGGCTATGCAGCTGAAAACCACCAAGAAATGGGGCATCGAGAATTACGAAAAACACGAAAACCTTGTCAATTTCGAGTACGACGAGAAAAATATTTTTCCGAAAGCTGGCTAAGATTTCCGGCTTACTTCCTAAACCAGAAGGACGAGCTGGGCCGCGACCGCTGGTATCTGTACGACGGCAACGACTTCACCTTGGAGTTCCCTTTCAAATCGGTAGAGCTTAAAAGCGAAATATCGCCCTACTATCGCGCTTACGCACAGACACTTGGCGGCGATTGGTATCTTATCTCCGGTTTCCAAAAAGATCCGGGCAACCTGAATATTCTCGGACCTTTCAAAGAGTTGTCCGAAAACACTATCTGCTCCAACACCAAACATCTCATCGTATCAAAAATCGACTACGACGGACGCGAACGCTACGGCATCATGAACTTGGACGGCCAACTGCTTTACAACTTCGAATACGACAAAATTGAACATTCGCCCTCCTCGCTTGCCAACTATGTGAAAGTGTGGAAGAACGGTCATATGGGCGTGCTCGAACTGATGTCGATGAAAGGTCGGGACGGAAAGGAGTACAAGCGCTATGTGGAGTGTGTGAAACCGCAGTATGACATGTTCAAGACTTCCCCAGCGTGTGGGTTTCCAAACAGTCGAGGAGTTTCAGCTACTGCGTGGTTGGCAACAACGACCGTTATGCGCTGACACTCGGCGATATATATGCTCCCATCACCCTGCCTACCATCTACACTCTGAACGAGGTGGAACAGTTTGCCGAACGCTTTTTCACCGAAGGTGCGAACAGCAAACCGCTAAAAGAAAACAAAGACATGGATTTCAAGCAGTTCTGTGAAGTGCGAGCCATAAATTTGTACAAAGAGCTGAAAAACAATGCCATCACCGCTTCGGACGTTGAGTCGATGATAAACGAGGACCGACTGATGAAAGACTATCTTTTTAGTCAAACACAGCAACGCCAGCACTAACTCAAACTGGGCAAATACGACGAGGCAAAACAGGCCTTCGATGTGAAATCGCCTTGGGGAACCATATCGTTGCCTGTACCAAAAGACGAAGCCGAGAGCGTGAAAAAGGGCTGGAAAAGCAGTCTTTCCGACCACACCATACGTCCTTGCCTGCAACTCAACCCCGACACCTACCGCCCCGTGATGTGGAACGTGCAGGCGCTTGTAAACGGCAAATACTACGGCTACAGGGAACAATAGCCAACAATAACGTGCACTGATATGAGAACACTTTTCATCATATTGTTTGCCTCCATAGCACTGCAAAGCACTTCGCCCGAAGAGATGTACGGCGCCTACGACCGCGACGGAAAATACCAAGCCATGCGTGAGCAGATGGACCAAGTGATACAACTGCAGACCGAAGCCGAACAGCAGCGCAACACACAAAAAGCTCTTATCCTTGGCATTTCCATTGTCATCGGCCTAATCCCCATGGTAGTGGTTGGGCGGAAAATAGCAAAAGAACGCAGCTGGGAAAACGACCCGCAGGGCATTCGCAAAGCCTTGGCCATAGCTTTGGCCGGCGGCGCGGCTCTTTTCGCACTCAACTACGCCGTGTTATACTTCAAGGTGACACACAACGAGGTGTTCATGATAGTTTTCCCCGCACTCTTAGCCATCGCCGCCATCGCTATTTTTGTGATAGGAATGAGGAAGAAGTGAGTAATGAGGAATTAGTAATGGATAATGAGCAATAACAAGTAAATGTCTTGCATCCAACATCCACAATCCTGACAAAACCAACAAAGTCAGCCCAATTGCAGATTGCACATTGGCATTGCGCCAGCCAATTTCAACCTTCAACTCTCAACTTTAAACTAAAAACTATCCAAGTATTTCCATTATAAACGGTTTCAGCTCTCCGAAACGAGTGAAATGGTGGCCGCAGTTGTCCATTTCTATCACCCTGCCACAGTTGGCGAAACGCTGTTTGGTAGGTTCGTGGCTGCCCAAAAGGTCGTCGTCGAGGGCAAGGGCGAGATTGATGTTTTTGTTGGGCAACGGCAGTTTTTCGAAAACGTTTTCCTGCAAATAACGGTATTTGGGCAGGAAATTGTCGTAAAAATCGGGGTCGTCGTGGCGTTGAACCATGTGGGTGAACAGTTCCAC
The DNA here is from genome assembly GCA_937915785.1 of uncultured Bacteroidales bacterium. Classification (GTDB taxonomy): domain Bacteria; phylum Bacteroidota; class Bacteroidia; order Bacteroidales; family P3; genus UBA1219. The sequence continues at coordinate 10,671 of CALGGY010000133.1, forward strand.
GGAGTTGGTAACGGGATTTACGGCAAGCACAGGCACATCGGCGTAGGCCGTAAGCAGAAGCGAATAATAACCGCCAGTGCTGCTGCCAACCGCAAGCCGCACATCGTTGGACTTCACAATATCCACAATACGCTGCAAAACCTCGCGCGGGTCGGTGGTACGGTAGTTGAAAGTAGGACTGATGAAATCGTAATCCGGAAACATGGCATTAAGTTGCAACGCCTTGTGAGCACTGCCGTTGGAGTTGTATCCGTGCAGGTAAAGCAATGTTTTTTTCATGTTATATCTATCGTTTTTGGGGGTTATTTTTAATTGTAACTACATTTCGCATTATTGCAAAATTGCCTTTTCAATCGTTGTGATAAGGTTCGTTTTTCAGTATTGTGAAAGCTCGGTAAAGCTGTTCCACAAAGAAAAGCCGCACCATCTGATGCGAGAAAGTCATCTGCGAAAGAGCTATCTTGCCGTTGGCACGTGCGTACACGTCGGGCGAAAAGCCGAAAGCCCCGCCTACCACAAAGGTCAGTCGCCGTATGCCGCTGTTCATCTGCTTTTGCAGGAACTGGGCAAACCCTTTCGATGTGTTCTCCATGCCGTGCTCGTCGAGCAGAATAACGCAGTCCGTTTTTTCCAACGCTTTGATTATCAGAACGCCTTCCCGCCCCTTAACATCGTCTGGCGAGAGATTTTTTGATTCTTTGAGCGCAGGTATCACAGTCATCTCGAAATTAACATAATGAGACAATCGCTTGACGTACAAGTCGATGCCTTGCTGAAGATATTTCTCGTCGGTTTTGGCCACCACGAGCAGCTGAATGTTCATTGTTCGAAATTTTGGGGTTTCACATCAATGGTTACGAAGGGGGCAAAAAAGCGGGCTGCCACGCCTCCGTTGCGAAGCAAAAAATTCAAACAAGCCGACACTTTGCCTTTCACTCCTTTGGCATGCATGTTGTAGAATCCGTTGCTCACCGTTATACGGAAATCGCTCATCGACAGAATTTTACGATAATCGGAGAAAGGCAGCACTCGCTCGGTCCAGCTGCCGGTTTCGGGGTCGCAGGTATTGTATTGGTCCACCTCCTCGTTTTCGCGCCGGAGTTCCACAGCACTTTCTATATCACTGTAAATCAAGCCTCTGGTATTTTTAGCCCAATATTGCAGCTCGGGTACTGAAAGTTGCGGAAAACGCTGGCGTATAAAATCGTAGCGCTTTTGGCAAAAGCCCGGATGCTGTTCGTCGCCCACCTCGTCGGAGAGCATAACTTTGCGCAACTTGCGCACTTTCAGCAGGTTGTCGGGATTTGACGCTGTGGTAAAAACCATCTGCATGGTGGGATTTATCATCTTGAGGTCTGTGAAAAATGGGGTAAGGTCGTAGATGTGTTCGATAACGTCAACGGCGGCCAAATAGTCTGGTTTTACGCCATTTTGCAAGCACCACTGCCGGAGCACGTCGGAGCCACCGCACAATACCTCGTCGGGACCGTCGCGAAGAAGTTCTTTCAGCTGCTCGGCCACCCGCACCGATTCGGCATTATGGTCCACATAAATAACTTTGGCAAAGCCCATAGCCTTGGCAAAATAGGAAAGAAAAGCCAGTCCGCCGCCATAGTCCACCAGAACGGAATGCTGCGGATTGGCGAAACGCTCCAAACAATCGGCATAAATATCGGCATAATAGTCGATTGTGGCAATTTTTGACTTTATGCTACAGACAGCCCCGGCAGAAACGGGAAGTTTGTCCAAGTCGATATTTTTCAATGCGTTGCACGTTTTTTCGAACTTTGCTTCAGTGTTGGCCTGTTTTCTTTTCATCCTATCATTTTTTTAAGTTTAAGCAACGTATTGAATCCCAAACTGCTACTTTTCGTAATTTGGAAATATGGCACTTGCTTTGTACCGTAGTATCGGAACGAGTATTCCACGTTTTCGTCCATACTTCCTTCAAAATCAAATACTTTCACCTTATCGGAAAGCCATTTTATAATATTCCACACAAGCAGTGCGGTCATGCCGTGGATATTCTGCTGGCGGTCGTAGGCGGACATCAGCGCGTAGGCGGTACAACTGTCGTAGGCCACAAAATAGGCTGCCACGAGATTACCCTGCAAGTCCTCCATTCCGGCCAAAAGTCCTTGCTGTCGGCTCACCGCCTCGCTACACACACGCACCACAAGACTGCGTGACAGAAGCTCCTCCCCTCCCCTGCTCTGCCAATAGCGGGCATGGAAATCGTAGAACCTTTCGGGCGAGAGGTCGAAAAACACGCGGTATTTGTCCTGCAAGGCCAATATTTTGGTCTGCCGGCGTTTTTTGTCCATATTGGCAAACACAACATCCAGATTGTCAATACCTTGAATTTGATACGTATAACGCGTAGTCTGCCGGTAGCCTTTCCAGTAAAAGGGCAACCAGTTGGTGAATGCCGGTGCAAAGTTGACACACAAATAACTCAGTTTCAAGCCTTTCAGCCTGTCGGCAAACTGCGAGCACACTTTCTTTTCGAAACTCAGCCGTTCGTTTTCGGTCTTGAAATCGGTTTTCAGGTACCACACACCTCCAAACTGCGTCATCTGCGGCTGAAGTATATATCTCATCCACAGCTTTTTACCAATCAAAAAAGGCATCACGGCCTGCACTTCGCCCTCGCCGTTGCGATACAGCATCACGTCCCACCTTTTGCCGGCGCACACAGCCTCCATCCACCAATGTTGCAAAAACAATGGTATTTCGGGATGCCATTCGCAAAGCTGTCTATATTGCTCTTTTTCTGTCATTTACAAAAAAGAAAAGCAACAGATCAATAGTCCGTTGCTTTTTTTGGTATATCACACAAATTACTGAATTACAACATCTACGCGGTTGTTGGCCACCTTGCCTTCGTAAGTGAGGTTGTCGCCAATGGGGTTTTCGGAGCCGAGAGCCTCAATTTCGATACGATGAGGTACTATGTTGCGTTTTACCAAGGCGTTGCGAATGGCCTCGGCGCGTTTTTTGGAGATGGCTATGTTGTACGTTTCGGTGCCGTTGTCGTCGGTGTAGCTTTTGAGCAGCACTTCCAGCCGGTCGTTCTCTTTCAGGTATTCGGCAAGCTCGTCAAGCTCCTTGTCGAAAGATGCCATAAGCTCGGTGCTGTTTGGCAGGAACTTGATGGTTTTGAAAGTTTTGGCACCTTCGGCGGCGTTGGGGAAGAAATCTATTTTCTTTGTGGCAAAGAACAGCACTTCGCCCACAATGATGATGTCGTCGGTAGGTTTCTGCATGGTTACGTAGTCGGAGCCGTACCAATAGCGGTAATCGATTTGCGCCACCTGAATGGTGATTTTGTTGCGGTACTCGCGCAGTTTCATCCATGCGGAGAAATTTTCAAGAGCCTCTTTGGCAGCTTGCGAGGCCCGTTCCTCCAACTGCATGCGTTTCACCTTGTCGGTGATGGAGGGGTTGATGGCGTATATGGCACAGATTTTCACCGGCACACGGCTGTTGGTTTCCAAAAAGTTCATCACGGGCCTGAACTCGCCCCAAATTTCCTGACGGGAGTCTTTTATGGGCTTGTCGGCATCATTTATCGAATTGAATGTCAAATAATTGAAATTGCAGAAATATTTCTTTTTGGTGTTGAAGGTGGTGAAACGCCAAACCGAGTCGAAATCGGTTTGGCGGACTTTTTTCTTGCCTTCCAAGATGGGGTTCACTTCCTTTTTGCCTTTTTTCTGAGCCTCCACTACCGATGGGGCTATCAAAAGCAGTGCTGCAACAAGAATGAGTATCCGTTTCATGGCTGTATGTTTTTTGGTGGTTAATCGTTTATTTTATTGGGTTCTAAAACAGAGTGGTTTTCGCAATAAAGCAGGCGGGCTTTGAATTTGTCAATCATGATGTAGTCGTGGGTGGAGATTAGGAGTGTGGTCTGGTACTCGCGGTTGATGTTCACAAAGAGGTTCATTATTTCCTCAGAGGTCTGAGGGTCGAGGTTGCCGGTGGGTTCGTCGGCAAGTATCAGTTCGGGGTTGTTGAGCAGGGCGCGCGCTATGCCTACCCGTTGCTGTTCGCCTTCGCTGAGGCGGTAAATGGGGTACAACAGTTTGTCGGGCAGCCCCACCGATTCGATAACTTTCTGTATGCGGTCGTTGATGTCGCTGCGGTTTTTCCAACCGGTGGCACGCATCACAAACGAGAGGTTGTCGTACACGTTGCGGTCGGTGAGGAGCTTGAAATTCTGGAACACAATGCCTATCTTGCGACGCAGCAAGGGAATTTTGGATTTTTTAATCTTGGCCACATCAAAGCCGCACACGTAGGCCTCGCCTTCGGAGATGCGTGTGTCGGCGTACAACGAGCGGAACAACGAGGTTTTGCCCGCGCCGCTTTTGCCTATCAGATACACAAACTCGCCTTTGTTTATGCTCAGACTGACGTTTTGCAGTATCGGGTAGTCGTCGTTTTTTATGGTTGCGTGCTGCAACAGTATTATGGGTTGTGTGTCCATTTTTGGGGTTTAATTACTTATACGTTAGTTTGTCGGTTTTATTGCCTTTTTATTACGCAAAAATCGTTTATTCGATAAATTCCATCAGTTCGCGTTCCACGTTCACGGTTATCACCGACGACACGCAGTTGATACGCACGGCGAAGTTGCCGTTTTTGTCGTTGGATACGAGTTCGCCCTCCAGTCCGTCGAACACTCCGCCGGAGATGAGCCTCACGCGGGCGCCTTTTTTCAGCAGTGCGTTGTTTTGCACAAAGAGTTCCTTTTCCGAAGCTATCAAGCGTCGTATGGCGTCTATCTCCTTCTCAGTGAGCTCGGCTATCTCGTCGCCAAAACGCACATAGCGGGTGATGCCCGGCTGTTCCAGCACGCTGTACAGCTGGTTGAACTTTATCCGCACAAAGATATAGGAGTTGAAAAGCGGCATCTCGACCCATTTCTTGCGGTCGTGCCATTTGCGCAGCTGGCGTTGCAGTGGCAGATACGGCTCAAAACCCTGACGCAAAAGCAGCGCGTTCACCTGCTTTTCGGCGCGTGGCTTGGTGTAGAAGGTTACCCAATGGAAGTCCGTATCGTTCTGCATCTGTGGTGGTTATTTCTTTATGTACGACAAAAAGTCAAGGTCGAGCGAAAGGGCGAAAAACAGAGTTACTTTCCATTTGTCCACTATTTGGTCCTTGATGGAAAAACCGCTGGGCAATATGTCGCCTTCTTTGTATCCGTCGGCGAGCACTTTATATTCGGCCACGTTGGCACCTACTGTGAAATGGAAAAAGTCCACGAATTTGACACTTGGTCCGAAGTAGAAGTTTTTGAACAGGTTTGATCCGCCGAATCCCACATACACGCCAAGGTCGTAGGAGAAATCTTGGTCGAAACGTTTGAAATTGACGCCTTCGGAAGGCGTTTTGCTCTTATTTTTGTGGAAAAGCGGTGTCAGGTCCCATAGCATCACCGATGCGCCGGTTATAAAATCGAACTCCACGCTTCCCGAATTTTTGTTGGTTATGCGATATACCACTTGGTCTTTTACCCCGTCTTCACCGTCGGGCACTTCTATTACATCGGGACGGATGTACCAGTCCGGGGTGCGGTAGAAACGCATTGCAATGCCCTGAATCACACGCACTTTCTTTTTCTTGTTGGTGGCGGCGTTTATCTTGGCTTCGGCCTCTTCGGCGCGTTTGCGGGTGTATTTCAGTTCTTCTTCCTTTTGTATCACTATTTTTTCGGATTCCATAAGGCGGTTCCGGAGCGAGTCGGAGAGGTGCAGGTAATGGTCGCGGTCGGTGCGTACGCGGCGGTAGTTGGCTTTTTGCGCCACAAGGTCGGTGTCGCGCAGGTCGAGTTCGCGGCGCAGGTACTCCACTTCGCGCTGCTTGGCTTCGATGTTCACCTCCTGCGATTTTATAAGTCCCTCAAGGCGTGTGGTTTCTATGCGGCGGCTGCCTATGGAGTCGCGGTAGGTGCTTTCGTTGCGGGTGGCATTTAGTTCCATCTCCTGCAGCTGGCGCACTTTTTCGATAAGCTGGTTGTTTTTTTCGTCGAGCTGCCTGATAAGCTCCGAGTTGGCACTAAGCAGCGAGTCTTTGAGCCGCACGGTGGAACGGAGGCTTTTGCGGAGGCTTTCCACGGTGTTGAGCTGTTTCACGACTAAGGCTTTCAGCTTGGCCACGCTGTCTGCCCCAGACTGATATGCCGCCAGTTGCGACTGAGCGTCGGAGAGCTGGGCTTGCAGTGCCATTATGCGCTTGGCCATTGATGCCGAATCGGTGGCACGCATACGCTGGGCCTCCAGAAGGGTCTGCTCCGCGGCTCGCTGCCGGTTGCGGGCATTTTGCAACGTCTCATCGTTCTGTGCCAATGCCGTTTGAACACACAACAATGCCATCAGTGCCAAGAAAAGGCTTCTGTGCAAGGTTCTCAATATTCGACGGTTTCTATTTTTCATTACTAGATTGTCTGTTTTTGGCGTTGCAAAAATAAAGAAATATCTTTTGCCGACACACCGTTTTTGACATTATTTTTCAACACTTGAATGTTGCAATCGGCTCAGTTGCCCGCAACGATGGCGGCGAGCAGGCGGTCCACCTTGGGCCGCAGTGCTGAGGCTCCCGAAGTGCTGTTGTTTACAAGTATCGAAAAACTCACTTTGTCGCCGTTTGGCCGTGTGGCGTAGCCGGCATAAGACGAAACTCCTGTCATGGTGCCGGTTTTCACACGCATGTCGGTGCCGGCGGGCAGGGCATTTTTCAGCAGGTTACGCACGGTGCCGTTTTCGCCAACCTTGGGCAGGGAGTTGCGGAAGTCGATAAAATAGTCGGTTTTAGAAATTTTGGCAAGGAAATCGGTGAAAAAACGTGCCGTGGCAAGTCCACCGCGCGACAGTCCCGACCCATCGACAACGTTCACGGCCGACATATCCAAGTCCTTGTCGCTCAGGTATTTGTTCACAGCTTTCACAGCATTGTCGAAATTGCCTTTGTTGTACATTTTGTATCCAAGGTATTTGAATATGCTTTCGGCGTACAGGTTGTTGCTGGTCATATTGGTATATTGCGCGACCACAACATAAGGCACTGAGTAATACTCGAATAGCACGGTATAGTTTTTTGGTGTTGACGACACTTCGTCGGAGGCGTGCGAGGTAACGTTGACGTTTTTATGCCGCAGATAAACGGAGAACAACTCGGCGCAGGTTTTTCCGGGATTTGGCATAGCGCCCCTCACCCTGAAATTGCTTTGTCCCAGCGGTACGGTGCCTTCGTAGTAGCGCATCGACGCTGTGGGTGTGCCGTATATCACCACTTTGTCGCCGGAGTTTGCCGGACCGGTGGTAACGTGATTTTGGTGCCGAACGTCGATGCCTTTGGGCTGAATATGGTCGATGTCGGCGGGAAAACCTTCGCGGCGGTCGGGGTTGAAATACACGAAGTACATGTTTTCGTGGAAATTAAGTCCTGTTGCGCCGCAGCCGTAGTAGTTTCCCACGTCGCCCCACTGCCACGTGTCGTGTAGTTGAGTGCCTCCGAAAATGGTGGCGTCGGCAAGCACGCGTCCGTTCACGCTGATAATGCCTGCTTTGCGGATGGCGTTGTGCCAAAGTCGGAACAGGGTGTCCATGGATGTTTGGCGATAGCGGTACGACCCAAGCAGGGGGTCGCCGCCGCCAATGATGAGCAAATCGCCGTTGAGCACGCCGTCGGGGGTGACACTGCCGGTGTAGGCGAGCATCGTTTTGAAACGGAATGCCTTGCCCATATATTCGAACCCTGCCGCCGTGGTGAACAGTTTCATAAGCGAGGCGGGCGACATCAGCCGGTCGGCGTCGTAGGTGTATTCTTCTTTTCCTTGAGTTATATTGTACACGCTTACGCCGATAGAAGCGTGTTTCAGTTGTGGGTCGGAGGTGATGCGCTTCACCTCGTCGGCAATTTTTTTGTTCTGTGCCAAAAGCGATCCGCCAAAGGCGACAAAAGTAGCGAAAGCGAATAATAAAATCTTGTTGGAAAGCAGTTTAGTCATTGGTGGCAAAGTTTTGGTTCATTTCATCGATGGTTTGCAGTATCTGTTCGCGGCCGTAGCCCGTTACCGACGACGAGAGCATCATCTGCGGAAGCTCGTCCCAGTCCTGCATCAGGCGGCGTTTGAAAGAGGCGATATTGTGCATGGTTTCGCGCTGTTTATTTTTGTCGGTTTTTGTGAAAATCACCATCAGCGGCACACCGTTTTTGCCAAGAAAGTTGATGAACTCGATGTCAATCTCTTGTGGCGGTATTCGGGAGTCAACAAGCACAAACACGCACATAAGATTTTCGCGTTCAAGCAGATAGCCCTTCATCATTTTGATCCATTTTTCGCGTTGCTGTTTGGAGATGCGGGCATATCCGTATCCGGGCAGGTCCACAAGGTACCACTCGCCATTTATCTCGAAATGGTTTATGAGCTGTGTTTTGCCGGGCTGAACGCTGGTTTTGGCCAATTTACCGTTGGCTGTGAGCATGTTTATCAGCGACGACTTGCCCACGTTGCTCCGTCCCACAAAGGCGTATTCGGGCTTTTGGGGCGGAGGGCATTTGCGATGGTCGGCGTTGCTTACTACAAAAACGGCGCTTTTAATGTTCATTGTTCCGATAGGTTTTCGTCCTGATTATTAGCGTTTTTGCGAGCCGCACGCAAGGCACGGGTACGTTTGCCCAGTTCGGGGAATTTGAGTTTGCTCCAGTCGATGTTGAAAAACAGCGGACGTTTGAAATAGCGGTTGCGGTTGCGGTACGACATCAGGTGACGGTCTTTCTTTTCGGGATAGATATCGTCCAAGGTAACCAGAATGCCCGTTTCGTCGACGTTGCCGAAAGGCGCATTGATGGCGGTGCCGAACGAAATCATGGTGGAAGAGAGGTTCATATATGCGTTTATCAGCGGCGGCACGGCACTGCCAAGTTCGCGCACGCGGCGCACAAGTATCTGATAATCTTCTTTGTAGTTGTGTCCGTTGAAAATTTTTACAAGCTCGTTGTAGTCGGAGCCTATCTTCATGGGGTCGAAAGGCCAAACAAGTCCGTCGCGGTCGGGGAAATGCTTTTGGTAGAAATAAAGAATGTAATCCTTGGCCAAGCTGTCCATCTGCGGATACATGGTTACCTTGCCGAAAAAATATCTGGTGTTGGGCATCTCCACGGCAATGGTGCCAAGTCCGTCCCAAAGGTTGTCGAGGGAGTACATTCCCTTACGCAAATTATTGGATGGCTGATAATTGGGCTGAACAAAAGATCGTCCCAGCTCCACAGTATAAGGCAGGTAGTCGTTTACAAACCTTTCGGTGAAATGGAAAAGCTCGGCGGTGGGGCTGAAAAAAGTGCCGTCCACCTTACGTAATATGTTGGAACCGTGTATAAAACGGTATCCGCCTACAATCTCCTCGTCATCGGGGTTCCAAACAAAAAGCTGTTTGAAACAGTAGGGTTCGGGGGCTGTGTCGAACTCGTCTATGTCCATCTCCTTGCCGATGCCTCCTCCCTCGGTGGCGAAGCTTATCTCGCGCAAGCGGCCTATCTCGCGCATTATGTTTGGCGAGTGCTCGGCGGTGGTAACATATATTTCGTTGTTGCCAAAATTGGAGCGACGAAGAAATATATCACGCTTTAGCTCTTTCTTAATCAGGGCTTTATCCACAGGCGGTATAATATAGCTGAGGTCAGTCATTGCAGGTGATGATTATTCGAATTTGTTGTTTGGGTTATCGTTGAGGGTGTAAACGTAGTCGCGCACGCGTGCGGCCCACTCTTCGGGCTTGCGGCTTTTGTCGAAAGTGCCGCTGGATATGGTGGGACCGAAAACAAGACGTATCTTTCCGTTGCGCAAACGGAACATCTCGCTCGGCAGCAGCAGCTGCTCAAAGTTGAAACCTATGTGCAACGCCTTGCGGATATTGGCCCAGCGGTAGAAACGCTTGGAGTTGTGGGCATCAACAAAAACGGGGGTTACGTCGCGATGGTAACGCACAGATTTTTTCACGAAAGTCCGTTTCCATTCCAAGTCCTTTATCACGCCGTTGCGTTTGCGCGAACACAGTCCGGCAGGGAAATAGAGCAGGGTGTTTTGTCCGGCAAAGGCCTCCTCGAGCACTTTCACATTGTCAGTGTTTTTGCCAAACTTGTTGATAGGCACGAAACTTTTGCGCAGGCCGGGCAGGTAAAGCAGTATGTCGTTTACGGGAAAAAGAATGTCGGGACGGGTGCGGCCCACTTCGGCGATAAGCGCCATGCCGTCGACGCCGCCAAGGGGGTGGTTGCCCACTATCATGGGGTTGGGGGTGCCGGAAGGCATGTTTTCGGGATTTACAATCTCCACGGTGATGTTGAGCTCCTGCAAGATGCACTGGGCAAATTCGGGGCCAAACTTGTCGCGATACTTGTAGATAAGGGCGTTTATCTCATCCAAGTGCAGCAAACGGCCAAACCAGCGAACCACAAACTTGGGCAACCAGCGGTGCAGACGCTCGCTTTTCGACTTTATCACCTTGTCGAGGTCAATAAATCGCTCGCCAATTTCAATATTATCGATATTTTCTGACATTTTTTCCATTTTAAAACAATCTGCAAAAATACGATTTTTTCGGCAAAAAAGCAAATTGAAATTATCGGCATGGCTTATCAAGTTTTTTTTCGTATATTTGCACGTTTGCAATGTTTGTAATAAAGCATGCACATTATTGTAATTAAAAACATTACGGCAAAATGTCAAGACTAACGGCACAGATACCCGACAACAACATTGAGGAACGGAAACACATCATTTCCGCCCTGTTTGCCGATTTTCTGCTCGCCGAACCACCCCTGATACAAGTTTCAGACACCGACTGCACCACACTTACGTGCGATGGCAAGTCAATCCTTTTCCGCGACCATCTGTGGAACGCCCACCCCAAGCCCCTCTCCTACCTCGACATCCGCAACCTGCCAAGCCCAACAACCTGCACCAACCCTTTCGCTCTGGAAAAAGACATCGTTGTCCTGTTCGGAAACGACGAATTGACCATTACCGACAACGCAATTACCTGTGGCATAGATATTTGGGCATCGGCTTTTTTTATGCTCACCCGATGGGAGGAATACGTGAACCCCACCCGCGATGAGCACGGAAGATTTCCTGCCGCCGAAAGCACTGCACTGAAACACAACTTCTTGCACCGTCCAGTGGTGAACGAATATGCCGAAATGCTACGCCGGATGATGGAACATCTGAATTTCGACATCGCTCCGAAAAAAGCTCGTTTTCGACCCATTCTCACCCACGACATCGACATTTTGCAGAGCAACCCCAAATGGAAATCTATAGCCGGCGACGTCCTCAAACGCCACGACCTGCGCCTTGCCCTGTCGCGCCTTGCCGAGCCACACAATGTGTACGACACTTTCAACTTTCTGATGGACCAATCGGAAAAGGCCGGCACCCGCTCCATTTTCTTTTTCATGGCCGCCGACCACAGGTTGGGACACTCTTGCAACTATCTGAACACCAGAAAGTTTGCACAGACAACCAAAGAAATCAAACAACGTGGACACATCATCGGGTTCCATGCCGGACACGGCACCGCCGACAATCCGCAACAATACGCCGATGAGTTGCAGTTGCTGCGTAACAGGACAGGACTAAACATAACCTTTTCGCGCCAGCATTTCCTTAAATTCGACATGCCTCATACTTTCAACATATTGGAAGACAATGGCATAAGCCACGACTTCAGTCTTGGATACAGCCAGTGCGACGGGTTCCGCTGTGGCACGGGCAACAGCTACAGGGTGTTCGATTTCCTGAACCGCAAAACGCTGAACCTCCGCGAAGTACCGCTAATAACCATGGACGGAACGCTGAAAAACAACAAACAGCTCTCTCCCGCACAAGCCGAGGAGCAAATCCACAACACACTGAAAATCTGCACAAAGAACCGAACTCCATTTAGTCTGCTTTTCCACAACTCAAGTTTCGACAATTACACTTGGCAAGGTTGGAAACAACTGTATATCAACATCATAAACCAAATCTGCCAACAACCATGAAACAGCTGCTAATGCTATTGGACCATTTCCCTCCTGCCTTTGCGCCGCGCATGGGATATCTGGCCAAATATCTGAAAGACATGGGGTGGGACGCTGTCGCACTGCATTGTCCTCATCCTGAAATCAACACCGGGTTTGAACATCTTGCAAAATATATCGAAAACTATAATATTGACATAAAGCATTTGTTTAAAAACCATACAATAAATCGCTTTTTATCAGAATTTTACGGACTAACAAAATTTCGACACCTTTGGTCTTTGGACGATGAAGCCATGTATAAAAAGACACAGGAAATTCTGAAATGCCGGCATTTTGACGCCATTATTTGCTCTACCGCAAGTTTCTTCCCTCTGAACTGTGCATCACGTATTGCCAAGGAGACAAAACTGCCAATGCTCATAGATTTGCGCGATATCTATGAACAAAACACCAACTTATTATCCACCAACACTTTATCGCGACTTCTACACAAAAGGCAAATTGTCAGACGCAACAAAATTCTTGCCAACGCCGCGGCAGTAACAACCGTTTCCTCTTGGCACAAAAATTTTTTGTCGCAGTTTAACAACAATACCTCACTTGTTTTCAATGGCTTTGACGAAAACATTTTTGTTTTTCCAAAAGCCATTGAAACAAAAAAATTTACCATAACCTATACTGGAAGCATCACTTTAAATGGCGAAGATTCGCAACGCTCCCCTGAACTCCTATTCCAAGCTGTTTCCGAACAACAAAATAAACAAAATGTCTCTACGGAAAACATCTGCATCCGCTTTTTCACCAATGAACAAAGTTTTCCTTTAATTAAGCATCTGGCAAAGAAATATAATGTGGAAAATGTGGAAACACACGGCAGAGTAGCCGCTGTGGAAGTCCCACAACTATTGTACAACAGCAACATACTTCTGCTGCTGGCTTCGGAAAAAAACACCCGCGGCGTGCTCACCACAAAACTGTTTGAATACATGGCCTCCAACCGCGAAATACTGTGCATCCCCAACAGCGGCGGCGAAATAGAGCATCTGCTCACCCAATCGCAGGCGGGATGTTGTATCAACACTTTACCAGAACTCTGCGCGTATCTGAAATTCAAATACAACGAATGGCAGAAGAAGCACTATGTAGAGCCCCACACCGACCGATTGTTTGCCGAAAACTTCTCGCGCGAGCGGCAAGCCATGCAATTTGTGAACATACTGAATAACATAATAAAAACCAACAACTTATGACACCCTTAGCAGAGCTCTTGCGTCCCACCTCCCTCGACAACTACATAGGTCAGACCCACCTTGTGGGCAAAGAGGCCATTTTGCGCAACGCCATCGAATCGGGACGGATACCGTCGATGATACTTTGGGGACCTCCGGGAATTGGCAAAACAACCTTGGCAAGCATCATATCCAAAACCCTAAACCGCCCTTTTCACGTGCTAAGTGCCATAAGCTCAGGCGTTAAAGACGTGCGTGCCGTGATAGACGCGGCGGAAAACGAGGAAAACGCCATACTGTTTATCGACGAGATACACCGTTTCAACAAAAGTCAGCAGGACTCGCTGCTTGGGGCGGTGGAGAAAGGCACCATCACCCTGATAGGGGCCACCACCGAAAACCCTTCGTTCGAGGTTATTTCGGCACTGCTGTCAAGATGCCAGGTGTATATACTGAAAGAGTTTGGCGTAGAGGAACTTACGCAACTGCTCAACAATGCCGTGGAATATGTAAAAAACAACCTTGGCCGCAACTTGGAAGTGAAGGAAACCGAAGCCCTGTTCCGCCTTTCGGGAGGCGACGCGCGAAAACTGCTCAACGCCATAGAAATGATAATCAACAGCTCGTCGGAACAAACTATTGTTATAGACAACACTCACGTTTTGAACGTGATACAGAAAAGTCTTGCCATCTACGACAAGAAAGGCGAGATGCACTACGACATCATTTCGGCTTTCATAAAATCGATGCGTGGCAGCGACCCAAACGGCGCCGTGTATTGGCTTGCGCGGATGATAGAGGGCGGCGAGGACCCGCTGTTCATAGCCCGACGGATGCTTATCTTCGCCTCGGAGGACATCGGCAACTCCAATCCCAACGCCCTGCTTCTGGCCAACGCCTGTTTCGATGCGGTGAACAAAATCGGCTACCCCGAATGCCGCATAATACTTTCGCAAACCGTTTTGTATTTAGCTTCTTCCGTAAAAAGCAACAGCGCCATAATGGCAATAGACGATGCCATAGCCACTGTTCGACGCACTGGCGACCTGCCCGTGCCGCTTCACATACGCAACGCCCCCACCAAACTGATGAAAGACCTCGGCTACGGCAAAAACTACAAGTACGCACACGACTACACGGGAAATTTTGTGGAACAGGAGTTCCTGCCCGAACAACTTTCCGGCACACGGTTCTACACCCCCGGAGACAACCCCCGCGAACGTGATACTCAGCGACTTCTCTCGGAACGATGGAAGGGGAAATACGGTTACTGAAATGTTAAAAGCAAGGTTTTTCAGCTTCGGATTGGGATAATTCGGTTGACTAATAAGCATGCTCTCAAGCACAAAAAAAAAAACGGGTGGACAATGGTTCACCCGTTTTATTCTTGCTACCATCGGCAGGGATCAAAGCCCCAAGGTTTGCAAAATCAGGTGCAGAATGTCGTTGTAATGACGTATCTGGCAGCCATCACAGGTGTCGTCGGGCGAGTGGTAGCCGCCGTAGTCCCCGCCTTTGGTTAGCACAAACACAGCCGGCAGTCCTTTTGCCGCAAAGGGATAATGGTCGCTGTTGGCGGAAATTTTGCGCGGCTCCACATCGGCCACATATCCATGCTCGGCATTCACAGCCTTCAGTTTTGCAAAAAAGGCCTTGGTATTGTCGGCCTCGGCGTTGAAAACCATAATGCCCTCGTCGCCACCGCAAAACAGGTCGATGTTCACCATAAATTTCACCTTCGACAGGTCGAACAACGGATTTTGCACAAAATAAATGGATCCCATCAGCCCCGACTCCTCGCCGCTGAAAAACAGGAACACCGTTGTATAGTCGGCTGGACGGGCCGCGAAATGCCGCGCCAAGTCAAGCACTGCCGCCGCGCCGCTGGCATTGTCGTGCGCGCCAGGATAAACAACTTTCCCCACCTGGCCAACATGATCGTAGTGCCCCATAAACACCACAAGGCTGTCCTTGCATCGCGTTCCTTCAACGTATGCCACCACGTTTTGCGTAGGGTGTGCGGCAAAGCGGTTGTCCACACGTACCTTTATCTTTTTCGGTTTGTCCGACATCAGACTGCTTTTCACGAACAACAAGCTAAAATCCATCGGTTTAGCGTTGGCTGGGATGGACATCGGTGGCATGGCGTCAACGCCCAGCAGCACCCCTGCCGAGCCGAACACGTCGGTGCCACGCTTTATCAGATTCAATTTGCGTCTGGACGTTTTGTTCAAATCTTTGTCGTGGCTAACGTCTATATACACAAAGCTTTTGGCAATGTTTTTTGCATTTTGCATAAGAAACAGCGCCACGGCAGCGTCGTCGGAAAGTTTCTCGGCATCGAAATAAAGCACGGGAAAACGGCCCTTGCAGGGTTTGGTAGTGCCTGCAGGACTGAACTCCGTCCCTTGCGTCATTTTTCGGCCACCCACGGTGAGCTCCACCCTGCCGTCGAGTATGCAGATGTCGAAAGCGTAGTGCTGCAGGAAGCCTTCGGCAAGAGGTTTTGTACCAAAAGATTGCAGTTTCGTGGCAAGGTAGGTTGCCGCAATGCTGTCGCCACGATAGGCGGCACCACGTCCATGAAACTCGGCCGAGGTCAAGTCGCGGATAACGCCACGGGCAAAGATGCTGTCCTGAGCACGCAACGCCAATAGCGGACACAGTAGCACAGCAATACAAACAAGATACTTTAAAGTGCGCATTTTCAACAAAATATAAAAAAAGGAAGCCGCGAAACAGCTTCCTTTAACAATAATCTAATAATCACTTAAGCACCAATCATGTTAGTGTAAGCGGCAGCGTCCATCAGGCTGTCGATTTCGGAGGCGTCGGAGATTTTTATTTTCACCAGCCAGCCTTCGCCGTAGGGGTCGCTGTTTACGATAGCGGCGTCACTTTCCAGAGCGCCATTCACCTCCAAAATTTCACCGCCAACGGGCAGCATGATGTCGGAAACGGTTTTCACAGCTTCGATAGAACCGAACACTTCGCCTTTTCCAAGTGTCTCACCTTCGGTAGTGATGTCAACAAATACAATGTCGCCAAGTTCGTGCTGAGCGTAATCGGTAATTCCTACGTAAGCAAATTCGCCTTCTACACGCAACCATTCATGGTCTTCGGTGTACTTCAAATTTTCGGGTATTTTCATTTTTTGAGTTTGTTTTTAATTATGTTTATCGTTTCAATTATTCTACTGTAACAGTTTATTTATCAATACTTTGCAATTTTCCAAAATCAAATTGGGAACTTACAAAAGTTTTTCAAAAATACATTTTTTCTTTCAATTTTCAAAACCCACACAAAACTTTTAAAACTTTTTTTTCAACAAAGCAGAAAAAAGCGTTGCGCAGACCCGCTTTTTACCAGTCGTAATCCCAGTCGGAATCGCTTTCCTGCTCCTCCTCCACATAAATCTCCTCGCGTTCCTCGCGTTCTTTTTTGCTGAACAGTTTTTCCAAACCTTTGGAGTCCTTCTGAACCGAAGTGGCTTTTTTATCCTCTTCGATAATTTTTTTCAGCTCGGTGGTATAGGCCATGTACCGAGGCTCAACGATGTCCATGTCGCGGTATATGATGGCGCCGGTGTAGTAGTGCATGAGTATTTCCTGATATTTGTAGCCAAGTGTTACCATGCGTATAGCCCCTTCCTGACTGAGCCCAACGCCGTGTCCAAAGCCTTTGCCGTTGAGTATCACCTTGTTGCCATCGGTTGTAACCGAAAAGAAGGTGGATTTCAGCTTAAAATCGGTGCGGATACGCGTGAGCGGAATGTTGGCGATGCGTGTTTTACGCTCATCCTGCCGGAAATTGAGCAGTTCGTCGCACACTGCCGAGTCGGAGGTGTTGAGTTTGTGTTTTTTGGCAAAATAGCCGAGCCATTCGTTTTTGGTGAGTTCGCGTTTCCAAACGGATTGTTTCATCCTGTACGAGAAAGTGTCGGGCACGGAACGCAGGTAAGGCACTTTGGCCGACCACACGTCCTCCGAATTTGCCGTTTGTCCGCCCGAGTTGGAATGAAAAGGTGTGTCGATAGGCTTGCCGTCCTTGTCCACCAGCACCTCGCCAACGCTCTGCAACGTGCCGAACACTATTTCGGGACGTATGCAGCGGTTGTAGTAGGCTTGGCAGTGCACGTCGTCGCAAAAGTTGTATCCGTCGTTTTTGTGCTTGTTGCGATTGCGCAAAGCCCATGTGCGGGATATTATCGCCTGCACCCGGAAAATGTCGGTTTGGTCGGGTTTACCGTAAATTTCGGACTGCACCACACCCGATATGTAAGTCTCGAAATCGACTTCAGTAACAAACTCCAACGAGTTGTTTTTCAATACTTTAACAAAAACATTTCCCTCGTAGGTACGCTGTTTCTTGCCCGATGGGTTGATGCAAAACAAACTCGCCGAATCGACGGAAACTATGGATATTTTATCGTAAACACCTAATTCGTAAGAATTTGCAGCAACCCACACCTTACCGTTCTGCACTCTAACCTCCACGCTGCGGTTTAGGTCGAGGGTGTCGGAAATGGGCGTTCCCAAAGGGTCGCAAACCACAAAGCGGCCGACATCAAAGGAAAGAACGGCTTGCGTGATTTTGGTGGCAGAAAAAATCCTTACCTTCACTTTCTCGGCACAAAGGGGAAGCGACAATGCAAGAGTGAAAAAAACGACAAGGTATTTCTTTATCATCGGTATTATTGTTTTATTGATGCAAGTATCGAATTGGCAGTGCGTTGCGATGCACCCACCCCACCCAGTTGCTCACGTATCAGGTCGTACTCGTGTTGCAGGGATTGACGGTAGGTTTCATCAACGGTAATTTTTTTGAACTCAGTTTCGAGCTCGATTGGATTCAAATCGCTCTGTATCAGCTCCCTTACCACAGGCTTGTCGGCAATGAGGTTAACAAGGGAGATGTAATTGACTTTGGCGAAGCGTTTCGCGATGAAAACCGACAGAGCGTTGGCCTTGTAGCAAACCACCAACGGCAGGTTAAACAAAGCCCCTTCGAGGGTAGCTGTGCCAGAGGTGATTACACCGGCAAAAGCGGCTTTGAGCAGAGGATAAGTCTGGTCGTAAACCATGGTAACGTTGTCGGAGTGGATATAAGGTGCGTACATACGGTCGCCAAGGAGCCGCATTGCAGCAATAACAAACTGATATTCGGGATGTTCTTCAGCCAAACGGCACATATCGGGCATCATTTTGCGGAGCTCCATTTTGCGGCTGCCGGGCATAAGGGCAACGATGGGGCGATTGTCGAGACCGTTGCGACTGCGGAAATCGTCGGCGGTGGCATTTTTGTCGAAATCGTCAACGGCATCCAAAAGCGGATGGCCCACAAACTCCACATTTTCAACGTTGTTGCGGTCGTAGAAAGGTTTTTCGAACGGCAATATTACAAACATTTTGTCCAACACACGGCGCATGGTTTGTATACGTCCCTTTTTCCATGCCCACACCTGCGGCGAGATGTAGTAAAAATTTTTAAATCCCTGAGCGTGAGTAAATTTGGCAATTTTAAGGTTAAATCCCGGATAGTCGATGAAAACAACGGCGTCGGGATGGAACTCAACAATGTCTTTTTTGCACAAAGCGATGTTTTTCAGCACAGTACGCAGGTTTGCCACCACTTCCACAAAGCCCATAAAGGCAAGGTCGCGGATGTGCTTGAC
This sequence comes from uncultured Bacteroidales bacterium, assembly GCA_937915785.1. Lineage (GTDB taxonomy): Bacteria > Bacteroidota > Bacteroidia > Bacteroidales > P3 > UBA1219. The sequence continues at coordinate 29,610 of CALGGY010000133.1, forward strand.
CATTGTTCCGCCTACGGACTGCATAAGGTCGCCGCCCCAGAAACGGATTTCGGCCTGCGGGTCGTTGCGCAACAGGGCTTTCATAAGATTGGAGCCGTGCAAATCGCCCGAAGCCTCGCCTGCTATGATGTAGTATTTCATTGATGGTCAGATGTTCAGATGTCCGGATTTTCAGATTTTCAGATGGTCAGATGGTAGGATTTTTCAGATTGTTGGATTGCTGCATTATCAGTTTTTATACTTAACTTATTATGACAAAGCGACATCATGACTTCTTACAAGAAAAACTATAAAAGCCACAAGCAGCAACGAAAGCGTTATCATAATGCCTTTGGAAGTTTGCATAAGTTGCAGATTTTTAGCGTAGTAGCGCAACAGAACTATGGCTGGGACAAAGGCGACTAAAAAATATTTCATATTGTCGGAGAACGGCACTTTGAAAAATGCGAAAACCGCCAATATCACAAGGGCTGCAACCACAATAGAACCCAAGCACACCAAAAATCCCACAAAATAACTGTCTTTTTTCATAACTTACTGATTAAAACGTTTTTGCAAACTGTCGATATGTTTATAGTCGGTGTAGTCGAAATGCGTTGGCACGATGGAAACATAGCCGCTGTCGAGGGCGTGGATGTCGGAGCCGGGCTCGCGGTCGTCGCAGATAAATTCGCCGGTGAGCCACCAATAAGGCTTGCCTATGGGGTCGATACGGCGCTCGTGGCTGTCGGCCCAAAACGCCTCCGACTGCCGGCACACACGCATGCCCTTTATCTGTTCGTATGGCAGGTCGGGGATGTTTACATTGAGCGAAGTGCCTTTGGGCAAAGGATTTTTCAGCACATCGGCCACTATCTGGCGGACTATCGGCACACAGGCCGAAAAATCGGCGTCGGGATTGTGGTTGAGCAGCGAAAAACCTATGGCGTCGTAGCCTTTCATCGAAGCCTCGATAACAGCCCCCATGGTTCCGGAATACACCACGTTGATGGAGGCGTTGCTGCCGTTGTTGATTCCCGACAGCACAAGGTTGGGACGGCGCGGGCAATAATAACCTGCCCCAAGGTCGAAACAATCCACTGGGGTGCCGTTGCAGGAATAGATGCAAAGGCCCGGTTCCTCGCTGACGGTGCGGGTGCGCAGGGGCACCGCCGAAGTGAGGGCGTGCGACATTCCGGAGCCGTTCACGTCGCTCGATATCACCACAATGTCGCCGAAGTCGCGCACAGCATCCACCAGCACGGCCAATCCCTTGGCATGAACAGTGTCGTCGTTGGTGATGAGTATAAGAGGTCTTTGGTCTGCCATCGCGATAACTATTTGATTGGATGCATTTTATCTTTTCCCAAGAAAAAACTTGCAGGTTGCAGTATGTTGTCGAACACATAATACTGAATCAGCACTGTGTCCTTGGTGTCGAGAATGGCGTAGAGGCGGTTCACGTCGAAGAAATCAGCTATGTTTTCGTCGCCTTTCATGGTGGCAAGTGCTTCGGGGTCGGCAAATTTGATGTAGGTGCTCATGCTACGCACATTTCCTGCGGTGTCGGTGATGGTGAGTTCAAATCCCGGCTTGCGCGAAAATGTGGTGTCGAGCTCCACTTTGGGCACCACGCCGGCAAACTGGTCGAAGTTGAGGTTCACAAACGACGACAGCAGCTGACCCACACGCATGGTGTCGAAAGGCACGGCCTGGCCTTGGTAAAGGAAATCGAAGGCATCGCCGCTACGCACCACCTCGAACGACTCCTGCGGCTGGTTGGGGATATCCACTTTCACCGACTGCAAGGCCGTTACCGGAAGGTTTAGTATGCTGTGGCTGCGCCAAAGTTCGGGCACCGCTTCGAAACGGGGACCCAAGTAGCCGCGGAATCCGGGTATATGCACGATATAAGGTTCGTCGTCGCCGTTGCGGAACACGTACGAACCCATATTGTCCTGTGTTTCGTGTCCGATATAGTATGTGGCCACCAGCTTTTCGCTCTTGAACAGCTGCAAACGTCCCCCGAACCAGTTGATAAAAGGCACTATCTGGTAAACCTCCACTTTGGTGTGGCTGATGGCGATGTCGTCCACAATGTTTTTGCGGGCAGCGCGGTTCACATGCTGACGTATGCGCATCTGGTTGAGGGTTTTTAGCAGCAGGTCTATCTTTGGCTGGCTGGCAGCATATTGGCCGTCGACAAGCCAAGTGGTGTCGTCGGCAACACGCTGGAGCAGCACTTTGTTGTCCAGCTTGTCGGCCATGTATATTTTTGTTATCGAAGACACGTCCTCGATATGGAACACCTCATCGAAAGTGGATTTTCGGGTGCCGTGGCGGACCACAAAAAAAGTGCAGATGGCCAATACCACCACGGCGGAGATGGAGATGGAGATGATTATCAGATTGCGTTTTTTCATTGTGGATAATTTATCTTTCTGTTTTTTTGTTGCGGATACGGCGTACAACTACTATCACAACGCCAGCCAGAGCAAGTATTGCCATGGGCAGGAGTATGTTTATCAGCTGATAGCGAAGTCGTTGCTCTTTCACTGACATGGCGTTTAGTTTACGCAGTTTCACCTCGCGCGAACGCAGGTTGAGCACGTCCTCATCGCCGCAAAGGTAGTTAACGGCATTGAGTATCAGGTTTTTGTTGGCATACATGGTACGTGTCCAGTTGTCGTAGCCGAGCGGATATGGCTGGTTGTACTGGTAGTTGAAACGGTTGCGTATCATGTCGCCGTCGGCAATGACAATCATTTTTGTGGAGTCGCTGAGGTCGCGGAAGCCCATCTCTGGCATTTCGGTGAAATTTGGCGACAGGCGGTTTTTCCAAGCGGAGCGGAACTGGCCTTCGAGCAGCACAGCCACCGGCAGGTTGCTGTGGTTGAACAAGCGCTGGTCGGGTTCCACGCGTGCCACGTTGAGGTCCACGCGAACAGGAGCATTGCTCACATGCACATACTCCGACGTGGTAAGCAGCACCGTTTTATGTATATCATTATCTATCAAATCGATAGAACTAACGAACTCTCCTTTTATAAGGTCAAGGTTTTTAACGATGGGATGGTCGGCAGTAGGCACAAACTCCGGAAAATAAAACCATGGGTGGAAGTTGATGGTCGGTTTGTCGCCCACCATGCCGTCCTGCATAGGAATGGGCATGCAGCGAATGTCGAGCAGCAGGTTGGGATTGATTCGGACACCGTAGGAGAATAGCATCCCGTCGAGGTTTTCGAAGGGGAACCTCACTCCTATGGCCACGTCCTTGCTCTGGAGGCTGTCAATATCCATTGCCACAGGGTCGATGAGCCACAGTATGCGTCCGCCGTACATCACAAATTGGTCGATGATGTAGAGGTCTTGGTCGCTGAAAGGCTGTGTGGGCTTGGGTATAACAAGCAGGTCGTAACGGTTTTTTAGGATGTACGACAACGAGTCCTTGGCACTTTGGCGACGTTCGGTAAGGGCGTTCACATTGCCGTCGATACGCACGTTTTCGCACGAGTAGTAATCCACCAGCGACATCTGTATGTCGAAAATGTCCTGCCGTTCGAGTTCGCCATGGCCTTGCAGGAATCCCACGCGGGCGGGCATCACTTTGGTAAGGCGGCGGATGGCGTCGGTAAGGTTGTATTCAAGGCCTTGCACGGCATTGTTCAGCTCTTCGGCCTGCGACACCCAGCGCTGACCGGGCAGCAGGTTAACAACAACCTCGCGGCCCTTGTAACTCACTTCCACATAAGGAATTATAATCCGCTGGGTTTGTGAGCCTTCGCCTTTCTGCTCTATCACCGTGGGGCGGATACCTTTTTTGGCCAGATCTTGGTAGAACGTCTGCTGGCGCTCCTTGTCGTCGGCAAAAGAGTTGGGGTCGATGAACTCATATTCAATGTTGTCGTTGTAGCTGCGGAACCGGTTGAGCATGTCCTTGGTTTCGTCGTGCAAGCGTTTGAAATCGCCAGGAAAATCGCCTTCGAGGTACACTTTGAACATCACAGTTTCGTCAATGCCCTTAATCAGCTTTTTTGTAGAATCGGCGAGAGTGTAACGTTTATCGGCAGTAAGGTCGAAACGTGTTGAAACGAAATTACCGATAATATTGACAAAAACAAGGATAAGCAACAAGGAACCCAAGAAAATCAGGCTGTTCCTGCGCATGTTTCGCTTTTGCGACGACTGTTTGTCGTTTTGTGCCAATCGTTTAATCTTCATATATTTACATCAAAGAAAGATCCGTACATTATTTTTTCCACTTGCGCGACTGCAAGGTCAAGTAGGTGAGCGACAGGAATATGGCAATAACGCTCAGATAATAGAGCACGTCGCGGGAGTCGATAACGCCGCGGCTCACGCTCTCGTAGTGATGCCGTATGCCGAACCACTTGACAAACATGCTTCCCGACATTTGGTACAATGTCTCGAAACCCAGATAGCTGAAAAAGCACAGCACTATGGCCACAATGAAAGCCACTATCTGGTTTTTGGTTATTGCCGATGCGAAAATGCCGATGGAGACGAATACCGCCGCCAACAGCAGCAACCCGATATACGACCCAAACACCGCTCCAGTATCCACATTGCCTACCGGATCGGCGATACGGTAAACGGTTATATAATAAACAATTGTGGGCAAAATGGCGAGAAATGCGAGGGTAAGTCCGGCAAGGAACTTGGCCATTATGATGGTGTAGTCGGACAGCGGCTTGGTAAGCAGCAGCTCCATGGTGCCGGCACGCTTTTCCTCGGCAAACATACGCATGGTGATAGCCGGAATCAGGAACAGGAACAGAAACGGCGACACAAGGAAAAAGGGGCTGAGATCGGCAAAGCCGTAGTCCAGAATATTAAAATCGGAACTAAACACCCACAGCAACAGGCCGTTGAGCAACAGGAACACAAATATAGTAAGGTAGCCCATCAGCGATGAGAAAAAACTGCCCAACTCTTTTTTATACAGTGCTAACATACATTACCGTTTTACGTTTAACGCTTATTTTCAGCCATATACAACAAACAATTGCCACATACGGCTCGAAAAAATCAATCTGCAAAAATACGAAAAAAAAACGTGATTTGCAAATCCACGGCGCATATACTTTTTTTGCAACCGCAGGACAAGTGAAAATATATGGCCTATGCCAAATTTTGCACAAAAACAAAGAAAAACCACGCACAACGTTTATCGAACAAGAAGCACAGCCCCTTTCTGCATACGGCTTATGGTGGGCTGCGACTTGGTTCTGAAATTTATCATATAAACGTAAGTGGCCGTCGGGCAGGCATGACCTTTGTAGGTGCCGTCCCAGCTCTCATCGGGATTGGTGGAATGGAACACTCGCAGACCGGCACGGTTGTAAATCATAATTTCGTACGATTCGATATTGTGATACCCCACCACCAGAAGTCGGTTGTTGTCGGCATCGGGGGTGAAAGCGTTGGGCACCCACACATCGCCTTTGATAATGGGGTAAACGTTTTTCGACGAGTCGGCACATCCCACAAAGGTGGTAACAATAAGTGTTACGTGTAGCGAGTCGCTCTCGATATGTGGAGTATAGTAAGCCGATGTGCTGTGCAGCACCTCCTTGTCGGGATAGCGGTCGGGGATTTCGTGGAAAATCCATTTGCGGTCGTACACATTGCCTTTGGAGTAGTCGCGGAAAGTCATCTGCATGCCATCTTCCGTAATAGCCCGCGGACTCATCTTGTAGTAAGCCTGCAGGTTGTAGGGGGTGTCAACAAACATGGAAATATGCACTATGCTGTCGCAGCCGGCAACTGTTTGCAAGTCTTGCCGGTACCAGCCTTGTCTGCTGTACGACTGTCCGTTGACATCGACATGTGAGCCGGCGCAGATGGCGAAATAGAGGGTGTCGCGGATGGTGTCAGACACGGTGAGGTTTATATGTAGAATACTGTCGCAGCCTGCCGGCGTACGCAATTCTTGGCGATACCAGCCGCCGAGGGAATAAGTAATTCCGTTCAGTTGCACAGTTTTCCCTGCACAGATGTTATATTCCACCGTGTCGCGGATGGTGTCGTTCACCGTAAGGTTTATCACAGTAATACTGTCGCAGCCGCGTATAGTGTGCAATTGTTGCACGTAAGTGCCTTGGCGGGAATACATCTGTCCGCCATGTACGAAAGTGTTTCCGGCACATATTTCTTTCCAGATGGTGTCGCTATATGTGGGATTCACTTCCAAATCGATGTACAAACGGCTAAGGCAGCCTGTGGAGGCGTTGCGGTTGAGCTGGCTGTAGAAACCCGATGTGGTATAGCTTTGGTTGTTAGTGTCGAAACTACTGCCGGCGCAGATGGTCCGGTAAACGGTGTCGCGCAGGGTGTCGGTCACCGTAAGGTCGATATACAAACGGCTGTAGCATCCGGTTACGGCGTCGCGGTTGAGCTGATTGTAAAAACCTGTGCGATTATACTGCCGTCCGTTGGTATCGAAAACCGCACCGGCGCAGATGGTCCGGTAAACGGTGTCGCGCAGGGTGTCGGTCACCGTAAGGT
>CALGGY010000134.1 GCA_937915785.1 uncultured Bacteroidales bacterium
CATTCTCTGTCTATTCACAAAAATCTCCCAAAATTATTTTGGACACTATTGGATTTCCATTGGCCGCGAGGAAGGTCTTAAGAAAGGGCGCGAGAAAGATGCAAAACAAGAGAAACTTGCCATTGCCCGCAATATGAAAACCGCGGGAATATCCGTTGGCAGATAGTCACCCTTACCAGCCTATCCGCCGAGAAGATTGAACGGATTTAACTATACTTTTATTATTGATAGCCTTTCAAGACGCCTTATAGCAGATTTGGCTGACCATTAGAAGGAGTGGGTATGGCCATGTGATCACTTTATATTTCAGAACGTTATAGACACGGAAGGGTTATAGATGGTTTCTCTTAGATTAGCTTTGCTTGGCTTCAAGGCTGTTATATATCATTTCCCTACCATTTGAAACGCAGGCCTATCCAGCCCCAAGCGAGGTTGTTGCGGCGGTGCGTTTCAGGTGTTCCATAGCTTCGGTGCCGGCATATAGGAGAAGTCCCACCGGCTATCTGATGGCATACAACGCCTCGAATTCGAGCTCGTGACCGAGGGTACGCTCCATATCGTCGAGTTTGGTGGCTGTGGCCAGATAATGATAACCGAGATTTAGGTCGAAACGCTGGAAAGGATGGAATACCGCTGTGCAAAGATGTTTTGCAGGCCGGGGGGAAAACCGCCGTAGTAGGTGCTTGCGTAGAAGAAATCCATGTCTCCGTAGAACTTATGGTGCGATTCCCAGATGGGGTTGAAGCCCCTTACCTACTTGCGCTGCAGAAGGGCCTATGGCGCCACAGGCGGGCACGGCAAAGTCATGGTCGCCGCTAAGGTAGTCGTAGCCGGCTACGAAATCGAACCATTTTTCCGCGATATGGCCCAAAAAAACACTTTCCTTTCAGACATCCAAGACTCCTTGACCGAACACAGAATTACGGAAAAAAAGCGGTGAAAGGCTTATTGAACGTTTTTCGCCCCCCACTACCCTTGCTTTTCCCGAAAAAAAATCTTACTTTTGACAACAATAACCGATTTTAATCCAAGTAACGAAGTTTTTGAATTCCAACAATTTACCCCACACAAACATCTATGGCACAGGGGAAGAAAAAAAATATCCATCGGGAAAACGGCGAGTGGGTCGATGCACAGTTCCCGGTTATTATGTCGGCAAGTCGCAGCACCGACATTCCGGCGTTTTATGCCGACTGGTTTTTCCACCGGCTGAAAGTGGGCTATTCCGCATGGACAAATCCGTTCAATGGGGTGAAAAGCTATGTGGCGTACGCCGACACCCGTTTTATTGTGTTTTGGTCGAAAAATCCCAATCCGCTTTTGCAACACCTTGACTATCTGAAAGAACGCAACATCGGTTGCTACATACAACACACGCTGAACGACTACGAGAAGGGGGGCGTGGAGTGTGGAGTGCCTCCGCTTGACGAGCGAATCGACACTTTCAAACGGCTGGTGGATACGTTAGGTCAAGGCCGTGTGATATGGCGCTTCGACCCGCTGATTTTGACCGACCGAATAGGCATCGACGACCTCTTGCGAAAAGTGGAGAACATCGGCGACCAGCTGCGGAGCTACACCGAAGAGCTGGTGTTCAGCTTTGCCGACATTGCCAAATACAAAAAGGTGAAAGCCAATCTGGAACGCAGCCACGTCAATTATTCCGAATGGACGCACGAACAGATGGTGGAGTTTGCCAAACAGCTGGTGGAACTGAACAAAACAAAAGGCTGGAACTACGCCTTGGCCACCTGCGGCGAAGCCGACCTCGACGGCGTTAAGCACAACCGTTGCACAGACAGCGCTTTGATAACGCGCTTGGCATGGAACGACAAAACTCTGATGGACTTTATGAACGTTCAGATTGAGGAAGTGCCGGCTCCGACTTTGTTCGGCGAGCCCGAATTTCCACAAGACGCAATACTTTTGCCGAACAACCACTATTTTGCCAGTGTCCACAAAAAAAGACCATGGCCAGCGTCCGGTCTGCTGCTGCATGGCGAGCAAGGACATAGGCCTGTACGACACCTGTCCGCACCTGTGCGAATACTGCTACGCCAACACGAGCAAAGAAACGGCGTTGCGGAACCGGAAACAGCACAAGGACAATCAATTGGGAGAAACGATAACGATATAATGAATATGACAATAGAACAAAACACCAACTACGCCTACAAGGTGAAATACTTGGAGAATCCCACTTTAGACAAAGTGCGGAACTTGGCCGTGCAGTTTATGTACGAGCTGTCCTATAAAGACACATTACACTAAAAGGCAGAAGAAACTACAAGAAATATAAAACCAACCCCTATGCTACGAAAAACACGTATAGCCCTCGCCGCCGTGATGATAACGCTGGTAACCATCCTATTCCTTGGCGTAAGCTGGCGGCTCAACCTTTGGATAAACTGGGTGGCTAAGATACAGCTGCTGCCCGCAGTTTTGGCAATGAATTTCGCCGTAATAGCCGTTTTGATTGTCATAACCCTCGTCTTCGGCAGGATTTACTGCAGCATAGTATGTCCGCTGGGCGTGATGCAGGATTTCTTTTCGTGGATTGGCGGCAAAATATGGAAAAAACGTTTCCACCACACCAAGGAGCGCAAATGGCTACGCTACAGCCTGTTGGGCATCTTCGTAGTGTGCTTGATAATAGGCTTTGCGCCAGTTACCACCCTGCTTGCTCCCTACAGCGCCTACGGACGTATTGTCAACAGTCTGTTCCGACCGCTGTACGACATGCTTGGCAACCTCCTTGCCAGTATGGAGACGGACACCTACCATTTCTCCGAAGTGGAAATATGGATGCGCAGCGTAAGCACTTTTGCCGTGGCCCTGTCGACGCTGGTGCTGCTGGCACTGCTGGCCTTGCGCCACGGACGCGCCTACTGCAACAACATCTGTCCCGTGGGCACGGCACTGAGCCTCGTGTCGCGTTTTTCATTGTTCAAGGTGCGTTTCCGCGACGACAAATGCAAGCATTGCGGCGCCTGCGAGAGAAGCTGCAAGGCCTGCGCCATCGACCACCGGAGCCTCAGCGTGGACTACCGCCGTTGCGTGGTGTGCGGCAACTGCTTGGGCAAATGCAAGTTCGACGCGCTGCACTACACCTTGCCTAAAGCCAAGAATAACGCTGTGGCGGAAACCGAGCCCTCCCCCACCCCGTCCGAACCCTCCGACCCATCGCGCCGCACTTTCCTTGCCACCGCCGGAACGCTCACCGCC
>CALGGY010000135.1 GCA_937915785.1 uncultured Bacteroidales bacterium
CAGGTGCTGGGTGTACCAGCCCGGCAGATAATATGGTGCGTAGTTGCGACCATCGGCGGGCTGGCAGCCAAGATGACCGTTGGTATCGAACGCGGTGCCGGCACACATCACATGGTGGAGGGTGTCGCGAAGGGTGTCGGGAACAGTGATGTTTATTGTAGCTATGTCGCAATAGTTTGCGTAGAGCACTATTTGGTTGTACGTCCCCTGCATGGAATAAGTGGAGTCGTGGTATCGGAATTCGGAGCCGGCACAAAGGGAGGTGTCAATCGACACTATGGCAGTATCCATCACTTCGAGGTTGATAACCAGCGTTATCCAGCAGCCTGTCGAGGGCTCGCTGTATCTCTGCACGTATTGCCCTGTCTGCGTGTACGAAAAGCTATTGGTATCGAAGGAGAAGCCCCTACACACCTTTCTATAAAGGGTGTCGCGAATGGTGTCGCCCACCGTAAGGTTAACCACCACCACGCTGTCGCAGCCGTGTGCCGTTGTCAGCCTGTGGGTGTACCATCCAGGCGCGGTATGCGAAACGTCTCCCACTTCAAAAGTGCCTCCCAAGCAAATAACGGGGTATAAGGTATCCCTGAAAGTGTCGAAAACCACCAAATCCACAACAAGATTGTGATAGCAGTCACCAATCCTGCTGTGCAAGGTATAAACACCGGTGGAATCGAAAGTGTGCCCCAAAGTGTCGAACACCATGCCTTGGCACAGCCGCGGATGAACGGTGTCCCGCAAGGTATCGTTCACCGTAAGGTGGATAACCAAATTATGGAAACAGCTGTCGTCGAACCGTCGTCGCAGAGTGTAAACGCCAGTATTATGATAGCTTCCGCCCATCGTGTCGAAACTTGCCCCGGCACATATCGTGCGGTACACCGTATCCCTAAGCGTGTCGTTCACCGTAAGGTTGATTACAAGATTCAGGCGACAATTGGTAACGGAGTCCTTAAGATACTGTATGTAAACACCTTGGTGCCGATATGGAGGATATGCATGGCCGTCCACCGGAACAAACCCAAGATGATTGTTTGTGTCGAACCGTGCTCCGGCACAGATTACGGGATAGATGGTGTCGCGCAAAGTGTCGGTAACGGCAAGGTCGATGGCAAGATTGGTTTTGCACCCCGACGAATCGGACACATATTCGATATGGAACCCCGGCGTACTATACGAATGTCCGAGGGTGTCAAAAGTGGCACCTGCACAAATAACGCGATGTATGGTGTCGCGGAGCGTATCAACAAACAGTGTATAAGTAAGCGTGTCGATAATATAGTTGCACAGCTGCGACGAATACACGTACATGCTAACGATGAATGAGTCGGCGTGGTTGTAGCGGTGCGAGATGGTATCGCCCTTACCTCGTGTGCCGTCGCCGAAATCCCACAAAATAGAGTCGTAGATAAAATAAATGTCGCCGGCAAAATGGATATTGCACCCCATGTAGAAAGTGTCCTGCACCGCTGTGTCCCTTATCGAAACGCTGTCGATAAGCATGTCGTATATGCGGTTTACTGCCGAACCTATGGCGTAGGCATACGACACCGCTGTGCCGAGCCCATAAACGAAAGCGCTGTAATCGGCCCCTCTGAGCCTGTGCGCCCCACGCGAGATGCGTTTCCGCACATACGAGTAGTCGGAGTTGCCGTTAACCTGCCGCCAGCCCGAGATATAAGCGCCGTCGAGCGTAAGCAGGTGCCGCTGCGAGGTTGGGGCAACGATATTTACGAAATGCACTTTGGGCGTGTCCACCGCAACGGAATCGTAGAAGGGCTGTAGTGGGCTGAAAGTTGTGAACGAGATATCGTCTACCACTTGTTCCAGCGGTGGCACCCACACCATCGAAGGGTCGCCCAAGCCGTTGCCCTGAACTTCGTTGCCCACAAGATATTGGAACATTGCCACGGGTGCCGACGTTTCTACAAAAGCCGAACGTTGCGTGCTGTCGAGCCTATACTCGTGAGTTTGCCCCGCATGGAGGGTGTCTATCACAAGACCGTTTCGCATGACAATGGTGGTGTCCTCGACGGCGGTGATGCGCACAACGTCGAATTTATGGCTGTGTACGGAATCGCCCATGGTGTTGGTTACCACAAACTGTGTCCCGAAAGTCTCCACCGGATACATCTGCTCGTACACATGGTCGCCCGCCAGGGTGTCGCCACTGGGCACAAGGGTATTCTCCACACCGGCAAACACCGCTATTTTGTGGCAGTGGTCGGAGCGTATCACGGTACCCGATATGTCGCCGTTCTGATAAATGTCTTTCGAACGCAGGTAAAGCACTTGGCCGCGTTGCAGCGTGGAGGCGAATTGCGTCCCTGCCGGCACCACAGTGTCTCCCACAACATCCACAGAGGGTGTTACGTGCACCGTAGTGGCATCGCTTGTGGCAACCACCGCAAAGCAGCTGTAGTAGTCGTATTCGCTGTAGGTGTACACCTCGGGGGGATAGCTCTGTAAAAGGTAATTGGTGCCGAGCAGCTGATATGGCAATATATTGGCGGCGTCGTAGGTGTCGGACCTGAAATTGGCGGAGTACACCGATACCGTGTCGCTGGCCTCGACGTGCAGCCCTTTGTTGGCACCGACAAACGATGGGGTGGCAGAATAGCCCTCCGATTGCGGGATGGGTATCACAGTCGGCACACCGGGATACAAATAACACTGCCAACTCCAGCCGGTGACGTGGTTGGATACCGTGACTGAACAGGCTTTTGCCGATACGACAGTAATAGACAGGTCGAGACTGTCGGCGGTGAAGCCCTGATGAGGGTTGCTCATAAACGTAAGCCAGAAATCCGTGCCTTGGGTGGATATATAGTTGCGCTGCCCCACCGCCGACGGTATCTGCAGCAGCATAAGGACAATCACAGCCATCACTGCGACCAAATTTCTTTTTATATGTACAAACCGCCTTCTGTCCATCTCTGCAATCATCTTACAAGCAACACCGACCCCACTTTTTTCAGCATTTTGTTACTGTTGGTCTTGGTACGATAGGTTATCACATACACGTACGACCCCTGTATGCATTTCTGCCCGTTGTGCGTGCCGTCCCAGCTCTCGTCGATGTTGGTGCTACGGAAAACCAGAAGCCCGCCTCGATTGTAAATACTTATCTCATAATCGGTTATATTGTACGCTCCCACCCTGAACACCTCGTTATGCTGACCGTCGGGGGTGAAAGCGTTTGGCACCCACAGCTCGCCGTCGGCAAGACGCATTATCTTGTCCACACTGTCTGTGCAGCCATAATCGTTAGCAACCACCAGTCGAACCAATAGCGAGTCGGTATTTTCCGAAACATTGTACCACACCACACTGTCGGAGAGGGTAAGTTTTACCATGTCGAAATCATTCTCGAAAAAATGCCATCGCCATTGCGTTATCTCGCCCGTGCTTGCATCGGCAAAACGGTAAGGGTTGTTGCCAACCGAGAGCAGGTCGGGGGCTACCATCATCCGGGCATCCACCACAGAGGCCTTGTTTAGAGCCACGCTTGCCGTCGAAACACAACGCTTAGCTCGATAAAGACTGTCGGCCACCACGGTGTATATGGTATATTCGGTGGGCGACACAAAAACGGTGGCATTGTGCTCCTGTCCCACCAGCGACGGATCGAGTGGCGACGAATGCCACGTGATATAATTACCGTTGGTCGTTGCCTTGAGCGTTGCCCTGCCATCGTTGCAATAATTGCCCGAGTCGGAAACTGCCAGCGATGGATAATCAACCATTATCAAATTCAGCGTCACCATGCTGTCGCAACCCAACGCACTAAACGTGTGACACTTATATTGTCCCGACCTTATAATCCGCTCGCCATTGAAAAGATATGCCGAATCGCTGCACACCGTGTCGTACAGTACAGTCTTTATGGAGTCGCACAGCAGCAAATGAAGCACCACCACGCTGTCGCATCCCTCCAGACCTCGGTCCACAACATGCCTGTACACTCCCGGCTGATTATAAACGGTATCGCGATAAGCATAAAAACGGTTGTAGATTGTGTCGTAAACATGCACCGTGGCGGTGTCCAACACCCTGAGATGCAGTATTGTAGTGCTGTCACAACCATTAGCGGCCACTGACAGATGACTATAATCGCCCTGAGCTATGTAAAAATTCCTGTTGAAAAGATAATACTCTCCCATACAGATGGTTCGATACAGATGGGTGATAATTGGCGGATCCACAATAAGATGTATCACAAGGTTGCGGTAGCAGCGGGTTACGGAATCTCTGAAATACTGCGTATAATACCCTGTTTGCGAATAAGTTACACCATTGGTATCCCATGTAGCCCCAAAACACACCTCGCGGTGTATGGTGTCCCTTATTGTATCGCGGACCGACAGATGAACTACAAGGTTGCGGAAACAGCTGTCAGGGTCACGATGGCGCTGAGTGTGATAACCCGGAAAATAATACTCCACCCCGTTGGTATCGAAACTGGCACCAGCACAGACTTCGCGGTGTACAGTGTCGCGGAGGGTGTCGTTCACCGTAAGGTCGATAACGAGGTTGAAGAAACAACTGTCGGGGGTACGCAGGTGCTGGGTATAGACACCCTGACGGTAATAAGGTCCGTAGTTCTGACCGCTGGCGGGAGCGTAGCCCAGATGTCCGTTTGTGTCGAACCGCGCGCCGGCACAGATTACGGGGTGAATGGTGTCGCGGAGGGTGTCGTTCACCGTAAGGT
>CALGGY010000136.1 GCA_937915785.1 uncultured Bacteroidales bacterium
ATCACCATAACGGCTTCGGATCAGTTATATAGTGCTTGGAATTGGGGATTCTTTATATAACGAAAAAAAACGTATTTTTGCATTATGGAACAACCCGATGATAGCACATCTGGCAGGCTCAACAGGCTGGACTTCAGCTTGTCGCACGACTTCACAGACCACACGCCGTTGCCTTCGAAAAGCTACTGCAGGCTTTTCAAGGTGAAACGCTACGGCAAGTGGAATGTGCTGAAAGGTCTGCAGCCGCAGTATTCCGCCGACCCCGCCTATATCGCCATGCTGGAAAAAGAATTCCGCACGGCGGTGCAGATGGACCACCCCAACATAGCACATGTTTACGACGCTGTTGAAGACAACGTTGCAGGCATGGCCATTGTGATGGAGTACATCGACGGGCGTACCCTCGACAAATTCATCGAAGAGAAGCCCTCGGCCACACTCCGCCGCAAAGTGGCCTTGCAGCTGCTCGATGCCTTTCACTATTTCCACTCGCTGCAGATAGTGCACCGTGACCTGAAACCCTCCAACATACTTATAACCCGCAACGGCGACAACGTAAAAATCATAGATTTCGGGCTGGCCGACAGCGACGACTACGCCATACTGAAGGAACCCGCCTACACCCGTGCCTACGCCGCTCCCGAACAGATGATAGACGGCGCCCCTATCGACTGCCGCACCGACATTTATGCCTTCGGACTGATTTTGAAACAGCTGTTTCCGAACCGCTACGGCCACATAGTGCGCCGCTGCACACAGCAAAATCCCGCCAAACGCTATGCCGACGCTTGGAATGTGGCCAAAGCAATAAAACAGGCCGACACATTGCGCACAGCACTTGCCATAAGCGTTACGGCTCTCGTGGTTGCCGCAATAGCAGTACTATTGGCCAACCGTTTTGAAAGCCACCCCTCTGCTGATGCTGTTACCCCAACAGCGACACAGCCCGACACTGTTGCTCCTGAGCCACCAGCTGAAAAAAAACAGCAATCACAAACGTCCTATGCCGTGGAGCCGGCTGCAAATACAACAGCCATTTCCGAGCAAGAGCAGCCAGTGGCAACTTCTCCCAACTCTGCAGATGTGGTGGAAACCGCCAAACATAAATACCAGCCTATCTGCCAAGATGCAATGAAAGGACTTCGGCACTGGGTAAACACACACTCAAACCTGTGCAAAGACATAGCATATATGAAAAAGAACATATTGCTGCAAGAAATGGTAAACAATGCTTACACAAAGGTATTTGCAACCATGGCCCCGATGACATCCGACGACCTTGTGAAAATGTGGGCCGCTGTGATAGAACCCGCTCGCCGGCAAACAGACAGCGACATGCAAGCCTATATCGACAGTTGCAACCTGCCAAACAACTGCGACGAAGAGTTGCTCAACAGCACTGAATTCGAGCAGATGAGGAAACAAGGCATTGAGCTTGGCGAACAATACAACAAAATAATGCTGCAAGCATTTTCCGGAGAGCTGTGGCAGAAATAACCTGTTGACTATAAAAAAAGGTTGTCGGGGTTTAGCGGACGGCCATGATGGAAAAACTTTCCCCGAGCTACTAAAAAATTGCCTTCTTTCGCAAAAAAAAGACAAAAATTTTTTTTAATTATGTGGAAAACCACGCCACAACGATCTTGCAACTTGCCGCATATCAGTATTTTGCAATTGGGACCATATTAGAACCAGAAGCGGGCAGTTGGTTTGTAGTATTTTTGCAGACGAAAAATCAATCATTTTATAACTAACAAAAATTAAAACAATTATGATTAAAACCAAAAACATTATCGGAGCATGTATTGCCCTGTTAGCAATGGCGGCCATATTTTTTCTGCCGCTTATTAAAATGGGCAGCACCCTAACGCTTTTCGAATGTTTCGAAGAAGGGGAATTTGTGGCATTCGCCGTTTCATGGATTGTGTTTCCCCTGCTTGGCATTATAGCCAACCTGTTCGGCAAACTGCGGGTACTTGCAGCTTTCCTCATGCTCATCCCGTTTCTTTGGGGACTCTACTACCTTGTACTGCCCGGTGGCGGCCCCGGATTGGGAGTGTGGATTTACGGCGCTATCACACTTGTTTCGATAATCTATACATTGGCAACACGTACAAATACAAAGAACGAAAAAATTTAATCAAAATGAGAAAAAAAAGAATCACAAAAATCGTTATGCTATCGTTTGCCTGCATGGCCTTCACTATTGCCATTAGCAGCTGCTCCCAGTCCAACGGAGAACTGATAGAAAGTTTCGAAAAGTCTTGTCAGGAAAACAACACAAGCAAAGCCACCAAGCAGGCTAAAGAAATCCTCGAACGCGAGTACAAGGGTGAATTTACAGAGGCACAGGAAAAATATGCAGATAAAGTCTTGGATAACTGCGATTGTCTGGAAGATGTTTTCTTAAAGGAACTTGATGATTTCGAAAAAGAATTACTAAAAAAATACAAATAATTAACCGTCAAAATTTTAAAAAAGATGAAAAAGCACTTAATTACATTAGGAATTGCCGCTTTTATAGGCATAGCTATTGTTGCCTGCGGTTCGAACAACAACCAAACAACCGAAGAAGCTACAACAAAGGTAGCAGAAGCTGTCGAAAATGCAGCGGAAACAATGGAAACATCAGATGAGTTTGATGAATATGAAAATGCAATGAGCGAAGCTGAGAACGAGTACGACAAGGCTATGAAAGAGGCCGAAAATGCCGTTGACAAAGCCTACAAAGACGCCGACAAGGTTATGAAAGACGCCCAGAAGGACGCAGAAAAAGCCATGCGCGACGCCCAAAAGCAGGCCGATGACGCAATGAAAGCCGCCATGAAAGCCGCCGGATATTGATTTGAAAACAAGCAAAAACATGATTATCGACCTTTTTAAGACTTACAACGAAGGACAGTACCCGCTGAAACCGTGGGCGGCCAACGTCATAATGGGCATATTGGAGGTGCTTCTTGTATCAGGATGGCTGATATTCAGTTTCTATGTGGTTTTCTCAAAAATATTCAGTTTCAGATGGTGGGATGCAGTGGAATATGCCGGTCCCACATCAAGTTTTTTGCTGGCTGCACTTTTTGTTGTGTGGAATGTGCTGGTGTGGTTCATAAAGCCGTTGCGCACAATCTTCAACTACAAAGAGTCTCTCTGGAACGTAATTTTCATTGTGTGGCTGATAGTCGATGCCATCCAGATGAGCTGACCGCCTGCGAAACAAGCTATTATCTTGTGAATTGTACATAACATCGACATTTTCGGCTGAAGCAGCTTAGTACTCGAAAAGGAAACTAATCCCCGCAACGTAGCTGCGGGGATTTTTTATTCAAACGTTAGCACATCGGCCAGTTCTGATACTCATAGCGGCTCCAACATATCGGTTTCATCCGATCAATGCGAGGTGTTCACCCGCGAGAAAAGCGGTTTTTGGTTAGGGTGCGTTTGGTTCGGCTATTACCGACCTACCCACCTCGCTATCAAGAATTTGACAGAAAGAGCGACAAACGGGGCTCGAACCCGCGACCTGCGGCTTGGGAAGCCGCCGCTCTACCAACTGAGCTATTGTCGCTTATCTCACAACTTATTTGTTTTCAACCTTTTGAAAGGAGCGTTGCTTGCCTCCCTGCGCCGAAATGCCGTAATCGTCGATAACATTCTTCACAGGGTTGTAGATGTAATATTTGTCGGTGCGTCCTTTCGAAACAAGGTAGTCGTTCACAATTTTTTCCACAAAAAACACGGCGGTTTTCTTGCCTGCCGTGGAGGCGGTGTTGTAAACGTCGTTAAGGTTTATGCGCGTGTACTTGCCTGTCACTGTGGCCACGCCGTTTTTCAGTTTCTCCACCTCGCCGTGGAACGAATCCATAACCTCGAAATTTTTGTAGTAAACATCGCCGGTGGAGTCGTTTTTCCCGAAAAGGTACCACACGTTGGTGCTGAATCCGTTCAAATCGTAGTCGTAGTGGTAGTAGGTGCCGTTTGTTTCGGCAAATTCGGAGCGCGATTTCTTAATAAATTCCTCTGCCTCTATCTGTGGTATGTTCAAAACAAATGTAGTGTCGTTGGGCTGGGGCAGTTTTCCGACATTGTCCACCACCACGGTGTTTATTCCGGTACGTTGAAGGTGATACAGCAAATTGTCATTAAAGTGCTTCAAAAAGGTGTTGTCCACCACTTTGTCCAGAAATTTTGTGTTGGCCACTATTATGGAGTCCTGCACGTGTGTGGAAAGGTTCATGAAACCCTCTATCTGGTTAAGTGTCTGGTTTGTATGTACAACGGCGGTTGGCATGCACACATAGATGGTGGCTTTGCCGACGTCATTTTTACCGGTCGACAGGTTGTCGAAATACTCCGTTGCCATCTCGCCGCTGCTTATGCAACTGGACATCAGCAGGGCCGAAACAACTGCAACCAAAGCAAGTTTAACTTGTTTCATAATCTTTCATTTTTTGTTATTGCAATAACGCTGACAGATATTGAAAATTGTGTGTACAAAAAAAATAATTTTAAACGTCTTTTTCGCCGCCTACTCCTTGTTTTTTGTGTCGATGCAGATGGTTACAGGTCCGTCGTTTTCGAGCGACACCTGCATATTGGCACCAAACTCTCCGGTTTCAATGGGTTTGCCGAGTTGTTTTGTCAGTTCGGCAATAAATCGCTGGTACATGGGCACTGCAAAATCGGGCTTGGAGGCGCGTATATACGACGGGCGGTTGCCTTTTTTGGTGGAGGCGTAGAGTGTGAACTGGCTCACAAGCAGTATGTTGTGGTCGGGATTTTGAAGTATGGAGTTGTTCATAACACCCTGTTCATCGTCGAAAATACGCAGGTTCACTATTTTTGTGCAAAGCCATTTTATGTCTTCGTCGGTGTCGGTGTCCTCTATTCCCAAAAGCACCAGCATGCCGTTGCCAATACTGCCAACTGTATTGCCTTCGATGCTCACCCTTGCCGATGTAACTCGCTGAATTACTGTCCTCATGATATGCAATTT
>CALGGY010000137.1 GCA_937915785.1 uncultured Bacteroidales bacterium
CGTGGCCATCTGTGACAATCTAATGGAATTGTAACAAGGAAGTTTTTTAGCAGACCCTTTTTAGCAAATTATCCGAATGAATCGGGCACTTCTCCACTGCTTTTCCGCCAGCATGTCCTTTTTTTTAACTTGCGAATTTTAGGATTTACATAAAAAAATCCATTTTTTTTTCGTACTTTTGCAGATTGGTATGTAACCACAAAAAAAGTACCACAAAAAAACAATAACACATACAATATAAGCAATTTACACGTTATTATAACGACCAAGCAAACAAAAAGCATTCATGCTATAAACCTCAACGATATGAAAAAAACAGTTTTTATCACAGCCATATTGTGTACAATTCTTTCGGTAAGCGCTTTCGCCGGATGGCGCGGAGGCACCATGTGCGAGATTATCGGCGTGGGTAGCGTGGAGTTCGGCAAGCAGTACCGCAACTCGCTCACACGCATGAACCTGCACGGCGACATAGTGTACGTTATGGAACGCACCTACTATATGGAAGGCGACGCCAAAAAACTCTACAGCACCGACTCCATCAATTTCGACCGCCGCGGCAACCTCGACGACCGTGTGTACATACGCAACAACACCTTCACCTACTACTCGTTCTATTTCGACGGCAACAGCTACGCGCTGGGCTGGAACGAATACGGCCGCAACGACAACCTGCAGGCCCGTACCGCCTACCTCAACGACCGCAAAGGCAACCGCACCGAACGCACCATTTTCTTTGCCGGAAAAATGAGCAAACGCGAGACCTACAAATACGAAGGTAACAACCTTGTGGAGGAACTGCACTACAGCGACAACGGCTCGCTGGCCGAAAAACGACTCTACAAATACGACGGCAGCGGCAACTGCTCGCAAATTGAATTCTACGACGCCAACGGCGACCTTAAACAGACCTACTACTACAAATACGACGGCAACGGCAACCGCATAGAATGGCGTTTCTACGACGACGACGAAAACCTCATCAAACTAACCACCTACTATTACGACGAACACGACAACGTTACCGAAATACACTCCTTCAACTACGACGAACACGTGAACTGGAAACACACCTACATATACGAGTACGACGACGACGGCAACTGGGTGAGACAAACCATTCTCCGCAACGGCGAAAAATACCAGATTATAGAACGAGAAATAGCTTTCAGATAACATTCTGACAACAAAAGAATTATTACAAGTGAGGGTTTGGTTTTCAAAATCCTCGCTTGTTTTTTGATAACAAAGTAAATATATGGATTACAATTTCAACGACATCGAACGCAAATGGCAAAACTACTGGCGCGAAAATGGCACCTACCGTACCGACAACATCTCCGATAAGCCAAAATACTACGTGCTCGACATGTTCCCCTACCCCTCGGGAGCGGGACTGCATGTGGGACACCCCCTGGGATACATTGCCAGCGACATCTTTGCACGCTACAAACGCCTGAAAGGGTTCAACGTGCTGCACCCCATGGGCTACGACGCCTACGGTCTGCCCGCCGAACAGTACGCCATACAAACCGGACAGCACCCGGCCATAACCACCGAACAGAACATATCGCGCTACCGCGAACAGCTCGACAAAATTGGTTTCTCCTTCGACTGGAGCCGCGAAGTACGCACCTGTAATCCGGAATATTACAAATGGACACAGTGGACTTTCATTCAACTGTTCAACCATTATTATTGCAACAAAGCCAACAAAGCGCTGCCCATCAGCGAATTGGAAAAACACCTCGCTAAACACGGCACCGACGGCCTCGACACCGCCTGCTGTGAACCCCTGCACATCACCGCCGAGCAATGGAACGCCTTTTCGGAAAACCAGCGTCAGCAAATGCTGATGAACTACCGCTTGGCATATCTGGCCGACATACCAGTGAACTGGTGTCCGCAACTGGGCACCGTGCTGGCCAACGACGAGGTGGTGGGCGGACTCTCCGTTCGCGGCGGATACCCAGTGGAACGCAAGCTGATGCGCCAATGGAGCCTGCGCATAACAGCCTACTCGCAACGCCTGCTCGACGGTCTCGACCTTGTGGACTGGACCGACAGCCTCAAGGAAATTCAGCGCAACTGGATAGGACGCAGCGAAGGCGCCTCGGTTTTCTTCAACGTGGAAAACAGCGACAAAAAATTTGAGATATTCACCACCCGCCCCGACACTATATTCGGCGTTACCTTTATGGTGCTTTGTCCTGAACACGAGATGATTATGGACATCACCACCGAACAGCAGAAAGCCGAAGTGGAGGAATATCTGAACTGGGCCAAAAACCGCTCGGAGCGCGAACGTCAGGCAGAGGTGAAGAAAGTGAGCGGCGTGTTCACCGGCGCCTACGCCATCAACCCTCTCACCAACGAGCGCATCCCCATCTGGGTATCGGACTACGTGCTGGCAGGCTACGGCACAGGTGCCATCATGGCAGTGCCCGCCCACGACAGCCGCGACTTCGCCTTCGCGCGACATTTCAACCTGCCCATCCGTCAGGTGGTAAGTCTCGAAAAGGACGTTACCTCCGACCCCAACACATGGACCGAGAGCATGGACGCCAAAACAGGCTACTCGGTGAACAGCGGTTTCGTAACCGGAATGAAAGTGAAGGAGGCCATGAAAGCCGTCATCGACTGGCTCGACGAAAAAGGCATCGGCAACCGCACGGTGAACTACCGTCTGCGCGACGCCATTTTCAGCCGTCAGCGCTACTGGGGCGAGCCTTTCCCCATCTACTACAAAAACGGCATCCCCTACCCCATACCCGAAGAATGCCTGCCACTGCAGCTACCCGAAATCAAGGATTTCAAACCCACAGCCACCGGCGAACCCCCACTGGGACATGCCGAGATGTGGGCTTGGGACGAACCCAACAAACGCATTGTAAGCAAAACGCTGACAGACAACCAGCAGGTGTTCCCGCTCGAACTCAGCACCATGCCCGGTTTTGCCGGCAGCAGCGGATACTACCTGCGTTACATGGACCCACGCAACAACAACGAATATTTTGGCCAACAGGCCGTAAACTACTGGCAGAATGTGGACCTCTACGTGGGCGGCGCCGAACACGGTACGGGACACCTTATCTACGCGCGTTTCTGGAACAAATTCCTGTTCGACATGGGACTTAGCGTCAAACAAGAGCCTTTCCAAAAGCTCATTAACCAAGGCATGATTCAGGGACGCTCCAATTTTGTGTACCGAGTAAGTTTCGAAAAACTTGCCGAATACCGCATCTGGCAGCTGATAAAAGACGGTCGCTTGGGTGCCGATTTCAAACGCGACTACAAAGACGGCAAACGCCGGTTCGATTTCTACAGCGACCACAAAAAAATCATCATCGAGATAAAACGCAAAGAGGCTCTCGAAAAACTGGCCGAAGTGTATCGCGAATACGCCACCAAGCAAGGATTCAAGATACTGCTCATCTCCATCAACGACGTGATGAACGGCACCGACAATATCGAAGCGCGCATAAAAGCCTGCATCAACGGCGAATACACCCCAGCCCTCGAACAGGAGAACGACGCCTTTGTCCCCTACCCACTCTTTGTTTCCAAAAACATCGAAGGGCGCGAGGAATATACCATGCCCATACACGTGGATATCAACATTGTGAACAACGACATTCTGGACATTGAACGTTTCAAAGCATGGAGGCCCGAGTTTGCCGACGCTCAGTTTATGCTCGAAGATGGCAAATACATCTGCGGCTGGGAGATAGAAAAAATGTCGAAATCGATGTTCAACGTGCAAAATCCCGATGACCTTGTGGAACGCTACGGCGCCGACACCCTGCGGCTGTACGAGATGTTCCTCGGACCCATAGAGCAGGCCAAAACTTGGGACACCAACGGCATCGAGGGCGTGTTCCGCTTTATGCGCAAGCTGTGGAAACTGTTCCACAACGAGCAAAACGCCTTCAGCGTAAGCGACGAAGCCCCCACCAAAGCCGAACTGAAAACCCTGCACCAGACCATAAAGAAAGTTACCGACGACATCGAGCGTTTTTCGTTCAACACCTCGGTAAGCACCTTTATGATTTGTGTGAACGACCTCTCGTCGGCCAAATGCAACAAACGCCAAGTGCTTGAACCGCTGACAGTTCTTATAGCCCCCTTTGCTCCCCACATTGCCGAAGAACTTTGGCACCTGCTTGGCCACACCGAAAGTGTTACCACTGCCACTTTCCCGCTTTGCGACGAGAGCCACCTTGTGGAGGACAGCTGCACCTACCCCGTTTCGTTCAACGGCAAGATGCGTTTCACCCTCGACCTGCCGCTCACAACCACTGCCGCCGATGTGGAGAAACTGATAGCCGAAAACGCCGACGCCCAGAAATGGCTCGCCGGCAAACAGCCGAAGAAAATCATCTTCGTGCCGAAGAAAATCATCAACGTGGTGTTCTAAAGCACGTTACAAAACAGAAACGGCGGCTCAGCAGAGCCGCCGTTTCTGTTTTTTTTGCATCAGCAATCAAACCACTTGGTTGGTTTTGCGTATGTATATGGGTATAAGTTTTAAGGCCAGACCTGTGCAGTGTCTCAGCAGCCAAACCAACATCTTGAGACTTATTTTTTTGCGGAAATAAGGATTCCGTGCATAATCAGGCACTTGGGCCAACAGCTCCTTGTAAATATCTTTCAAAGTATTTTTGGTGGGTTCCAACGAGTTGTACACATAGTTGAACACCGAGCTAAGGTAACCCTTTTTTAGGTAGATAAAATCCATTTCGGCCTTGTATTCGGTGTAAACTCCCTTGTCTTTAGCAAAACGCATAAGTTTGGCAAACGAAGCGAGGCGTTTTTTGTACTTGTCGCTGTCTTTGGTGGTACAAACCGAACCGGGACGTATTAGGTAGTGATAAAACGGCTTGTCCACATGAGCAACGGTGCGCGCCATAAGCAGATTGGCCGTAACAAAGAAACTATCGTCGGCCGAGCGGTCTTCGGGGTAGCGTATCATTTCCCTCTGTATCAAGTCTTTGCTAAAAATAAATGTCCAGAACAGCGAAATGTAATTTTGCAGGAAATATCTGCGTTTCTGATGTGTGAATTCGCCAGCCTCCACGTCGGGATTTTTCAGCATTTCGGTGGGTTGGCCGTCCAGATAGTCCTTGTATGCCTGGCAATAGCAGAGGTCGGCACCGCCTTTTGCCACGGCTTCGTTGTACAGCTCTTCGAACATAGTGGGTTCCACCCAGTCGTCGCTGTCCACAAAGGCTATGTACTGGCCTTGCGCTTCGGGTATGGCGAAATTGCGCGCCATGCCCGCGCCGAGGTTGTGTTCGGGTTTCAGAAAACGGAACTGTGCCTCGCGCGGATGTCCGGCTATGATGCGTTGGGCAATTGCTATGCTGTCGTCGGGACCGTGGTCGTCGACAAAAATAAACTCCATCTCATCCAAAGTCTGTGCCAACAGCGATTTGGTACATTTTTCGATATATTCTGCCACGCCATAAACGGGCAATATCACAGATACTTTCACCATATTTTACAAAAATAAAAAAGGCATCACGATCAAAAGACCATGATGCCTTATAATTGAACTATTAAAAAAATTTATATTGCCTGTTGCTTGCTGAGAAGGCCTTTGGTTACATAATATCGGAAAAACAACAGCACAGGACCTTTCGCAGATTGTCCGCGCAGCATATATCCAAGACAAATAACAGCAGCCCCCCCCCCACTTAACCATCTCATTTACAATACGTTGCAAGTAAGAAAACTTAGATATACGCAAAGTCCTCAGCCGCTCGCTAACGCCAATACCCAAGGCCATTTTTTTGATATACTCTTTGGTGGTGCGCTGTGGCGGGATAACGTGCTGAACCTCAAGATCGGGGAAATAGAGTATGGCGTAGTTCTTTTCTTTCACACGGTTGAAAATATCCTTTTCCTCGCCGCCCATCAGGTTTTTCTTGCTGCGTCCCAGCTCGGTGTTGAATTTGCCGCAGGCGTCGATACACTCTTTGCGGAAACCCATGTTGGCGCCGATGGGGTACGAGTTGCCTTCGAAAGGCACCACGCTGCTGCCCTTGTCTATGGCCGACACCCATGAGTAGGTCCATTTGCCGAGCCATGCGGGTTCCTCGCCCGATTCAAAAAGCGGTGTTATCTTGCCGCCAAAGGCCATAGCCTCGGGGTGTTGCTCCATCTGCCGACGCAACACCTGCATGTAGTCGCCACGCACAAAGGCGTCGTCGTCGAGGAAAACAAGTATATCGCCGCGACTTTCGTCGATACCGCGGTTGCGGGCGTGCGACAGTCCCTGCTTGGTTTCCACAAAATAGCGGAAATCGATGTCGGAATGCTCGTTGGCAAAACGCTTGCACTCGGCGTCGGTGTTGTCGGTGCAGTTGTTGTTCACCAACACTATCTCAAACTCGCTCCGGTCGAAATTGTTATCGGCAATATGCTGAAGAGTCTGGTAGATGAACTTATCGCGGTTATATGTGCATATAATTAAGGAAATCATATCTTTACAGAGGTTTGTCCGTCATTCGCCGAGCCATGGGTGGGCCAGCACCTGCGCCACAATTTTGTCCATGTCGTAATATTTGTATTCGCCAAGTCGTCCGCCAAACCACACGTTTTTCTCCTGCTGTGCCAGCTGCCGATATTGCTCGGCAAGGGCGTCGTTGCGTTGGTTGTTGATGGGATAGTAAGGCTCGGAGCCGGGCTGCCAGTCCTGCGGATATTCGTAGCTAATCACCGTGTCGGGCTGTTGGCCGAACTCAAAGTGTTTGTGCTCTATAATGCGTGTGTAGGGCGTTTCGCGGTCGGTGTAGTTGAATACGGCGTTGCCTTGAAAATTCTCCACACCCTCCAAAAGTTTGTGGTCGAACCGCAGCGAGCGGAAATCCAAGTGTCCCAGCCGATGGCCAAAATAGGCGTCGATGGGACCGGTATATATCACTCGGTCGGCCATGGCTGCAAGTTCGGCACGGTTGGCAAGGAAATCGGTGCCCAAACGCACCTCCACGCCTTGGAGTAGCTTTTCGAAAACCAGAGTGTAACCGCCAATGGGAATACCTTGGTGCGGGTCGTTGAAATAGTTGTTGTCGAAGGTGAAGCGGAACGGCAGGCGTCGCAGCACAAAGGCGGGGATTTGCTCGGCAGACATGCCCCACTGCTTTTCGGAGTAACCTTTCACCAGTTTTGTAAAGATGTCGCGCCCGGCCAGTTTCATACCCTGTTCCAGAAGGTTTTTGGGTTCGGCAATGCCGGCATATTCGGCCTGCTGTTCGGCAATGCGGGCTTTGGCCTCAGCTGGGGTATGCACGTCGGACCACAGCTTGCAGAAAGTGTTCATATTGAACGGCATGTTGTACAGCTCGCCTTTGTAGTTGGCAATGGGCGAATTCACATAGTGGTTGAAAGTGCAGAAACGGTTCATATATTGCCACACCTGCTCGTTGGAGGTATGGAAAATGTGTGCGCCGTAGTAATGCACGTTTATGTCGTTGATTTTCTTTGTGTAACAGTTGCCGCCTATATGGTTGCGTCGTTCCACAACAAGACACTTCTTGCCATTCTGCGTGGCTATCTGGGCAAAAACGGCGCCATACAGGCCTGCTCCTACTATCAGATAATCGTATTTTTGCATTCTATTGTTCGGTTTCAACATTACGGAATTATTCATTTATACGCCGTTTTAACACAAATATTGCCCTATCAGCAAAAAAAAAGACGGAGCTGAACAATGTCAACCCCCGTCAATTATACAAATTGTGAATAACAAACTATCGTTTTACGATTTTTTTCACGCTGCCTGCGCATTTCACCATGTACACGCCTTTTTGCAGATGGCTGATGTTTATTTCGGAAGTGCCGTTGGCTACAACTTGTTTGGCCACAGTTTTGCCCGTCATGTCGAGCAGTTCCACCTCGGCGTTGCCGCAGTTTTTACCGTCGATGCTGACCACGAGCTTGTCGCTGGCGGGATTGGGATAAACGGTAAACCGGGTTTGCTGAGCGTCTTGCAGGCCGTTGGCGTTGTCGAAATCGGCTCCCTGCACTATTTCGAAACCGTAGTTAAGTTCCACGTAGTTGGTGTAGTTATTGTTGTTTGTAAGCACCACATAGTAGTCGCTTTCTTCGGGTAGCGGCACGTTCACCACTCCGTCGGTAAGTGTGCCGAAATAGTATTCGGCGTTGGCTGTCATGTCGCCGGATTTGAATTTGTCCACATTAGTCTTGTCAACCACATAAACGCTCACATTGCCTGGTGTGTCGGTGCGTTGGAAAAAACGTCCGCCCTGGCAGTCGGTGGGGCGAACTCCGGTGGTAACGTTGTCGGCTTTGGCCACTATGCTGAGGCTACGGGATGCGTTGTAGCGGTTTTGGCTGCTGGTGATGCTATTGCGCTGTTCCGATGCTGCCGAGGGGAACCGGAAAGTGTAGTTGTATGTGCGTCCCGGTGCCGAATTGGCCACGGCACACACCTGATACACCTGTCCGCTGGTGGTGGGGAAAGAGCCGAATTTGGGGTGGTACACCTTTATATAATATTTGTTGCGGGTGCCCACGGTCATGTCAACAATGCCATTGGCATTGGTCCACACATAGCCGGCGCTGAGGATGGATGGGTTGGTGGAGCTGTACTGGTAGTTGGTGGAGTAGAGCTCTATGCGCACTCCGTCCACGGGTTTGCCGCTGGGGTCTTTCACCACTATTCGCAGGCGGCAGGCGGCGGTGTCCTTGGAGTAGGTTTTCGAGACGTTGAGCAGGCTTCCGTCGGGCACTTCGCCATGCACGTACGAGCTTTCCCAGCTATAGCCGCCATTGGTTTGCATATTGGTCATTCCCCAATAATAGCCACGTCCCGAGGAGAGTCCGCCACGGAAGAATTCGTAGTGGTGCCACACGTCGTCGCCACCGTCGTGGATAGCGGCCCACACGTGGTCGTCGCAGTTGTCGGACACGTGCATGCAAGGAATTAGGCAGGTACGGGCTGCCGAGGTAACGAGTATGGCGTCCTCATGGCAGTTGCCGATGTGCTGGCAAGCTATTTGGTTTGGCTGCGAGGGGCGCAGCTGGCTGGTGAGGGTTATGTCCCAAGGTATGCAGCGCGAACACCAGTTGCCAAGCACGTCGAGGGCACTCTGGCTTGGGCTGAAATTGCGGTTGAAAAACCATATACTTGGGGTTTCGTCCCAAAGATATTCGGGCATCTGCATAAGCTCGCCAAGACGTTGTATTGTGTCGATGAACACACTGTCACGCTGGCCGGAGGAATTTATTGCGGGATACCCTTTCATGTTGACGTTTTTGTAGTTGTGGGCCGCGCTGGGATTGTTCCACAGAAAATCACGCCAGAAATAGCCCCATGTGCGCTGTTCGGTGTACGATGTTATGTCGCGCACTTCGAGGGCTTCGTCGTAGAGTTTAGGCATCACGATGAACATATAATAATAGTAGCGGTCCACTTCGCGCCAGATGTAGCTGGAGCCTTGCTTTATCTTGTATTCGGTGGTGGTGTGCCAGTCGCCGGTGGCGGTGTCGCCGTATTCTTTCAGACGCACATATTTCAGCGAGTCGGCGGTGGTGTATATCATCTTGGCGTTTGCCACAAGGGTGTTCCAGTCGTTGGCTTGGTTGAAAGCCGAATGTGTGAGCACTTCGGCGGGCAGGTAGGTGAGCTGGTATGCCACCTCGTCGAGATATTTTTTGGATGTGCTGTTTATCAGCTGCACCATACGCGTCTGATAGGTGGAGGTCATTCTACGGAATTTGTTTCGCAGGTCGTAGCGCATCCACTCCGGAACGCGGGCAATGGCCGTTTCTATGTTTCGTGAGAGTGTGATGTTGGTACTGTCGTCGGTAATGACGTTGCCTTCGACGGACAGTATCACCGACTCGCCGGGTGCCAACAGGCGTTTGCGGTCCATGGTGGCCGATTTGTCGCTTGTTTTTCTGCCGATGTTCGGGTATTGGCACACTGGAGTTTCGTCGGAAGGCAGTGCCACCACACCGGTTACGGGACTTGCTGCGGGACGGCATATTCCGGGCAGTTCACCTTCGCCAACCGGTTTGGAAACAACAACTTTCTGCTGGGCAGAAACGCCAAACGCTCCCAGCAGCAGTGCAATGGTTAAAGTTAGTTTTTTCATCGTTTAATGTTTTATTATTCCGTATCTTAGTATCAAAAGAAAGTACTATATCCCGCTTTGTAACGGCATTGCAAATTTACGTTTTTTTTGACAAATATCAAAACTGTACGATAACGTAAAAAAAAACGGACTGCGCTGTGCAATCCGATTCACATTGATGTACCGCAAACGTCGTTATTGTTTACATACGGGCTTTTTCAACAAATTCCTTGATGGATATTTTTTCGGTGATGGGTTTTGCCTTTTCGTTGAAAAGTTTGAACATCATGTCGCCACGCAGACGGCCGTAGATTTGTTCCACGTTCTGACGGTCCTTGGCAATGCTCTCGGCCATGTCGAGGATACGTTTTTCGTAGGCTTCGTCGGTTTCTTCGGCGTTTTTGGCGTCGCGCTGTTTCAGTATTTTGGACACTTCATTCACCACATCGGCGTGCGATGGGGTGATGTTGCCTTCCTTGCCAAGGTTTTCTTCCAGAATTTCAACTTTTATGGATGGCAGGTACATGGTTTCCCAATTGGCTTTCACCTCGTCGAGCGATGTGCCTTTCTCTGCGCGGCTGGCAATGTAGCGTTGCAGGAAATCGGTGGGCAGTTCTGCACTGAAATTGTCGAGAAGCCATTTTTCCACATCGTTCACATACATTATGTCGCACTGGCGGGCGTAGCTCTCTTCTATATCTTTTTTGAGGTTTTTCTTGAACTGGTCGGCGGTGGTGATGCCGGCACCAGGGTACATCTTGTCGAAAAGCTCTTGGTTTACCTCGTGCGGAGTGATGTGTGCAAGGCTGCTGATAGTGAGCTCGATGTCGGCTTTGTATTTCTTTGCTTCGGCTGCGGGCAGGTGGAAAATCTGCTCGATGTCGGCAGCTGCGAAAGCTTTGGCAACGTTGATGGTGAGCACGTCGTTGGCCTTTTTGCCCATCAGCGACTTCTTTATCTCTTCGTCTTTCACTTTGCCCACCTCGAAAGTTAGGTATTTTTCTTTGGCATCTTCGGGTTTCTGGCCTTTTTCAAGCTCCACAAAATGGCCGTAGATGGCGTCGCTGTCGTCGGTAATTTCGGCGGGAACCTCAAACTTGCCATAGTTGCGGCACACCGACTCTATTTGTTCGTCGACATCCTTGGCGGCAACTTTCACCTGATAGAGTTTGGCGTCGATTTTGCCCCAGTCGATGTTCATCTGCGGAAACAGAGCGGCATCGAAATAGAATGTGAAGTCGGTCTGATGTTCGAAATCGGGGGTGCCGGTTTTTTCGTTGTTGGAGATGGGCAGGCCGATAAGGTCGAGTTTTTCGTCGGTGATGTATTTGTAGAGAGCTTCGTTGAGAGTGTCCTGAACGGTGTCGGCCATCACTGCCGGTTTATAGTGCTTGTTTATCAAGCCCATAGGGGCGGTACCTTTTCTAAATCCGGGCATATTAGCCTTTTGGCGATAGTCTTTAAGGGTTTTGGTAACTTTCTCCGAATAGTCGGCTTCGTTGATGTCAACTTTTATTAAAAGTTCAAGATCGCTTACGTTTTCTCTTGTGATATTCATTTTATTTTTTTTGTATAATGATGATTACTAATACTATATACTTTTCAATGGAATTTGCAAAGTTACGTTTTTTTTTCGGAATAAACAAATTTATTTTTCAGACACCACAAACGAAGCAAAACAGGTGACCACAAAACTAACACTGCACTGTTGAAATAATTTGCCTGCCATAGGGCTAACTTTCAAAAAGAAGCACTAATTTTGCAGAAAAACAAAGACAATATGTTTAAAGGTATTTTATTGCTAATCAGCGGCATAGACACTGCCGCTCAGGCTGCTGCCGAAGTTGCCGGCACTCAGGCCGCAGTTACCGAAGAGACTTTGTCGCTTTGGGAAATGGCCAAAAACGGCGGTTGGATAATGTGGGTTCTTTTGGCACTGCTCATTTTGTGCATTTACATTTTTATAGAAAGGTACCTCACGCTGAACCGCACGCTGAAGTCGGACTCGTCGCAGTTTATGACCAACATACGCAGCTACATACATCAAGGCGACATCGACGGAGCCCGTTCGTTGGCGAAATCCACCAACTCGCCCATAGCACGCATGGTTGACTCCGGTCTTTCGCGCCTCGGTCGTCCGCTGGGCGACATCCAAACTTCCATAGAAAACGTTGGACGCCTTGAGGTTTCCGACCTCGAAAAACGAGTGTCGCTAATCGCCACCGTGGCAAGCCTCGGACCCATGATTGGTTTCCTTGGCACCGTCACCGGCATGATCAAAGCCTTTTTCGACATGGCCCACGCCGGAAACAACATCGACATCGGAGTTCTCTCCAGCGGCATATACGAAGCCATGGTAACTACCGTGGGTGGCCTTATTGTTGGTATCATTGCCTATTTCCTTTACACCGTGCTGGTGAGCCGTATAAACAATGTGGTGTTCCAACTCGAAGCACGCACCATCGAATTTATGGACCTGCTGAACGAACCCGAATCGTAAATTTTTGACTTTCAGCCATAAACCACCTGAGTTATGATACGCAGTCAAAATCAGATAAAGATAGAATCGAACAGCTCCACCATGTCCGACTTGGTGTTCCTGCTGCTCATTTTCTTTATGATAACTTCCACACTGATAAGCCCCAACGCCGTGAAACTGCTACTGCCCGAAAGCAACAGCAAAACCATGGCCAAGCAGAACGTAACGGTGTATATCAACGAAAATTACGAGTTCTACGTAGGCGACGCCGCCACCCCCGCATCGGTGGAAACCCTCGAACCCATGATAGAACAGGGAATTTACGAAAGCGTGAACAACGGCGAAACCCACGATGCCTGCGTAGTACTACGCTCAGACAAAACCGTGCCCGTGCAATACGTTGTAAACGTGATAGATGCAGTAAACGCCATTAACGAACGTACTGGCGCACAACACAAAGTAATTTTGGCCACAAGTCCTAAATAACAATTGCCAAAAGCCATGAAAGACCAGCAAGAAAAAAAGCAGGACAACATAAAGGCAGCCGCCGGCACCGCCATTGCAATGGGCGTATTGGTTGCCGCACTGCTGCTGCTGGGACTTTCGTACCAGAACCCGCCACCCGAAGAACAGGGCGTTGAGGTGAACCTCGGCGACAGCGACTTCGGTCTCGGCGAAAACCCACAACCCAAACCCACCGAAAACCCCGACCCCTACCCCACCGCTCCTCCCAAACCTGCCACCGTGTCCGAAAACATCAGCACACAAAGCACTCAGAAAAGTGTGGCAATAACAAAAAACGACAACAAAAAAGAAACAAAAGAAACCAAGGTGGAACCCACACCCGAACCCACCAAAAAGGAACCTGAGATAAACAAAAAAGCTCTGTTTCCAGGCAGCAAGAAAACCAACGAACAAGGCGGCAGCGAGGGCAAGACCTACGGTCCCGGCAACCAAGGCAAGGCCGGCGGCGACCCCAACAGCAACCGCTACGACGGCATACCAGGCAAGGGCGGCACAGGCTGGTCGCTGAAAGGACGTACTGCCAAAGCTCTGCCAGAACCCACCTACAACTCCAACCAACAAGGCAACGTGGTGGTGAAAATTTGGGTAGACCGCAACGGCAACGTAACCCGCGCCGAAGCGCAACCGGGCTCCACCGTAACCGACGCCACACAGAAACGTCAGGCCGAACAGGCGGCGATGAGGGCAAAATTCAGTCCCGACCCCAACGCCACCGAACTGCAAACCGGCACCATCACCTACTATTTCCGCAAAACATCCTGACGCCGCCATGCGCTATTTCATGCACATTGCATACAACGGCTCACCATTCCACGGCTGGCAAATTCAGCCCAACGCACCCACCGTCCAGGAACTGCTGGAAAAAGCCCTGAACATTTTCTGCAACGAGAAAATTCCTGTGGTTGGATGTGGCCGCACCGACACCGGCGTACATGCCAGCAGCTACTACGCACATTTCGACACCGAACAACAGTTCGACGAACGACAGTTGCAGCATATAACCCACAAAATCAACGCCTTTGCCGGCGAAAACGTGGCCATTTACCGAATTTTTCCAGTAGCCGACGACCTGCACGCACGTTTCAGCGCCACAGCTCGCACCTACCAATACCACGTGGCCACAAGCAAAATGCCTTTCCTTCAGGACTTTGTGCACCGCATATTCTGCAATTTGGATGTAAAAATGATGAACAGCGCCGCACAAATACTGTTCCAATACGAGGATTTCACATCGTTCTCGAAACTGCACACCCAAACGGCTACCAACAACTGCCAGATAATGCACGCACACTGGGACGAGATGAACGGACATCTGGTATTTACCATCAAAGCCAACCGTTTTCTGCGAAACATGGTGCGGGCCATCACCGGAACCCTTATCGACGTGGGACGCGGCAAAATCACAGCCGACGACTTCCGCACCATAATAGAAAGCCGCAACCGATGCAACGCCGGCACATCACTCCCGGCCAAAGCCCTTTTCTTAACCAACGTGGAATACGGCAACATTCTCTTTTAACATACCCGCCACCAAAAAAACGCCACCAAAACACAATTTAAAACACTGCGGCCCGTTATCTATCCAAATCAATCAACAAAATTTCTTGGCATGGATTTGGAAATAAAGATAAAACAAGGCCTCGGCAACATCAAGTTTGGCATGACAATGGCCGAAACACAAAATATTTTAGGTCAGCCCACCGACACCGAAGTGATAGACGACGGCATGGGGCAGGACATCACCGTGGCACATTACGACAACGACGACATTTCGCTTTTTTTCGAAGGTGCAGAATCGTTGCTCAACTGCTTTGACATTTCCAACCCCGAGGTTACGCTTTTTGGCGAAAAAATATTCCAAAAAAACGAACGGGAAATTGTCAGTCTGCTTGTTGCCAACCATCTGTACGAACAGGACATAGAAAACGAGGCTTGGGGCGAACGCCGTGTAACCTTTGCCGATGCCAATATCGACCTTTTCTTTGCCGACAACAAACTGCAGTCGGTTTCCCTAGGACGCTGATATGAAACTGTTTAGCACAGCCTATTTCCCCAACGTAGCCTACATGGCGCAAATGGCCACATGCCAAGCTGCCGCCATCGAAGCGTGGGAGACCTACCCCAAACAAACCTACCGTAACCGCGCTATAATAGCCACTGCTAACGGCACACTGCCGCTCACGGCCAACGTGGAACGCCCATCGGGCAACCATACCATAACCAAGTACATAACCATCTGCTACCGCGAAAACTGGCCCATGCAGCACTGGCGCGCCATAGAGTCGGCATACAACGCCTCGCCATACTTCCTCTACTACTCCGACGACGTGAAAAACCTGATATTCAGCCACAAACATTTCCTCATAGACCTCAACATGGACATATTGCAGTGGTGCCTGAAAAAAACCAACCTGAAAACTGCAATAGACACCACCACAGATTTTGCCAAACCTTGTGGCGATGAACACGACCTGCGCTATGCCATATCGCCCAAAGTGCCCTGCCAATGGCAATTTGAGGAATACCCGCAGGTGTTCGACACCCGGCTGGGATTCGCACCCAACCTCAGCGTTCTGGACCTGCTTTTCAACCTCGGTCCCGAAAGCGGCGAATACTTGAAAAGACAAACCCACTTTAAACAATTGACACTCAATACAAAACGATAAAAAAACACTATACCATAATAACACTTTTGCTTTTTTCTGTGTTTGGCACGGCTTTTGCCCAGCTGCCCTCAACAGTAAAATGCCACCTTGCCCCAACCATACTGGCCGACAGTGCAAGGGCTTTGGAAAACGCCAACGTGAAATACGACCCATCGTATCGCCAGATACCATACCCCAACGGCGATGTGCCACAAAATATCGGCGTATGTACCGACGTGATAATCAGGGCTTTCCGCAAAGCCTTCGGGTGGGATTTGCAGAAAAGCATCAGCCAATACCGCAAATCGAGGAAACTACCTACCAACACCAACATAGACCACCGCCGGGTGAAAAACCCGATGCCCTATTTCGACCAAGTTAAAGAGCTGAAAAACAACACCTCGGCACCTTACAAAAAAGGCAATATCACAATTTGGAACCTTGACGGAGGACAGCTGCACATCGGTATCTGCGTGGACGACAATGTGATAATACACAATATCTGCTGCGGACAGGTGGTGGAACCCATGTACATGCAGGAAAAGGTGATACGCAACTACACATGGTACTGCCCGGAGCTGAAAGCTCTGACCATCAAACGGCTGTACGACAAAGCTAAGGAATAAGTCCGGAGCACTCGAAAAGGTAATTCCAAACGAAAAAACCTATTTCTCCACCTTTTGCGAAAGCACCTCGGTGGATATTTTTGTAACCGCATCGAGCCGCGAAATTTGCGACACAATACGTTTGGAATTTCCCGAAATATTGTTTGTAAGAATATCGGCTGTAATCAGCGCTTCGTCATCGTTTTTAGGGTGGGTGGTCTCAATTTTGCTGACAATAACATTGTCGATACTTTGCAATATATCTATCACCGCCGAGCGGATATTAACTTCGTCGGAGGAGCGACTTTCCACTTTAAGAATTATTCCCACATTTTTGATTTCCACGTATTTATAAGGCCTTCGGTCAAGAAAATCGCTCAAAGGCTTCAGCAAAAGGTGGGTAGAAACAATGGCCACTGCGGCTGCCAAGCCCTGCCAATACATGCCAAAACCGCAAAGCGAGCCCACTGCCGCCGAACACCAGATAGTTGCGGCGGTATTCAGTCCGTGAATGGTGAAACCATCTTTCATGATAACGCCGGCACCCAAAAAGCCGATGCCCGTAACTATCTGCGAAACAACACGCAAGCGGTCCATATTTTCCACGCCTCCGCAAATCACAATTTCGGAAAGCAACACAAAAACGCATGCGCCAATCGACACAAGTGCGTTGGTGGTAAGTCCCGCACTACGCTGCTTAATCTGGCGCTCCACACCGATACCAGCCCCCAAAAGCATGGCGGCCAACAATCGTAATATATAAACTCCGTAATCCATGTGGTTATCAGTTCATTAACTCTTTTGCAGCCTCAACAGCCGATGAGGTAAGTTTTTCGGACGAAAGCATTTTGGCTATTTCTTCAACGCGCTGCTGGTCGGTAAGTCGGCACATAGAAGTTTGCGTGGATGTGTCGTCGCTCTGTTTGAAAACTTTATACTGGCAATCGGCTTTGGCTGCGACCTGCGGAAGGTGTGTAATGGCCAGAACCTGAGCCTTTTGCGACATCTGTTTCATGATGTTGGCCATTTTGGCGGCTATTGCACCCGAAACGCCGGTGTCTATCTCGTCGAAAATAAGGGTGGGCAACATATTTACCCGTACTATCAACGACTTGAGCGCCAACATAAGCCTCGACAGCTCGCCACCGGAAATAACCTTGCCCACCTCGCGCAGCTCGCCGCCTTTGTTGGCATTGAAAAGCAGACGAACACTGTCGGTGCCGTTAGGCAGAAAACTGTCGCTGACGGTAAACTCCAACGCCAACTGAGCATCCTTCATCCCCAAATCGGAAAGTATCGGAATAACCTCTTTTTCAATTTGTTGGGCACAATTGCGGCGTTTGGCCGACAATTCCGACGCCAATTTTCGCAATGCCTCCTCATATTGGGACAAACTATGCTCAAGGGCAGAAATACGCTCGGCCAAATTGTTGGTTGCCAGCAGTTTGTCGGACAACTGCGATTTTATCTCCAGCAACTCGGCCACAGTGCTTACCGCATGTTTGCTTTGAAGATTGTATATGGTGTCGAGACGTTGCGACACATATTGCTGACGTTCAAAGGAATAGGTCAGATTTTCGTCAAGGCTTGCTAGTTCGGAAAATATGTCGCGCAACTCTATCACACAAGAATCCAACCGGTGGAAAAGCTCTTCCACCTGAGGGTAGTAGGCCGTGATTTTGGACAGCTGCGATTTTGCCGACAGCAGCCGAGGCACTGCGGCATCGTCCTGACGGTCGGCAGTTTCCAGCACTTCGCCAAAGGTCTGTTTTATGGTTTCGGTGTGGTTTAGCAAATCAAGTTCCTGTTCAAGCTCTTCCTGCTCATTTTCGGTGAGTTTGGCATTTTCGAGCTCATCGAAAAGAAACTGGTTGTAGTCCTTGTCGCGGCGGCTCTGCTGAAGTTCGGCGCTGAGCCGTGCAAGCTCCGACTTGGTGGAAACATACTTGCGGTAAATGTCCGTATAGCGTTGCAAGAGGTCGGCATTGCCAGCCATAGAATCGACAAAACGCATCTGAAAATCGGCATCGAGCAACGTAAGTGTTTGATTTTGAGAATGAATATCGAGAACCTTGGCACCAAAGTCGCGCATCAGCTGCAGCGATACAGGGGTGTCGCTGATAAAGGCCCTCGATTTGGCCGATGGCAGTATTTCGCGACGAACCACAACATTGTCATCGTAGTCGAGGTCGTTGGCGTCGAAAAAAGGTTTCAGTCCCAGCTTGCCCACATCAAAAACCGCCTCGATGACGCACTTGTGTTCCTTATCGGAAAGAACCTGAGTATCAGCACGTTGCCCTACAAGCAAGCCCATTGCACCAAGTATTATCGATTTTCCGGCGCCGGTTTCGCCCGTAACAGCCGTAAATCCCTCGTTGAACGTTATTTGCAACGAGTGGATAAGTGCGTAATTCTCTATACTCAGTGAAAGGAGCATGTTGTTGGCGGCTTATTTGCTTTCTGCGATAACGCTATCGGCGGAATTCTGACTAAGTATTTTTTCGAGTAGTTCTTCGGGGCTAAGTCCCAGATTTTCAATGCTTACCTGTGCGTCTTTGGCAAGCGGGTCGTTGGGATAGTTGGAGATAAAATCCTGATAGGCTGCGCGGGCGGCATCCATATCGCCGGCAACGGTTTCGAGCACAAAGCCCTTGTAGAAAGCGCACACGGCGACATCCTTATAGTCGGGGTATTTGTCTATGACGGTGTCGAGAAATTGCAGGGCGATGTCGGGACGGTGGATGTTGGCGGCCACCTGAGCGGCACGGTGCCAGTATGCGGGTGCCAGGGTGTCGTCGGGGTGGTTGGTGGCAAAAGTAGTGTAGAGTTCGATAAGGCGGTTGCCGTTGTCCACAGATATTATACTGTTTTGTATGTCGATACTGTCTTCGAAACGGGTTATGTTGTCGAGGTCGGCTTGACGGCTGTGCTTGTTGCCACAGGCAAAAAACAGTGCGCAGGCGGCAATGACGATAAAAAGATGTATGTGTTTCATGACTGTAATTATTTTTTTGTTGCGTATTTCATCCGGTAGAAAGTGCGTGTCTTGCCCGAAACGATGTCGTTCATCTTGCGTTTGAGCAGGGTTCGTTTCAGTGGGCTGAGGCGGTCCACAAACACTTTGCCGTTGAGATGGTCTATTTCGTGCTGGGCTATGCGCGCCAGAAGTCCGGTGAGTTCCTCGGTATGCAGCTGGAAATTGCGGTCGTAGTATCGCACCACCACCGATTCGGGGCGCAGCACGTCCTCGTGAATGCCGGGCACACTGAGGCAGCCCTCGTTGTAATACTGCATTTCGCCTTTGGACTCAACTATTTCGGGATTTATCATGGTACGCTCGATGGGGTCGCCCACGTAGTCTTTCAGTTTTTCGTCGTAGTTGCGGTATCCGATGGTGAGCAAGCGTATGGGCAGGTCTATCTGCGGGGCGGCAAGGCCAACGCCCTCGGCGGCGTACATGGTTTCAAACATGTTGTCGACAAGTTGCTGAAGGTCAGGATAATCGGCATTTATAGGCTGGGCAACTTTGCGTAATGTGGGGTGTCCTAATCCAACAATTGGAAGTATCATTTTTTTACGTTTTTTAAATTCATATACGACTGTAGTATCAGTGTGGCGCTAACGGTGTCGACAAGTGCCTTGTTCTGACGCTGTTTTTTGTGCAAACCGGAATTTACAATGGCCTGCGAGGCTATTTTTGAAGTATAGCGTTCGTCAACCCGTGCTATTTCCTTGTCGGGATAAGCCTTTTTCAGCAGGTTTACGAACGGTTCTATAAAACGGGCCGACTCGGATGGCGTGTTGTTGAGGTGTTTTGGCTCGCCAACCACTATGCAACAAACGTTTTCTTTGGCAAAATAGCCGGCCAGAAAATCCATGAGTTTCACCGTCTCCACCGTGGTGAGCGGAGTTGCAATAAGCTGTAAATCATCACTTACAGCCAATCCGGTGCGTTTCTGTCCGTAATCGATAGCCAAAATTCGTGCCATTGTTTTTTTTTTGCAAAAATACGATTTTATTTTGAGAAAATCACGATTTTTTCAGTGGCTGTACGGTGGCGATGGCGCTGATGGAGTACATCTGCCTGTTTTCGAGGCACAGACAGCGGTAGCGTGTGCGTTTTTTTTCCACTATTTGGAACGTCCTGCCCTGTAGTGCAAAGCAATCGCCTGGCTGCAGGTTGTCGGGGGTTATGACGGGGTTGGCAGGCTGTTGCTGACCGACTTGGCGGAAACTGAGCATTACCCTGTCGTTTGCCGAGGGACTTAGCGGCAGTTTGGCGATGTATTGCCGTATTGCCGGCAGGCTGTTTTGTGGGAAACAGTCGAGCTGGAGGTATTTCCGTATGTTGTCGGCAAAATTGCGCTGCCACTCAATGCCGTGGGGTCTCACCCTTCGGGGGTACTGCTTTTTTGTCTGATAATGAGCCATTTCGTGGAGCGTAACCCACAGGAATTCGGCTTTGCCGAGGTCGCCGTTCACGGTTATCCTATGAATGGGCATCGCTGGCGTGGGGGCACAGTAGTCGCCAAGTTTCGACGACCGTGGCGGCATTATCTTGAAAAAGATTTTGTTGTCGAGAACAAACTGTATTATCGGTTTCACTGCGTTGGCGGGCAGATATTTGCCAAGCAGCTGCTCATATTGCTGCAATTGGGAAGGTGTTGTCATTTACGGGCTGGTTGTAACTGAAAGTTGGGCAGGTGTTGCAGCGCGATTTTTTGCGGCGGGTCATGTTCACATCGCTTTTGCACGAAACAAAGGCTGCCGAGAACAAGACGGCCAACAAGAAAAGTGCTGTCACCCTGCGGTAAGTTCTGGTTGTTTTCATAGCTCTATTGTCATTTCCATTTTGTTGTTACTTTGGCATGTCGCCCGGCGGAGAAATAGCGCGAATCCCAGTATTTTTCGGAGAGCCGGCTTATTGTTACCCCTTTCGAGGATGATGCGTGGGCGAACATGTCGTCTTTCAGATATATACCAACGTGAGAAATGGACTTTTTATTGTTTGCGAAGAAAACAACATCGCCTTCGCGCAGCTGCCCGCGCGAGATTACCGACACATCGTTGAGGATGTAGGCGGCACCACGGCTAAGATTGATACCGTACACCGATTGGTAAATGTTTTTCACGAAACAGGAGCAGTCGATGCCGCTCATCGAGCACCCGCCGTATTTGTATGGGGTACCGTACCATTTTTCTATCTCTTTGTAGAGCTTGGCGTTGTCCTTGGCAGTAACGGTAACGCCCATTTTACCGCGCTGTCCGGAACCAGTCGTCGATGCCGTTTGTTTTGGTTTTTTGGCAGGCACATGGCGGTAGGTTTTATGACCTTCGAGGTTTTCTTCGAAGGAAAAATCGCCCTCATCCGCATCGGCTGTAAAGGCATTTTTCATGGCTTGGCAGGAGAACATCAGCACAACGGACAACAGCGTGCATATCAGCAAATTGGCATTTCTTTTCATAGGCACTATTTATCGCGTTTTACAATAAAGATTTCTTCGTTGTCTCGTTTCATGAAATAATTCTCGCGGCCAAAGCGTTCGATTTCTTCGAGGTTGCTGGTCATTTTTGCACAATTCAGGCTGTCCTGCAATATGGATTCTTCAAGTTCCATTTTCTGTTTTTTCAGCATTCTGTTGTTTTGCCGCAGCGAATAGGTGGTGAACAATCCGTTATCGTCGAGGATAAAAAAGAATACCAGAAAAACAGCAGTACATAATACATACTTGTTTTTCAGCCACTTAACAACAAAACTCCATTTTTTCTTATCAACCATAATTTTGCAAAATTATGGCATTTTTCGAATGCGTTGGAGCTTTTGGCGAAGTTTTTTTCACCAAAGCGTTGTGAATAATTGCGGGTGGATGTGCAATTATTTCAGAAAGCCGGAGTCGCGCAGGTATTTGTCCAGTTTGTCGGAAATGACTATGTTGTCGGCTTTGGTATAGCGTTTGGTGGTGAAAATCTGCGCAAGGTTTTCGGTGCCGTTTTGTTTTATCAGCTCTTTGGTTTGCGGCAGGTTTTCTTTTTCCGAAAAAATCTGGTCTATTTGTTCGGGAGCGGGGTCGTTGTATTGTTCGTAGTGCACAATGCCGCCGAGGGGCAGGCGGTCCGACTGTTGCGGGTTTTCGGCCGGATAGCCCATGGTGATGGTGGTTACGGGCACCACGCCTTTTGGCAGATTCAGGTATTGTGCAATTTCGGGTGCGTTGTAAAGCACTGTGCCGAGGTAGCAGATGCCTAGTCCGGCGGCTTCGGCGGCAATGCAGATGTTTTGCGACACTATGGTGGCGTCCACAGTGCCGGTCAAAAGCCACAGCAGGTTGTCGTAGCCGGGGTCGGCGTTGCGCTGCCGGCACCATTTGTTCCATCGGTTAATGTCGATGCACACGGTGATTACTGCTGCGGCAGACGAAACCATCGGCTGGTTGAAATGGAACTGCGCCAGCTCTTTCTTGCGCTGGGCATCGCGTGTTACCACCACGCTGTATATCTGCATGTTGCCAGTGTTGGAGCCACGCATTCCGGCTTCCAGTATCTGGTCCATAATGGGCTGGGCAATGGGCTGGTCGGTGTATTTGCGCACCGAACGATGGTTTTTCAAAAGGCTGAGAGTTTCGTTATCGAACATATTTTCAGGTGTTTACAATTGTTTATTTTCTATAGATGCTGTCGAAAGGCACGCGGTTCACAATGGAGCGGCCAAGTGTAACCTCGTCGGCATATTCAAGGTTGTCGCCAATGGCCACGCCGCGGGCGAGGGTGGAGACATTCACTGGATAGTTCTGCAACTGTTTGTTAATGTAGAAGTTGGTGGTGTCGCCTTCCATTGTGGTGGGCAGTGCCAGAATGACCTCTTTCACGCCGCCGTTTTTCACCCTTTCGATGAGTTGGGCGATGGTAAGGTCGTTGATGCCGATGCCATCGATAGGTGAAATAACGCCGCCCAGCACGTGGTAAACACCGGTGTACTGGGCGGTGTGTTCTATAGCCATTACGCCTTGTATGTTCTCCACCACGCACACCACGTCGGTCTGGCGTTTGGGGTTGGAGCATATCTGGCACACGTCGGTGTCGGAGATGCTGTGGCAGTTTTTGCAGAACTTGATGCCGTCGAGCATCTGCTCAATGGCGGCGGGCAACATGGCGGCGTCGCTGCGGTTTTGCTTAAGCAGGTGCAGTGCAAAGCGCAATGCCGTTTGTGTGCCCACGCCGGGCAGTTTCG
Organism: uncultured Bacteroidales bacterium; assembly: GCA_937915785.1. Classification (GTDB taxonomy): domain Bacteria; phylum Bacteroidota; class Bacteroidia; order Bacteroidales; family P3; genus UBA1219. Next base: position 23,583 of record CALGGY010000137.1, read on the forward strand.
AGAATTCGTCGACAACTTTTTCGAGCAGTTTCGATGGCATGGCTTCCATGGGTTAGTCCTTGTGTTCGGCGATAAATTTCACCGAATTGTGGATGTGGGTGTACATTATCTGGTCGTTGTCCACAAAATTCACGTACTTGCGGTATTCGGCCATCATGCCTTCCACAAATGGCGACGACTGCAGTGGACGGCGGAATTCCAATGCCTGTGCGGCGTTGAACATCTCTATTGCCAGCACTCGTTCCACGTTCTGCATCACTTTGTAGCATTTGGTGGCGGCATTGGCGCCCATGCTCACGTGGTCCTCCTGTCCTTGCGACGATTCTATGGAGTCCACCGAGGCGGGGGTGCAGAGCTGTTTGGTTTGGCTAACTATGGAAGCGGCAGTGTATTGCGGAATCATAAAGCCACTGTTGAGACCGGGGTTGGCCACAAGGAAATGGGGCAGTCCGCGTTTGCCCGAAATTAGCTGGTAGGTGCGGCGTTCGCTGATGTTGCCCAGCTCGGCGGTGGCTATTGCCATGAAATCAAGCACAAGGGCCAGCGGCTGTCCGTGGAAATTGCCTGCCGAAACCACCATGTCCTCGTCGGGGAAAACGGTGGGGTTGTCGGTGGCGCTGTTTATCTCGGTTTCTATCACAGATGCCACGTAAGCAAGGCTGTCCTTGGTGGCGCCGTGCACCTGTGGTATGCAGCGGAACGAGTAGGGATCCTGAACGTGTTCTTTATGACGTTTTATTATCTGGCTGCCTTCGAGGTATTTGCGCATGTTGCGGGCTGTTTGCAGCTGTCCGTTGTGAGGGCGCACCAGATGCACTTCGTCGCAGAAAGGCTCGATGCGGCCGTCGAAGGCGTCGAGGGAAACGGCGGCCACTTTGTCAGCCATTTGTGCCAGATGTTGAGCTTTGAGTATGCACCAAGTGCCGAAAGCGCTCATGAACTGGGTGCCGTTGAGCAGTGCCAGACCTTCTTTCGACTGCAGCTCTATGGGTTGCCAGCCGAAAATTTTGTTCACCTCGGCGGCTGCCATGCGTTTGCCCTGATAGTACACTTCGCCCATGCCCAAAAGGGGCAGGCACATGTGTGCCAAGGGTGCCAAGTCGCCGCTGGCGCCGAGCGAGCCCTGCTGATATACAACGGGGTACACGTCGTTGTTGAAAAAGTCCACCAAACGCTGGATGGTTATCAGCTGAACGCCCGAATGACCGTACGAGAGTGACTGGATTTTCATCAGCAGCATCAGTTTTACGATGTTTTGCGGCACTTCGTCTCCCACTCCGCAGGCGTGCGACATAACGAGGTTTTTCTGCAGTTGCGACAGTTCTTCGCGACTAACGGAGATGTTGCACAGCGAGCCGAAACCGGTAGTTACGCCGTAGATGGGCTCCTTTTGGTTTTCCATTTTTTTGTCCAGATAGCCGCGGCATTTCTGCACTCTGTCGATGGCATCTTGCGAAAGCTCGAGTTTCATGCCTTTTTCTATTATCTCTTCTACGCGTTGTAGGGTCAGTCGTTCGGAACTTATTTTGTGTATCATGGTATTTGTCGTTAATTTTCCTGATTATGTTTGTATTTCACTTTGTCTATTACGTTCACTTCTTCATAGTTGAGTCCGTCTTTGGTCGATTTCACTGTTATCACATATTTTCTGTACATGAAACTGAAACCGTCGGAGATGGAGACGTTGTCGGGGTGGGCAAATTTTTCGAGCATGCGTTCCACGATGCTGGCGGCGGTGTCGTTGGTTATCCACACAAGGCTTGTGCCGAACTGTCCCGATTTGGCGAACACCATTTTCGATTTGTCGATCACGCCTTTGGTATAGATATTTTCTTCGCTAACGAAACCTTGACTACGCATAACGCTGTCGAAAGCCACGGAGTCGATGTCGCATAGGCGCAGCATACGCTCCATGGTGATTTTTGGGAAAGTGAATCCGTTGGACTCGAAAGTGGAGCTCTTGGCCTGCCCAAAAACGGCCGCACCTGCAACAAGGCAGAGCAGCAGCATGGCGATGCGTTGGCGATGTGTGGAATGCATGACGTGCAAAATTTACAAACGGCAAGTTGTTAGGCCTGCCGTTGTATTGTTTTTTTTGTTTGAAAGGTTATTTTTTTTCCAGCAATTCTTTTGAACGGTCAACGATGTTTTTGTCGACTAGAATGCGTCCGCAATGTTCGCAAACTATTATTTTGCGGTGCATGCGTATCTCCATCTGGCGTTGGAAAGGTATCTGGCTGAAACATCCGCCACAGGCTTCGCGTTCCACGGGCACCACGGCCAGGCCGTTGCGTGCGGCGTGGCGTATGCGTTTGTAGGCGGTAAGGTAGCGTTCGTCGATGAGTTTTTCCTGTTCGGCAGATTTCTGTAGCAGCTCGTTTTCTTCGCGTTCGGCTTCGCTGGTTATCTCCTCGAGTTCCTGTTTTTTCTGTTTAAGGTCTTCCTTGCGGGTTTCCAGCAGGTTTTTGGCTATCTCCACATGCTGGTTTTTCTCTTTGATGGAGGCTTTGAGCTCTTTCATCTTGCGCTCGCAGAGCTGAATTTCAAGTCCCTGATATTCAATTTCTTTGTTCAGCGATTCGAATTCGCGGTTGTTTTTCACATTATTCTGTTGCTTGGTGTATTTTTCGATAGCCGCCTTGTGGGTTTCGATAGCCGCTTTGTGTTCGTTGATAGCGGTTTCGCTGGTGGCGATATCGGATTTGAGGTTGTTTATACGGGTTTCCAAGCCAACTATTTCATCTTCCAAATCCTGCACTTCGAGGGGCAGTTCGCCGCGGGTGATGCGGATTTTGTCTATCTGGGTATCAATACTTTGCAGGGTGTACAACGCCAAAAGTCGTTTTTCCACAACAACATCTACATCCTGTTGTTTTACAAATTCTTCAACAACAGTCTGTTCCGACTGTGATTTTTCTGTTTTGGTTTTTTTTGCCATATATCGATAAAATTTTAATTTTCAATTACATATATCCGACAAAATTGGATTCTGCCGTTGCAAGTCGAACGGCAAATATACGAAATTTTTCCGATATTTTGTTATAAAAAAATTCTCTTGCAAACTGCTCGCTTTCGTAATGGCCAATGTCGCCCAGAACGATTTGTCCGGCGGCTTTTTGGAAATCGTGGTATTTAAGGTCGGCGGTGAGGTATATGTCGGCGCCCTGAGCCATGGCTGTGCCGATAAATTCGGCTCCGCTGCCGCCGCACACGGCCACTTTTTCCACCGTGTCCCGGCACAATGCCGAATGGCGTATCACTGGAAGGTGCAGGATTTGTTTCACCTCGGAAAGAAAACTGCGCACATCGGTGGGTTGGGGCAGGCGGCCAATCGTGCCAAGCCCGAGGTCGTTGTTAGGGTTGTCCAAAGGCAGAATGGCAAAAGCGGGCTCCTCGTAGGGGTGTGCCGTTCTCATAGCCGACAACACATTATTTTCCAACGCTTTGGGATAAATCACCTCTATTCGTTCCTCGGCGGTTTTTTCGGGTTTGCCCACGGTGCCTAAAAAGGGGTCGGCACCAGGCAATGGCTCGAAAGTGCCTGCACCATCTACGGAATAGGAGCAGTGGCGGTAGTTGCCTATGTTGCCGGCTCCGGCGTTGTATAGGGCATTTTTCAGCGCTTGCGACTGCGGTGCGGGGCAATATACCACCAATTGTTTGAGCGAGTCAGGTTCGGGTGCAAGCACGTGCAAGCCTGTCAAACCCAAGTGTTTGGCGAGCAGGGCGCTAACGCCGTTATTGAGCTTGTCGAGGTTGGTGTGCGCCGAGAACACGGATATGCCGTGGCTGATGAGCTTGTAAACCAGCCGGCCGGAGGCGGTGGAGGCGTCGATTTTTTTCAGTCCGCCGAAAATAAAGGGGTGGTGGGTTACTATAAGGTTGCAGCCTGTGTCGATGGCCTCGTCCGCCACAGCTTCGGTAAGATCGAGGGATATGAGCACTCCGCGCACTTCGTCGTTGGGGTTGCCCACCTGCAGGCCTGCATTGTCGTAGCTTTCCTGAAATCCGGTGGGGATTATCGTGGCAAGATAGTTTGTTACTTCCTTTATCTGCATAATTATGTGTTGATTACAAAATTCCGTTCCAAATTTTCCATGACTCTTCGGCTTGCCGGCAGAGCATCTGCAAGCCGTTTTGCACTATGGCTCCGCGTCTTCTGCATTCCGCAACAAAGAGAGTTTCGGGAGGGTTGTAAACCAAATCGAAACACAAATGGCGTTCCGAAATGCCGTTGTAGGGTATATCCACCTCGGCCCCAAAGCCAAGAGTGCCGCAAGGGGTGGCGTTTATTATCACGGTGTGTGCTGCAATGGTTTCGGCGGTGAGCCGATTGTAACCAATGGCACTATCCGCATCGGCGTTCCTGCTCACATAAGTTACGGTCAGTCCGCATTTTTTCAGGACATGGGCCACTGCTTTGGCCGCCCCGCCTGTGCCGAGTACCAAAGCTTTGCCATGCTGTGGCAGATATTGTTCCACACAAGCCTCGAATGCTATTGCGTCGGTATTGTAGCCGGTGGCTATAATTCCTGTTGGCAAACGGCGGAAGAGGATGGTGTTCACTGCTCCGACAGTCTGCGCATCGGGCGAAAGGCTGTTCAAATAGGGTATTACCGACTGTTTAAAAGGTAGGGTAACGTTGAGTCCGCAAAGGTGCAGACGTTTGGCGAGGGGTACAATTTGGTCGGCCGAGGCAAGCTCGTAGTTGGTGTACTGTGCCGGCGATGGGTAGGTTTTATGGTATTCCTTGTCGAAAAAGGTCTTGGAAAAAGAGTGTGCGAGTTTGGTGCCAACAAGGCCGAAGCGTTTTATATTTAGCTCGTCCTCAATCATTTACAAACAAATGGATTGAGGAGTTGTTTTATTTCGGCAGTTTTTTGTGCCAACAGCTCGTCGGTGTCGGCTTCCAGAATAAGGCGCAGGTAAGGCTCTGTGTTTGAGGGCCGTATGTTGAACCACCAGTGCGGATATTCTACGCGGTATCCGTCGAAATCGAGGAACCGGGTAGGTTTTTCGGCATTGCAGAAATGGTTTTTCACCAAATCCATTGCCTCCTGCTTGCGGTCGATGGTGAAATTTATTTCGCCAGAGTTTTTGTATCGTGCAATGGAATTCATCACCTGCGAGAAGGTTTGGCCGTCCCTATGACGTTGAGCTATTATGCTGAGTATCAGTAGGGAGGCCATAATGCCGCTGTCGCTGTAATAAAAGTCGCGGAAATAGTAGTGTCCGGCCAGTTCGCCACCAAACAGACCGTCTATCTCGCGCAATTTGGCGGCGGCGTAGGCACGTCCCACGCGCCAGATGCAAGGTTCTCCGCCCAGCTCGTCGATAAGCTCGGCCACGGCTTTTGAGGTACGTATGTCCTGCAACACCTTTGGCCGTGAGCCGTTGTTTTTCAGCAGGTGTGTTGCCAGCAGGCCTATCATGAGGTCTGGCGACACGAAACGGGCGTTTTCGTCGACGAACATCACGCGGTCGGCGTCGCCGTCGTAAATAACGCCTATGTCGGCATGGGTTTCGAGCACTTTTTGCTGCAAAGCCACAATGTTGGCCGGTTCCAGCGGGTTGGGCTCGTGGCAGGGGAAAGTGCCGTCGATGGTATCGGCAATATATGTTACGTCGGGCGGCAAAAGATCTTTCACAAACAGGTTGGCCATGCCGTTGGAGCAGTCCACCACCATTTTAAGTCCGTCCAATTGGCCGAGGTACCGTTTTTGGAAAGCCAGATAGTCGTTTTTCAGGGTGCCTTCCAAATTTGTCACTGCACCTTTGTTGGCCACGGGGATGGGATTTTCGGTCTCCACCCAGTGTTCCAGTTTGTTGAGGCCGTTGTCGTAGCCCACCGGTGCGGCGTTTTTGGCGGAGATTTTCAGGCCGTTGTGGTTTTTGGGGTTGTGCGAGGCGGTAATCATCACCGAGGTTTCGTAGCCATTGCGGGCCGTAACCCAATACATAAAGGGTGTGGTTGAGAGGCCGTAGTAATGCACGTCGGCGCCGCTGTCGGTGATGCCCTGCAGCAGGGTTTGCGATATTTCGGGCGACGAGAGACGGGCATCGCAGCCCACGGCTATGGTTTTTGCCCCGAAGAGTCGGGGCAGGAAAAATCCGATACGGTAAACGGCGTTGCGGTCGAAATCGGTTCCGTACACTCCGCGTATGTCGTAGGCTTTGAATGCTTTCATGATAGTTTTTGGGGAAAGGTTTGTCGTGCCCGGAGAAGGGCACATACGTTATTCTTTGTTTTCGTTCTGGTTGTTGGTTTCGGCGTTTTCGTCGGCGGGTTCGTCGTCGGCCTTGTCGTCGACTAAATCCTTGCTAAGCAGCAGGTTGTACCAGCTGATGGCCTTTTTCATGTCGGAGGCGTGCACGCGTTCGGTGTCCATGTCGGGCAACACTTGTCCGAAATATGCGAACAGGTCGGCTTTTGAGGCGTTTTTCACCTCGTCGGAGATGGGCTGGTGGTTTTCTTTCACAAACATGTTGCTGAACACCTTGCGAAGGGGGTAGTCGTCGCTCATGGTGAACATGCTTATCTCGTTGAGAGAGCTGATTTTATCGCTCTGAAAAACGGGCATACGTTTGCCGTCGACAAGTGATTCTACTATGGCGCCGGTTTTGGTGCGCGAAATGAGTCTGTACAGACCCGGTTTGCCAGAAATTGCAAGTATTTTACTTAAGTCCATTTGTGTTGTATTTTTAGTTTTCAGTTTGTGTGTAACGTTTTTTTTGAAAAAAAATTATATCACACGCACTTTTTTTTGGATAAAAAAAGATGAATGGTGTTCCTTGCTACTGGCATCGTATTCTTTATTTTTCGGGCAGACGCCCAATTTTCACTCCAATTTTCACGTAGAGGCAGCCCGATTCCAGCAGGCCGTTGTCGTACCCATCGCTGTAGTAGGTCCAGTTGTCGTAAGGTTTTATTCTGCGGTCGAGGGGCAGCTGAGAGCTCTGGTAGCCGGCGCTGAGGGTGAAACGCCGCAGACTTATGCCAGCGCCACCGGAATAGTGCCATCCGGAGAACCATTCGTCGAGCCAGTCTCGTTTGGCAACATCGCAGGCCAGTTCCCCCTCCACAAACAATGAGACTACGGTGCTTAGCGGGATGGATATTTTTGTGGTTACAAAAGCCGTGAGGCCGTACTTGGGTATCATATCGTAGCACCGCTCCACAGCCTCTTCGGGCTCGGTGTTTCCCGAAGCCGGGTCGGGTTCGCGCATAACAACCATGCTATCCTCGAAAATCTGCCTGTTGTTGTAAAGCAAAGCCGCTATGCCGCCGCCGACGAATAGAAAATCGCTGACCTGCGCGCCAACAGCTATCTTGGGCCCTACGCCAAGAAAACCGTATTTGAAACTGTACAGCCCGTGCAAATCGGCATAGGCATGTGCATGGGTGCCAGACATATAGCGCCGCGAAGGACGCCGGGACTGTTTTTTGTCGGGCGTTTCGTCGTCGTCGGTTTCATCGTTTTCACCAGCCTCAATTTCACTGGCGTAAATCACAGATTGCACTTCCTTTACAGAAATGGTAACAACGGGCGAGCTGGGCTTGCCGTACACTCGGTAGCGTATAACGGTTGACGACACATCGATAATTTCCGCCTCGATGCGACGAGAATCCTTGGTTACTATAACATCCTGAGCAACAGCGGCAAAACTTGCGCACAACATTATCGCAAACATTGCCAGAAAATTAAGCCAACTACAAGACGATTTACTGCCCGAGTATTTTTCGTTAGAAACGTGCATGTATTGCATTAAACAGCTTTTCTTAAACAAATTATATACCATATATAGAACCCTTATATATACGACGCTAAGTTTTTTTTGTTGCAAAAAAAAACACCTGCACATTGAGCATCAAGGCACGGCACAGCGGCACCCTCGGCGATTGGCAACCCAAGAACCCCACCACCCAGATGCCCCCGACCTTTGTGCATTGGGTAGAAGATAACAAGGCACGATGGCAACAGCATGGCAAGCGACCGCCGTTTTTTATTAGAGACAACTACAAACAGGGCGACGTGGACAAAGGCCTCGACAGCCGCATCACCGACGAGCTGACGCAGGCGCAGCTGGCCATCCAGCAAGCGAAGAAGCCCAAAGTCGAGCCGATAACAGACTACGACAACATCCTCGAACCATTGCGCAAGCAGGCGGCACACTACAACCTCGACCTTTCCGAGATTGAGACAATCCGAGCAGGAGGCAACCCCGCGGACAGCCGCAAACTCCTGCAACTAATAGGCGACAAATTAAAAGAAGCCGAAACGAGAGAGGAAGAGATGAAGCGCGAAAAGGCGTGGACAGAGTAGCAAATCGCCGAATTAAAGCAAGCCATCGCCCTCATCCCCGACAGCAAAGAAAAGAATGTCCTAACAGGCAGAGCCACGGCGTACGAAAAATTGAAAAACGAGTACGCCGATTATAACACCACCCTGCGCACCCTTTCCCGATTGAAGGCCGAAATCGCCCAAGCCAAAGCCGAGGCCGAAGCCCTGCGGCCACAGATAACGGAGTTCGACCCGCAAATCGAAAATTTACGAGACGTGCAGGCACGCTTTTTGCTCGACCTCACGAAATTAGAGCAGCTCCGAGCCGACAGCACCGACCGCGACGCGCTGGAGAAAGAGGACGCCGCCAAGATGAACGAATGGAAGAAAAAGAGCGGGCAAACCATCAAGGCGAAGAACGCCACCGACAAGCAGTCCAAAGAGCTGCAAAAGAAAATAAAAGAACTTGCCGCCGCAGACCCTAACCACCCCGACATCGCTCAGGTATATTTCGACCCCGACCCTGAAAAAGGCAGCATACACGAAACTGCCTTCTGGGCATCGAAAAGCCAGAAATCAACCGTTTGCGCACTGAACATCACAGAAATAATAAAAAAAGCAACATTGGTTAGAACAGTGCCTGCCAAACCGGCTCCCAACCGCCAAACATCTCACTTTACATTCTGCGGCATGCATATACTTTACACGCATGTCAGATACTACGGCACGGCAAAACTGACCATCGGCGAAAAAAGAAACGGAGACTGCACCCAATACTGTATTACAAGCATGATGGTGAGAATAAAAAAGCCTCGCGGTGGACAGCCTTTTCAAAAGAAAAGCTCCCGGCAATGCGGAAGCCTGACTGTCTTTCCAGCTGTTAAATGCCGAAGCCTTTCATATCACGTCTTATTATACCGCTAAAGCGTTTTTCTCCGCACTGGAAACGACACTGCAAAATTACGGAAAAAAAACAACATACACAAAAAAAAGAGAAAAAAATGAAAACCAACACCCCAATTTATGTGCCATACGGCATAATGCGCCGTCTTCAAGACGATGGCTTCGGCACACAGCCCACCATACGCAAGGCCCTGCGCGGAACCTACAACCCAAACAACCTGGCCGAGCGCACACGCGCCCTCGCCATCCGCATGCGCGCCCTGAAACTCGGCGGTATCATGGCCGCCACACAGCAGGAAGGAGGCCGGCAATGACCACCGCCCACCCCACCCCACTGCAAGCCACCTACCGCTACCGCACACGCAACTTCAACGGCACATACAACCTGTTCCATGTGCCGGTGCGCATTGTGGCCGAAACCCTCAAAAGCTACACCGTAGAACTGGCGCGGCCGATGGACGGCCTGCCCAAAGGGCACCGCATGACCGTTCGCAAACACAACGTTATTGTTCCCCACAACAGCGCACCCGCCTATAGCCGCCCCGACTACACCGACGCATGGTGGAACCAATAAACCAACCCCCGAATAAAAAAAACACACACATTATATATATAGGAGAAAAAAAAATGAACATCAAAGATTTTGACGAATACGACACTTTGTCTCTTGGCCGGCTGGTGGCGCGAAAAATGCGCTACCTCGACACCCTGCCCGCCGGCAACCCCCAGCGTCCGCACCTTGTGCAGGAAATAAACCTGCTGCGGGACATATACCTGCGGCTTGCGGCAAACACAAACTGGGTTTGCAACAGTATGAACATGGAATTTACCGCCGCCCTGCGTGGCGCCCTCGGTGGCGACGTGGCGCACCGCCTGAACTTGAACGGGTTCCTGTTCTACTGGCACCTGAACGACGACTATACAGTGCTGAACCACGAGCGCACCCCTCTTATCGCCCTGCACAGCAACGTGGCGGTGCATTTTCCGATGATGCAGATTGAACACCCCGAAGGCGACGTTTTCAGCGCGCTGGATATTATCAACACCAAAACCCCCGCCCGCTTATGAACACCGCCGACACCAACAACACCGATCTCCGCCCGCACGTGCGCCTGCGGATGCCCAAGATAAACACCGCCCCCACCCTCGCCGACGGTGCCGGGGGCGCCGATGGCGAACCCTCCGACGACCTTGAGGCAAAAAAACAGGCCATTCGCGAGCTGCAGCCGATAGAAAAAATTCGCCTCTACCTCGACGAAAACTATATATTCCGCCGCAACACACTGAAAAACCTTGTGGAATACCTCCCCATGGACAGCGACACAAAACGCTGGGAGCCTTTTGAGGACAAGCAGTTCAACGACCTTGTTATCCAACTGGAGATAATGGGCTACCGCGCCCCCGAAAAAAGGGTTGAAAAACTGCTTGGCAGCTCCATGATAGCCGACTACAACGCCATACAAGACTATTTCGACATGGTTGGCAAGCTCACCACCGGCAGCACCCCGGCGGAGTTCCTGCGCCTGTGCGAGTGCGTGCGCCTGTCGCCGCTTGATATCCAGATTGGGGCATTCTGCTACCGTGAACTGTTCCAATATTATTTTTTCAAATGGCTGCAAGCCTGCTACCTGTGCGGCACCGGCAAAAAGCACAACGACGTTATGTTCACCCTCATCGGGGCGCAGGGCCGACGCAAGACAACTTTCCTCGAAAAACTCACGCCGCCATTCCTGTCGGACTACAGCTATTGCGGCAAGATAGACACCAGCGCCAGCAGTTTTGAGGTGAAACAGCTGTTAAGCGACAAGTTTATGATAAATATAGATGACCAGCTGGAAACCATTTTCGGCAAGGACTACAACAGCCTGAAAAGCATAATATCCAGTTCGAGCACCAGCTATCGCGAGCGCTACGCCCGCATGACGCGCAAACACGCGCGTATTGCCAACTTCTGCGGCAGTGTGAACGAAAGCCGTTTCCTGCGCGACAGCAACAACCGCCGATACCTTTGTTTCCAGATAGACGACATCGACGGCGACGCCCTATCGCATATCGACATCGACCGCGTGTGGGCCGAAGTGAAAAAGGCCGCCGACAGCAGCGGCGTAATGTTCCCATTCACCATGGAGGATATAAACAATATAGACCTGATGAACCGCTATTTTGAGGCACCCACCGAGGAATGCGAGGCGCTGAACCAAGTGTTCTCACCCGCCAACGACGCGCCCGCCGACACGCCCGACTTGTACAACCTCAGTTTCAGCGAGATAATGTATGTTCTGCGCAGCTATACCAACAACAACCAGCTGAAAATATACAACCTGCAGACCGCCATGCGAAAATATCAGTACCAAAGCCGCCCGGCCCGGAGGGGTGGGGGCAACCCCGCGTACCTGTACCCCGTGCTGCTGGTGCGCGACGATGACGGGCTGCGAAACGTCATAAACATGCTGGTAAACGATAAAACAACATTTTAATGTAAACAAACAAACCATTTGTAAACTTTTGTTTACAAATTATTTAAACAACTAATAATCAACAAATTAAAATATTATGGAAAAATTCAAAAAATGGTGGAGGGGTTTATGGCAAAAACAATACCGCCTCACCTTGCACACGCCGCGCGGAATGCGCCATTTTACAGCCTCAACCCGCCGACAGGTGGAAATGCAGGCCGATATTTGCGACACACAATGGCTTTACAAGCCGTGGACACTCTACAAAACCGGACGTTTCTACATCCCCGAAAGGGAGATCGCGCGCGACAACTGGTAAATCTCTCTTATTCATGATAATGGGGCGGATTGTGTGTGTTAATTGTTATTGTTAGCCGTTTTTTCATTTTTTCGGCAAACCTCCGCCCCACCCCCCCCCGGGGGAAAACACACAAAAAAAATGCAAACACGGCCACGCCGCGTATCAACCAAGCAAACAACAGTATAAACAACAAAAAAACACAAAAAAATTATGAGCGAAACCGCAATTAAACCCCTGAAAAGCAAAAGTATAAACGGCATAGAGGCCGAATATGTTGACAAGTTCAACCGTTTGAAAGAGCAATGCGGCTACACCAGCGACGCGCGCTTTTTGCAAGATCTGCTTGACCGTTTCGAGAACCCGCAACGCGTGGAGGACCGCACCCGCCAGCTGGAGGACGAGTTGCAGACAAAAACCGAGCAGCTGACCGCCGCGCAAATCGAGATGGAACAGGCCAAAGCGGCCGTTATTACTCTGGAACAAGACCTTGCCAACACCCGCCGTCACGCCGAGCAACAGCTGGACGAGGCGCAACGCCAGTTTGACACCTTCCGCACCGACAACACACTGTCCGAAAACGAGTATCGTATTGTGCTGTTGCCCGACAACCTCAAAGCCCTCGACTTTGTGTGCGCCCGCGAAAGCCGCCGCCGCAATCAGCAATGGAGCCGCAGCCACGTAATAAACCATTTCATCTATAACCGTTTTATATTGGGCAACACCAACGGCGACCTGCAAAGCATCTCCGACGCCGACTGCCGCCGTTTGGGCATATCGCTGAAACCACAAAAGCACTCCCCCACCCCCGAAGGTGGGCGCGGATGTGCGGCAGGCACCGAAACGGCAAACACGCAAACCACTGAAAACCAGCCACAACAAAAATACGAGTTGTAATGATTTACCGCTATTATTATAAACTTGTGGGCAACTATACCGACGGCACCCCCCGCTACGTGGAAATAGACGTGTTCGAATATCAGCGAGCGGTGGATGCCGGCATTGTGGCCGGGGAGTTCTCCATGAACCGCCACACCGAAAAAAACGACATTATTGAATGCATATTTATTGAACTAAAACCCGAAAAGAATGAACCCAATGATTAAAGCCCTGTTGCCAATGGTGCGCAACTTTATAACCGACCAGAAACTGTCTGAAGTTTTCGACAAGATAACCGAAGGAGTAACCGCCGCCGAAGGCGAAAAAGTGTGCCTTGTGGTCACCAAGCGCCAGGTGATGGGCGAGCCTTGCCCGGTGATGAGCGTGTGCACCGTGGACGGCATGACCCTCACCGGCATACAACGCCAGTACACCACCGGCGACCTGAAAAAAATAATCGAAAACCAATAAATCCATAAAGCTTTCCCAATATCTCACGAGAAAAAATAAGTATAATC